>JBBQLG010000053.1:0-36016 GCA_038327655.1 Cytophagales bacterium
GGTCTTTCAGACATTGGACTTCAGCCAGTAAGCTGCTAATCAACGCCTTTAGTTCTCCTGTGTCCATTGTCTCTGCCACGAGAAATTATTAGCAAATTGCGTACCTAAACAGTTACATTTTTTTAATCAAGTTGAATAAGAATTCCGAAAATGTTTTCGCCACTGATGTCTGGTTTGCCGACAGTAAACTGTATGTTCGGCTGACAGATGGCCGGGAAATTGGTGTGCCGATTGACTGGTACCCCCGGTTACGCGATGCAGCGGATGAGAACCTCAATAATTGGCGGTTTATCGGCCGGGGGCAGAAAATACATTGGGAAGCACTCGATGAAGACTTGTTAGTAGCGGGTTTCCTGCGGGTTTGACGAGAAATAAAAAAGGCCAACCCAAGCGGGATGGCCTTTTTTCAGGTCTATTAGCGTAAGAAGTAGTGGGTTTATTTGCCCACCGTACCGCGCAGGGCGCGGGGAATTTCAATCGTTGCCACCGGATTCGTGCCGCTTTCCAGCAACTCGTAGCCTGCTACTACCGGGATGTCCTTTACCCGAACGGATTTGCCGAGGTCAAGGTCAGCCACGTTGACGTCGATATAATCGGGGATGCTTTCGGCGTTGCCCTTCACGCGCAGTTTGCGCATCCGGGTTATCAGCTTACCCCCTTTTTGCACACCCGGTGCCGTGCCGACCAGACGAACCGGAACAGCAATCTTGATTTGCTTGCCATCCACGATTTCCATGAAATCGGCGTGCAACAGCATGTCGTTTACCGGGTGAAACTGCGATTCTTTCAATACCGCCCGATACTCATCGCCTTCAATGTTCAGCATTACTTCGTACACGTCCGGCGTGTACAGCAGTTCACGAAAGAGGATGGTGGGCGCGTAAAAATGCACCTGCTGCTGGCCACCGTACAACACACACGGAATGTTACCATCCATGCGCATCGTCTGTGACTCCACTCTTCCGAGATTCGCTCTGTGATACCCTACAATCTCGAGTTTTTTCATTTTGAAAATTAATTAGTAAATGAGAGAATGAGCGAATTAGTGAATGTTCAGCTGGTGGTGAATGCATGTTTCCAAATATTCACTAATTCGCCCATT
The DNA here is from genome assembly GCA_038327655.1 of Cytophagales bacterium. Classification (GTDB taxonomy): domain Bacteria; phylum Bacteroidota; class Bacteroidia; order Cytophagales; family Spirosomataceae; genus JBBQLG01. Next base: position 1,103 of record JBBQLG010000053.1, read on the forward strand.
CACCATTCGCTCATTTAATAACGTATAAAAAGTGAGCTAATAGATTCGTGATCGCGGATGCGGCCAATGGCTTTGGCAAATAACTCAGCCACCGATAACACCCGTATTTTACCGTTCGGTTCCCGCAGCGGAATGGTGTCGGCAATAACCAGTTCTTCCAGTACCGAATTGGCAATATTGGTCGAGGCCTGCCCCGACATGACCGGGTGTGTACAGACCGCCCGCACGGACTTGGCACCCTTCTCCAGAATAATCTGAGCCGCTTTGCAGAGCGTTCCCCCCGTGTCGATCAGGTCATCAACCAGCACGACGTTGGCACCTTCTACATCGCCAATCACCTGCATGGACGCAATCTCGTTGGCGCGCTTTCGGTGTTTATCACACAGCACAATGTCGGCGTTGAAATGCTTGGCGAAGTTCCGCGCCCGGCCCGCACCACCAACGTCCGGCGAGGCAATAACCAGGTTATCTAAATTCAGGCTGCGGATATACGGCACAAAAACCGACGTACCCTCCAGATGGTCGACGGGAAAGTCGAAAAAGCCCTGAATCTGACCGGCGTGTAAGTCAATGGTCATCAACCGGTCGGCTCCGGCGGCAGAGAGCAGGTTGGCTACTAACTTAGCCGCAATGGCCACGCGGGGTTTATCCTTCCGATCCTGCCGGGCATACCCAAAGTAAGGAATGACTACGGTGACATAGTGCGCTGATGCCCGCCGGGCCGCATCGACCATCAGGAGCAGTTCCATCAGGTTGTCGGTGGGTGGGGGGGTGGACTGAATCAGGAATACGTCGCAGCCCCGAACCGATTCTTCAAAACTGGGCGACATCTCGCCGTCGCTGAACCGGCGGAGGGTGTATCCGCCGAGGTCTTTGCCGTAGTAGTGCGCAATCTTTTCGGCTAAATAAACGGATTCACTGCCTGAAAAGATTTTGACCGGATTAAATGCTGCCATGGTGCCGCAGAAATTTCCTGCAAAGGTACAAAAAAGCGTAGCCTTAGAATTAGGCGTTTCGGATATTGAATTGTACTTATCGGTGTTTAAAGGGGCTGACCTACTCCCGACTGCTGGCAATTACTTATTAATCAGGCAGTAGGCTTCTAAATTTTGGAAAAGTGCTGTCCGGTGAGTTTACTATATCCCCATACGCTGATGGTCGCCATCAGCACCCCAACGCCACCCCCGGCCAGTACATCCAGCGGGTAATGTGCGCCTACATAGATCCGGCTATAGGCCAGCATAAACGCCCACAGAAAAAGCCACTTCGTCATGGAATAGGAGTTGCCGATAAGCAGCCAAAGACCCATTGCCAGCGCAAACGCGTTGGCTGCGTGTGACGAGGCAAAACCGTACTGCCCGCCACAGCCGAGTACCGGATGAATAAATGGCTGAATGGCCGGTTCGTGGCAGGGACGCAGCCGGAGGGTCAGGGGTTTGAGCAGCGCCGAGGCCGTTTGATCGCTTAGAGCGACAGCGATGGCAAGCGTAACGATCAGGCCAATGGCTCTGATGCGGTAGCGAAACACTAACCAGCCGATGAGCAGGGCATAGAATGGAAACCAGCTGTTGCGCTCCGTAATCCAGACCATTACCGGGTCAAGCCAGGGCGCGTGAAGGCCATTGAGCCAAAGGAAAAGCGCTGTATCAAGCTGATTAAGGATGTCGCGCATGGTTTATGTCGGACCCATTACCGGGAGGTGGGTATTTACTAAATTTTATCTTATCTACTGAATTTGTCGGATTAACTTACCGCAGGAAGCGGCTATGTTCGACAATTCGTTTCCTGATAAACCACTCCCTTACTCACTTATGTTACGCGACGATCTTGTTTATTTCCCCGAACTCTCCCATCAGGAGTTCCAGCACTCTTTAGACCGGGAAGCTACCGGCTTACTCAAAGGTATTGACAAATTTCGGTCTATCATTTCCACGCTTAATTCTTACGTTGAGCATTCGCAGCATTATTACCATAGTTCGTCCTGCGTTCGGGTGGGCGAAAATCAGTACCCGTCGCTCTACAAAGCGTATTTAAGGGCGGCCAAAGCATTGGACGTGCGGAAACTGCCCGAACTGTACATTGAAACGACCAGCGAAATCAACGCCTACGCCAGTGGGGTCGAGCGGTACAGCATCACGCTGAATTCGGCCCTGCTGGATATTCTGACCGAGCGGGAAACGCTGGCCATTATCGGTCATGAACTCGGCCACGTCAAGTGCGACCACATGTTTTATAACACGTTTACCTACTTTATCCGCTACTTCGGCGGGTCGGTAACGGGCATGATTCCACCGCCGTTCAACAGTGCCGTTGATCTGAGTGTGCAGTATGCCCTTCTGGAGTGGAGCCGCCGGGCTGAGTTCTCTGCTGATCGGGCGGCTTTGCTGGCCACGCAGGACGTGGGGGCCGTTACGGAGGCTCTGAGTAAGATTGCGGGGTACTCGAAAACGCTCAGCGATCCCATCAGCGTGGAGGCCATCCGGCAGCAGGCTGACACGTTTGAAGAGTATGTGGACGATAACTGGATGGCCAAATTTATCAAGGTACAGTCAATGCTCCGGCAGACCCATCCCTACACGGTACTGCGGGTAAAGGAAATACAGGCCTGGTCGGAATCGGACCATTACAAACAGATCCTGAGCGGTAACTACCAGAAACTGAATGCCCCGGTTGCCGCCACACCAGCTATTGACGCGCCTGCTGAGTCTACCCGTATCGACGGAGCAGCCGTTCAGAAAGCCGCTTCGGCCTTGTCTTCTTCATTAACATCCGGCTTGAAAGGCTTCGGCGGCTTTGGTAAAAAAGCATCCGATACCGATGAAAAGTCCTGAGCGTAAGAGGCATAAAAAATGGAACGTGTTGGTCACGTTCCATTTTTTATGCCCAACGATTGCGTGGCTACGCTGCGAAGGTAATTTTATGGAATATATCGTTCATCGGAAGGGAAACAGTGCCCAACTGCACAACGGCTTCCGGGCTGTCGTAATCTTCGTTGAGCCAGTGACGATTGTCCTGCTGTTTAGTGTAGACCGAGACGTAAGGAACACTCTGTTCGAGGTAAATGATGTACTGCACCGATTCGAGTTGTTTGTAGCAGCGCAGTTTAACGGGCATATCCTCATAATACGTCGAATCCGAATGCACTTCGACCACCAGAAACGGATTGACAATACCCGACTCCTGACCCTTGCGTTTAACTAACTGACTTGCTCCCTGCATCACCAGTACATCGGGTTTAACGGCCAGTTCACAGAGCGGTACGTACACGATCTTATTGCTGCCCATCACCCGCATATCGGGCATATCATAATAGGCGGTGCCTAAAACCCTGATAATGTTTGCTACTATCGTTTCGTGTTTGTCGCTTGCCATGCCAACCTGTGCCCGTATCTGACCGTTTATGTACTCAATGTCGTATTCCATCGGGAACGGTTCCTCCCCCAGTTCGTCCAGCACGGTCCAGTACTCGTCCACCGACGCGTCGATAAACACAAGCGTCTCCTGTTGGAGCCTTTCTTTCAGTTGTTCGGCAAGCGATGTCGTCCCGGTCATACCCGCATGAATTTTACCTCAATATACTGGAACAGGGCCTGATTTACAACTCGACCACGCCCGTTCGGACCGCCCAGAGTGCCAGACCCACGCGGCTTCTGACCTGGCACCGCTCAAAAAGAGCCTCCCGGTACCCATCGACGGTACGGGGACTGACGTGCATGCGGTCCGCAATCTGAACGTAGGTCAGATCAGAACAGGCTAACTGAATAAACTGCTGTTCGCGCTCATTTAATTTGTGCGCGTGAGACGGCCCCTGATGAGAGCCATTGTACAAACGAATGATTTTCATGGGATAGATTAGGTGGATGAGAAGACTATTTATAGACGTAACAGCCTGTAAATAACCACCTAAATCCACCGATCCCAAGCCTAATTGTGTGAATGGTCAACCTTTCGGCAAAACGTTAATTAAACCCCATCACATCACGAACCCGCCGAATGGTTTGGCTGGCAACGGCGCGGGCTTTCTCCTCACCGGCCCGGAGTTCGGCTTCAAGCGCATCGTCGTTGTCCATGTAATAGTTGAATTGCTCGCGTTCGGCCGTAAACCGCTCAATCAGCAGTTCATACAGCACCTTTTTGGCCGTTCCGTAGCCGTAGTTACCCCCCTCGTAGTGATGACGCATGGCCGCAACGTCAGCATCCGACGCTACGAGCGAATACAACTGAAACGTAATGTCGGTGTCGGGATTTTTGGGTTCTTCGAGCGGAGTAGAATCGGATTTGATCTTCTTAACGACTTTGTAGAGGTCGTTGGCGGGCAGAAATATGTCGATGTAATTGTTGTACGACTTACTCATTTTCTGGCCGTCGATGCCCGGAATGACCATCAGCCGCTCGTCGATGCGGGGTTCGGGCAGTACAAACAGATCGGCGTTGTATTGGTGATTAACCGCAGCAGCAATGTCGCGGGTCATTTCGATGTGCTGCCGCTGATCTTTGCCGACGGGGATAATTTCGGCATCGTAGAGGAGAATGTCAGCCGCCTGCAACACCGGATAGGTGAACAACCCGGCGTTGACCGATGCTCCTTTCTCCGACTTCTCTTTAAACGATGTCGCGTTCTGGAGCATCGGCATGGGCGTGAAGCAGTTCAGGTACCACGCCAGTTCGGTATGCTCCGGTACCCGCGACTGCCGCCAGAACGTGTTCTTGACCGTATCGAACCCAAACGCCAGCCAGGTAGCGGCAATGGCGCGGGTAAAGTCGCGCCGGGTTTGGCCATCTTTCAGGCTGACGAGCGAATGCAGGTCGGCAATGAACAGAAATGATTCGTTGTCGGGCAGTTTCGATAAGTCGACGGCGGGCTTAATCGCGCCCAGTATGTTGCCCAAATGCGGTCGTCCGCTGCTTTGAATTCCCGTTAAGATTCTTGACATGATTCACTAATGAAGGATAGAACGCAGATTTTCATGATCATTAAGATTTTAAACCGCGACGGCGGACCGTTGATCTTTTTTAAATCATAGCGATCATGAAAATCTGCGTTCTATCCGTTTCTATCTATTTCCCCTGTGCCTCCACCACCGCGATGGCGACCATGTTAACGATTTCGCGTTCTGACGAGCCAAGCTGCAAGACATGCACGGGCTTGCGGAGACCAAGTAAAATAGGTCCAATTAACTCAAAACCAGCGGCTTCGGCCATCAGGTTGTACGCAATGTTAGCCGCCGAGAGATTCGGAAAAATCAGCGTGTTCGCGCCTTCCTCGGCTAATTTGCTGAACGGGTAATTTTGCCGCAGCAACTCCGTATTGAAGGCTAAGTGCGCCTGAATTTCACCGTCGACCACCATGTCGCGGTGTTTCTTTTGCAGAATTTCAGTGGCTTTGCTCATCTTCAGCGCATCGTCGCCCTTCGCGCTGCCGTAGTTGGAGTACGTCATCAGGGCGATGCGCGGCTTAATGTTGAATCGCTCTACAGCCCGCGCTGTCATCTCCGTGATTTCGACCAATTCTTCGGCGGTCGGGTTAAAGTTGACCGTGGTGTCGGAGAAAAACAGCGGGCCGCGCTTGGTCAGCAGAATGTACATACCGGCTACTTTCTGCACCCCCGGCTCAATGCCGATTACCTGCAAGGCGGGCCGAATCGTATCGGGGTAGTTGCTGGTCAGACCGGAGATCAGCGCGTCGGCTTCGCCCGTTTCGACCATCATCGCGCCGAAATAATTCCGGTAATACATCGTTTTCCGGGCTTCGCGCGGGTTGACCCCCTTTCGCTGCCGTTTCTGGAAATAAATGTCCGTGAAGCGGTCGATCAAACCTGCCTGCTCCGGTGCCCGTGGGTCGATGATGCGAATCTGGCTCAGATCGAGGCTGTTTTCGATGATTAACTGCTGAATTTTAGCTGTTTCGCCCAGCAGAATGGGGTGCGCAATGCCTTCATCCCGCACCTGTTGAGCCGCTTTCAACACTTTCAGGTTCTCGGCATCGGCAAACACTACCCGTTTCGGATTGCGTTTAGCTTTGGTCAGAATTACGCGGGTAATCTGATTATCCTGCCCCAGCCGGCCGGCGAGTTGCACACTGTAGGCGTCCCAGTCGGTGATGGGTTGTTTCGCCACTCCCGATTCCATGGCTGCCCGTGCCACGGCCGGTGCCACGCAGCTCAACAAACGCGGATCAACCGGTTTGGGCAAAATATACGTCCGGCCGAAGGTCAGGTTTGACTCCCCGTACGCCAGGTTAACGATGTCGGGGACGGTCTTTTTCGCCAGATCGGCCAAGGCGTGTACGGCGGCTAATTTCATGGCTTCATTGATCTCCGTGGCCCGCACGTCTAAGGCTCCCCGGAAAATGTAAGGGAAACCCAGCACGTTGTTTACCTGATTGGGGTAATCGGAGCGGCCTGTTGCCATAATGATGTCGGTGCGGACGGCAATGGCATCTTCGTAACTGATTTCGGGCGTTGGATTGGCCATGGCAAAGACAATCGGGTCCTTAGCCATGGAGCGGATCATGGCTTGATTCACCAGGTTGCCTTTCGATAAACCCACAAACACGTCGGCATCGGCAAAGGCATCGTCGAGCGAGTGAATGTCGCGGTCGGTGGCAAACGGGCGGGTGATTTCGCTGAGATCGGTACGATCGGCGCGGAGCGGTCCCACCACGTCGAACATCACGATGTTTTCGGGCCGGGCACCGAGGGCGACGTACTGCCGGGCGCACGAAATGGCTGCTGCGCCGGCCCCGGCAAACACGATTTTGGCCGTTTCAATGGGTTTGCCCACCAGTTCAAGGGCATTAATCAGGGCGGCCCCGCTCACGATGGCCGTGCCGTGCTGATCGTCGTGGATGATGGGAATGTTCAGTTCCTGCTTCAGCCGTCGCTCGATTTCGAAGCATTCCGGCGCTTTGATGTCCTCCAGGTTCACCCCCCCAAACGTTGGCTCCAGAATCTTGACCGTGCGTACAAATTCGTCGACGTCGCGGGTGTTCAGTTCAATGTCAAATACATCAATATCGGCGTAGATTTTAAACAGCAGCCCTTTGCCTTCCATAACGGGTTTGCTGGCTTCGGGGCCAATGTCGCCGAGGCCCAAAACGGCCGTTCCGTTGGAAATAACGGCCACCAGATTGCCTTTGGCGGTATATTTATAAACGTCCTCGACGTTCTCGGCGATAGCCAGACAGGGTTCGGCCACACCCGGTGAGTAGGCCAAGGATAGGTCGCGCTGCGTGTCGGTTTCTTTACTCGGAATAACCTCAATTTTTCCGGGACGACCTTTCGCGTGGTATTCAAGGGCGTCTTCGCGCCGGATTTTTTGCTGCATATTCGTTCAGTATGAGTTGAAATTCGGCAAGATTAACGTCTCTGAAAGCAGGGAAGTCATATTCCCTAAGTACACTAAAATGACTGTCTTCTGTGACTAAATAATTGGCTCCTGCCGCAAAAGCACAATCGGAGAATTTATTATCGTCGGGATCGACCGTGATCCGCCACCAGAAATAAGAAACAGTTACCTGCTGAGCGTAGGGAGAGTTAATTAATGCCTCAAGGACACTATCGGCAATGTCGCGACGACGAAATCCCCATTCAATAATTTCATCATATTCCTGTAGAATGTCAGTCGTTACGCACAGCGTAAACGTACCCTGAAATATGGCTTGGTAGAGCCAATGGGAGGTTGATTTGGTAGAAATTGAACTAAGTTAAGTAACAGGTTTGTGTCAATAACTATTTTCATTATCAGGCATCCGGCTTACCCGACGAAACAACGCGATAAGGTGTCCGAAGGTGAGACTGCCGCCATTCATTCATTGTCGACTCGCTAAAATCATTCTGCCTCCAGGCATCATCGGCGAGGGATGTTGCTTTCTGCGCAAAATAATCAGCGATTAATTGCTTGATTGCCAACAAATCTTCGTCGGTTACTGAGCGGGAAAAAACGTTCAGTAACTCAAGTTGCAGGTTAGAAAATGGTTGAACAGGTTGCATAGCTACATCAATTTATTCACAAAGGTAGCCGATTTTAGCCTACCGTTTCAACGGTGCGGTTTATGAAGCCAGCACCGCCCGCGCCCGTTCTTCATCTATTTTCAACTGTGCGACTAAGGCAGGTAAGCCCGGAAATTTTTGTTCAGGACGAAGAAACGCCCTGAATTTAAGGGTCAGGTGTTCGCCGTAGATGTCGGTATCGAAGTCGAAAATATACGTCTCGATGGTTTGGAAGGTGCCGCCCACGGTGGGGCGCAGGCCGATATTAAGCATACCGCCGAGCGTCTGGTTTTTGTACGCAATGTCTACCGCATAGACGCCATTGGCCGGAATCAGCTTCACCGGATCGTCGACCTGCATGTTGGCCGTGGGGAAACCGATGGTGCGGCCAAGCTGCTGCCCTTTCACGATGGTGCCGGTCAGGCTGTAGAGCCGCCCCAGAAACCGGTTGGCGGTCGCGATATTCCCTTCGGCCAGCGCCGTGCGAATCTTGGACGAACTAACGCCTACCGCTTCGACATCCTGACGGGGAATCTCCTCAACCTCGAAACCGTACTCGGCCTGATGCGCCCGGATGTAGTCGAAACCGCCCTCGCGGTCGCGGCCAAAGCGGTGGTCGTAGCCGATGACTAATTTCTTCGTGCCAATTTTCTCGATCAGCACCTGGCGGATAAATTCTTCGGACGTCAGTTCAGAAAACGACCGGGTAAACGGAATCACCACCAAATGGTCAATGCCAACGGCATCGAGCAGAGCCGTTTTCTCCTCTAAGGTCGAGAGGAGCCTGAGGTTCTGGCTGTCGTTGGAAACCACCGTGCGGGGGTGTGGCCAGTACGTCAGCACCACCGACTCCCCGGCGCTGCTCCGGGCGATTTCGGTCAGGCGGGTCAGAATGGTCTGGTGCCCCCGGTGAACGCCATCGAACGTACCACTCGTCACAACGGCGTTGGTCAGGGGCAGAACGGTATCAATACCACGGTGAACGATCATGCGATTACGTCTGGTTGGGCCGGGCGGTGCTGCGCCACGAAGCCTTCGATGGTTTCGGCATTGTCGACCCGGAAGCTGCCAATGCGGGTTCGGCGGAGGGCACTCATGTACGCACCGTTGTTGAGCAGCAGGCCCAGATCCCGCACTAAACTGCGAATATACGTTCCTTTGGAACACACAATCCGGAAGTCGATTTCGGGGAAACGGTCGGTGTTCAACTCAAAAACCGAGACCGTTACCGTCCGCGATTTAATGCCGCCCTCGACCTCACCGGCGGTTTCGCCCCGGCGGGCCTTTTCGTACAGCCGTTCGCCGTTGACGCGGATGGCCGAATAAATGGGGGGAATCTGGTCGATGTCGCCGGTAAGTTGGCGGGCGGCTGCGTAAATCTGTTCGGATGTAATAGCGGCCGTGTCGAACTCGGCGTCGAAGACCGTTTCGAGATCAACGGAGGGCGTGGTTTTGCCCAGTACGAGGGTGCCGGTGTACTCTTTTTCCTGCGCCTGATACTGGTCGATCTGTTTGGTCATTTTGCCCGTGCAGAGAATCAGCAGCCCGGTGGCCAGGGGGTCAAGGGTACCGGCGTGGCCGATTTTCTTGAATTTTCCGGCCCAGCGCAGCTTCTTCACCACATCAAACGATGTCCAGCGCAGGGGTTTGTCGATGAGAATAATCCGACCCACGTCAGGGTGACCGGGATCGGGCTTTTGTTCCTGATTCATTGGGGCAAAGATAGAAAACAAAAGACCTGTAAGGGCGATAAACGCCTTACAGGTCCGCAAAAGAGGTCGGCGATGAATTTACAGCACGTCTAATTTCACCCCGGCGGCCAGCAATGCCAGCAGCAACAGACCAAGGGCGATGCGGTAATAGCCGAATACTTTAAAGCCGTATTTGGTCAGAAAGCCCACAAAGCCGCGGATGGCCAGCAGGCCCACCACAAAGGCAATCGCGTTGCCGATGAGCAGTGTCTGAACGTCAGCCGCGTGGAGCAGTTTGTACGTTTTCAGCAGTTTGTAGCCCGACGCAGCGGCCATTGTCGGTACGGCCAGAAAGAACGAGAACTCAGCCGCCTGCTGCCGGGTCAAGCCCTGAAACATGCCGCCGATAATCGTTGCCGCCGACCGCGATACCCCCGGAATCATGGCAATGCACTGAAAAAAGCCGATTTTCAGCGCTTCCGATGTCGTAACGTCGCCGTCTTTCGGTTGTTTGTTGATAACCTTATCAATGAAAACCAGCACGATACCGCCCAGCAGCAGCGTAATGGCTACTACGGTCACGTGTTCCAGCAGCGAGTCGATAAAGTCGTTCAGCAGGAAACCGATGACGGCGGCTGGTAGAAACGCGATAAAGAGTTTGCTGTAGAAGTCAGCCGCCGGTTGCAGATTGGCCGGTACGGCACTGAGCCACGACGGTGCCTGATAACCCGGTGTACGGCTCACCAAAAAACGCCGGTGGTACAGCACCAGGACCGAGATGATGCAGCCGAACTGAATATCGACGGTGTATAACTTAGTGAACTCGTTACCGGCAATGCCCGCCAGCGACGAGTAAATAATCATGTGCCCGGTGGACGAAATGGGCAAAAATTCGGTCAGGCCCTCGATAATGGCCAGCATAACGGCATGAATCAACTCCATCAGGACTGTTTTGGCTTGGTCAGGATGGCAAAAAACTCAACGGCAAAGCCACTGATGACCGTGAACGGACCCAGGGTCAGGCCCAGAAACCCGAAGCCAAATTCTTCTTTGTCTAAACTCATGATGAAAAAGCCGAGCAGAATGATGGCGATACCGGCAATCATGAGCCGGTAGTTCTGTTTGCCAAAGGGAAGTGAGTTCATGTTATGTAGTTTGTAATTTGTGGTTTGTAGTTAGTGGTTCGTAGTGGCAATAACTACAAATTACGAACCACAAACTGGTTTCAATATAACTCGTCCAGCGACAGGCCCAAATAGCGGTTTACGGCCTGAAACGTGCTGATTAAGCCAATCAGGGCACCTAAGCCAATCAGACCCGCCAGCAGGATCGCTACTTGCAGCGGCTGTTGCAGGGCGTCTATCTCGGGCATCTGGTTGATGGCTACCTGTAAGACCGCAATCAGTAAGCCCGACGCAATCAATCCGGCGATGAACCCCTGTACGATGCCCCGCCCCAGAAAGGGCCGGGTAATAAATCCGTTGGTTGCCCCAACCAATTGCATGCTCCGAATCAGGAGCCGTTGTGAATACAGGGCCAGCCGGATGGTATTGTTCATCAGCACAATGATGATGATGAGCAGAATGAGCGCAAAGGCTGACATCACTAAATAAATACGGGTAATGTTATGGTTGATGCTGTCCACTAAGTTTTCCTGATAGGCCACCTCAAATACCCCGTCTATCTGCTCCAGATCACTTTTAACGCCCTGTAACTTCGACTCTTCGAAATAGTCTTCGCGTAATTTGATGCGGTAGCTGTCGCGCAGGGGATTCTCGTTGGCGTCTAAAATCTGACGAAAATCTTCCTTTGTCTCGGCGATAAACTCTTTGGCCGCTTCGTCTTTACTCACGAATTTAACCTGCGAGGTACCGTTTGTCGACAGGGCATAAGGACGGACAGTCAGCACTTTATAGAGCGAATCGACGCGGGACGAATCGAAGTCTTTGTCCAGGAAAACCCGGACTTCGTTGTTTTCGCGGATGTAAGTGACTAAGCGTTTTGACTGAATGGCCAGCAGTCCGCAAAAGCCAATGAGAAACAACGCCAGCGTCAGGCTGAACAAAATCATGCCGCTGGGGTACTTGCCTACTTTTTTGGTACGCGCCATTCAGAAACTGCTTGCAGAAGTTGGGTTGTGCGCAAAAATAGCTTTTTTTCGGCCATAGCCACTTAACACGCCCGACCGAGAGCCAGTGATTTAGGAAAAATTAACGGTGAATGGCTCGGGAAAGCCGTTACTCATGCCACGTTATACCGGTCAGCGGCAGGCGTCGGCCATTGAACGCACGGGCCTGGGGTCCGTAGTGTTTTACCAGATAATCCAGTACCACGGGTTCGGTTTCGCCCAGATCCCACAGCTTCTGGGTCCGTTGCATCCAGCGGATTTTTTCTTTCCAGCCCTCGCGGGTGAAGCGGTTCTGGGTAATCAGCTTGCTCGAATGACAGCCCGTACACTGCGCTTTCACCAGCATCAACTGATTGTCAATCACCAGGCCCGTTTCGGTATCCAGTGTATCCTGCACCGATACGTTCGCAGTTAAGACCGTTAACGTCGGCTCCACAGGTTGATCCATAAGTGTCAGCCACCAGCCTGCTGTCAGCAAAAGGAGTATTGTTTTCATAATCTCAGGCTTAAACTATTTTCAGGGCAATGCGGTGGCAGGCATTGTTACAATAGCCTTCGGGATTCCATTGTGGCATCACCATCGGCTGCGATACACCCGCATCGTCGGTCGCCCGCGCCCAGATTTCGTAATATCCTTTTTGTGGAAGTTGTACCGTGGCCGACCAATGCTGCCAGGCCAGCCGGTTACGGGCAGGTTTGAGGTCAGTCGGTTGCCAGGTTGCGCCAAAATCATGGGAAACTTCTACCGTTTTCACGGACCGGTCGCCCGCCCAGGCGTGTCCCCGTAACGTCAGCGATTGCCCCGTTGGTACTTGCAGTCCGGTTTTAGGAAACGTAATCAGCGATTTTACGGGCATCGACTCAATAATCTTAAAGTCGCTTTCCGGCGGGTCGACACCCGGTTCAACGGGATATTGGGGCAGTTTGTAGCTTTTACCGGTCATTTTCACGCCGTCATGGACCTTGTTTCGCACCGCAATGGTATGCAGCCACTTCCCCGAGACCGACGCCGGCCAGCCGCCAATCACGAGCCGCAGCGGTGCCCCGTTGGTGAGCGGAATCGGTTGGCCATTCATCGCCCAGGCCACTAAGGTTTCGTCTTCGAGCGCTTTCGGCATCGGTACCCCCCGCGAAATCGGCGATAGTTTCGGGTCTCCGCTCAGGTGCAGGTCTTTGCCGTAATAACCAATGTAAACGGCATCGGCCTTCAGCCCTGTGTCGGCCAGAATGTCTTTTAGCCGCACACCTGTCCACTCGGCGCAACTCACTCCACCCTCGGTCCATTGATTACCAGCCGTTTTGGGAAAGTACCCTGCCCGGCCATTGCCCGCACATTCGAGGACTAATTGATACGTATAGGTTTTGAATTTGGTCTTCAGGTCGCTCAGTTTATACGTTTTGGGTGCCCGTACCGACTCCCCGTTGATGGTCAGTGTCCAGGTGGCCGGGTCGACAGTTTCGGGGATGAGGCCGTTGTTGCGGATGAACAGCTTGTCGGCGGGTGTTATGGCATCGTCGAGCAGGTGGGCGGGTGTCTCCACGTTCCAGGGCTTGTCGTTCAGCACCACGAGGTCTTTGTGTTTGGTCGCCATCGGGTTCGGCTGGTCGAACGCCAGCGGTAGATATCCTTTCGGCAACTGATTGGCAAAGATGATCTCGGTACCCAGCAACCCCGCCATCGACGTCAGGGCTGATTTTTTGAGGAAACCCCGTCGGTTGAAGAGATTCCGGTTCGGTTGAGCAGGCATAGTGCAGCAGGAGAATACGGTTAAAGATGTCGGTTTTCAGGCGGTTGGGCAAACAGGTTGATTGCTCGGATTTGTGAGTGGTAATAACCGACGCAACAACAGCATAATCGCCAGTTACAGTACAGATCCATTATACGTTCCGGTTATAAAAGTGCTGCGTAAACCGCATAAATGAGGCTGATAGTTCATCGACGGGGCCTACGGGCTGTATAAAGCAAAACGAACGGGTCATGTCTAATTCGGGCAGGTCGATGACTTTTAACCAGCCCGCCTGAATCTCTTTCAGCACGGCCGATAAAGACACGAACGCTAAACAATCGGCGTGGTCGAGGTAGGTTTTGATGCCTTCGGTGCTGCCGAGGTGCATGGCTACGGTCAAATCGCTGAGCCGGATGTGCTGTTCCTGCAATGCCCGCTGAATGATTTGCAACGTACCCGACCCCGGCTCACGCAGCACGAGTGGAATGGTTTTGAGTTCGGCCAGGGTCAACTCATCGTACTTTGCCAGTGTGCTTTTGGTGTTGGCGACGGCGACGATTTCGTCCTGCAAAAATTCGGTGTAGGTTAGTTCGGGGTGGCGACCGGCTCCTTCGATCAGGCCGAGGTCGATTTGTTTGTGCAGCAGCGACTGCTCGATTTGTTCGGTGTTGCCGTTCAGTAAACTCACTGTTACTTCGGGAAACTGCTGGTGGTAGCGGGCCAGTACCGGCGGCAGTACGTACTGCGCGTTGGTCGTGCTGGCACCGAGCCGCAGCGTACCGGCTACCTGATTCTTGAGGGTGCTGAGTTTAAAGGCCGTATCGCGCCAGAGGTTTTCCGTGGCGTCGGCGTGTTGCAGCAGCAGCGTACCGGCCGGGGTTAGCGCAATGGAGTTGCCTTTCCGCTCGAACAGCCGCAACCCGAGTTCGCCTTCCAGTTCGCGGACATGACGGGTGATGGCGGGCTGACTGATGTACAGTTCGTTGGCAGCTTTGGTAAAACTCAACTTGCGGGCCACCGCCTGAAACACGCGCAGTCTGAAATCGAGCATAATACACAAGTCATTTAGTTGTCACTGATCGCTAAACATCATGAATAACTGCCAATGACAACTAATGACCATTAAATGACCTTTTTACCTACGCCAATACCCCCGCTGCCTGCCGGTGAATAATGGCTTCGCGGTCGGGGCCGGTCGATATGAAACTGATGGTCAGATTCAGTTCTTCTTCCAGAAAAGCGATGTAAGCCGCCAATTCCGCCGGTAGTTCGTCGTAGGTATGGAACGCGCCCAGATCTGTTTGCCAGCCGTTGAACACTTTGTAAACCGGCGTTACGGCCGTGTCGCAGAGGTCATACGGGAGCCGGTCCGACACGGTTCCATCTGCCATTTGATAGTGCGTACAGACGTTGATGGTCTCGAAGATGTTCAGCACGTCCACTTTCATCATCACCAACTGCGTGGCTCCGGTGAGCATAATGGCGTATTTCAGGGCGGGTAAATCCAACCAGCCACACCGGCGCGGACGGCCCGTTGTCGCGCCAAATTCACGGCCTTCAGCCCGCATTTTTTCACCCGTCTCGTCTATCAGTTCGGTCGGAAACGGGCCGCTGCCGACACGGGTGCAATAGGCTTTGAAGATGCCGTACACCTCGCCGATTTGCCGGGGCGAAATGCCCAGACCGGTGCAGGCACCCGCCGTCATGGTGCTCGAACTGGTCACGAACGGGTACGAGCCAAAGTCAATGTCCAGCATCGAACCCTGTGCTCCTTCGGCCAGAACGCGTTTGTTGCCGGCCAAAGCGTCCTGCATTTCGTACTCGCTGTCGGTCAGTTGAAAGCCCTTCATGAACTCCACCGCCGAAAAGAAATCGGTTTCGGCTTGTGGTAATACCGACTGATAATCAAACCCGTAGTGATCGAGCGTGGTCTTGTGGATGGCTACCAGGTGGTCATATTTCTGCCGAAAATTGGGCGATAGCATATCCCCCACGCGCAGCCCCTGCCGGGCAACTTTGTCCTGATACGTGGGACCGATACCGCGCAGGGTCGAGCCAATTTTCGATTCACCTTTAGCTTGTTCCGCAGCCGCATCCAGCAGCCGGTGCGTCGGAATGATAAGGGACGCTTTCCGGGAGATCAACAAATTACTGTTCAAATCAAGGTTGTACTTCGCCAGCCCGTCGATCTCCCGGCGAAAGACAATCGGGTCCAGCACGACGCCATTGCCAATGATGTTGAGAATTTCGGACCGGAAAATACCGGACGGAATCTGGTGCAGGACATGTTTGAACCCGTCGAACTCCAGCGTATGGCCGGCGTTGGGACCACCCTGAAACCGGGCAACCACCTGGTATTGCGGAGCCAGTACATCCACAATTTTACCTTTTCCTTCGTCGCCCCACTGGAGGCCTAATAATACATCTACCATACTGTTATTCGTAAAAAGTATAATCTCGCTCATCAAGACGATTGTCGTCATTAAAGCGCAGTATTCTAACTGTCATTATGCCAATAATTGTCAGTGGCTCAATACGATTACCGGATAGTTGAAAATGCTCCGACCAGATATCTGTTCGTGGGTTAAACAGACGAACTACCTGATTTGAATCCCAGTCCATAGAAGCAATGTCGCTCCCCTTATTTCGGTTACAGGCCGGGCGGGCGTAGGCCAAATTCGTTTCGGCATTGGAACCACCATGTTTCAGACTGATAATATGGTCGATCTCGCAACCGAAAAAGGTTTCGGCATCGGGGAAAAGGCAGTATTCATACAGGTAAGCGGCTCGTAATGAAACCCGCCGACGAACGGCTACTGAAATGTAGTCATTGCCCCTTGACATGCCTTTTCGCTCTTGCTTTCGCCATTCTGACAATGTGTTCCAGTTCCATACATTGATCTAATTCGGCCTTATCGGCTTCGGCGGCCGTACCCGCTTTCTCTTTTTGCAGTAGATTGTAAAACCGTTCCCGCATTACGTCCGAAGCCCGAAAACTGAGTAGCTGCTCCGGTGTTACTCCGGCTGCAATGAAGTCAATAAATTCAGCGTACGCGTTCATTCAATTAGCTTTTAGGTGCATTATCACACCGGTTCCTGTACGATCTGACTGTCGCTGCCTTTTACGGTATCCTGCCCGTGTGCTGTCCGCGTCCGGTTTTCGCAGGGTTGCCGGTTGCAACTCCCGTAAAAAATCAGCGAGTGGTGCATGACGTTGAACTTCAGCATCTCGCCCACCAGGTTCTGAATCGTGCCGATGCGCGGATCGCAGAACTCCATCACCTGGTGGCAGTCGGTGCAAATCAGGTGGTCGTGTTGCCGGAAGCCGTACGATTTTTCGTACTGCGCCAGGTTTTTACCAAACTGATGCTTCGTCACCAAATCGCAGTCGACCAGCACGTCCAGCGTATTATAAACGGTGGCGCGGCTGACCCGGTACTTTTTATTCTTCATCGAGATATACAACTCGTCCACGTCGAAGTGGTCTTTGCGGTTGTAAATCTCTTCCAGAATGGCAAAACGTTCCGGTGTTTTCCGCAGCCCCTTACGTTCAAGGTACGCCGTGAAAATGCTCCGCGCCGATTCCAGATTGGTTTGTGGAGGTTGCATAAGGCAAAGGTAATAGTTTGTGATTTACGAGTTCGTGGTTTGTCGTTAGTAACGGTCGGCCGCGGCCAACCATTACTAACGACAAACCACGAACTGACTTTAGTCGAACCGGACGACTTCAAACACGCCCTGAATCCGTTCCAACTTGCGCATGAGCGTTTCGAGGTGGCCCGTGTCGTGCACGTATAGTTTGATGTTGCCCTCGAATACCCCATCCTGCGTGTCGATGGTCACCGAGCGCATGTTGATGTGCAGTTCGTTGCTGATGATGCGCGTCATGTCGCTGATGAGCCCTACGCGATCCGTACCAATGATACGCAGACCGGCCAGAAACGCTAGGTCTTTTTGGGAGGTCCACTTGGCCTTAATCACCCGGTTACCATGTTTCGACATCAGTTCAACGGCGTTCGGACAACTGACGCGGTGTATTTTGATGCCCTCGTTGATCGACACGAACCCAAACACGTCATCGCCCGAAATGGGGTTGCAACACTTGGCCAGCGTATAGTCGATCTTGTCCATGTCCTCGCCGATGAGCAGCATATCGGCGTCGGCGCGTTCGCCGTGAATCTTTTTCAGCTCCTTCTCGAACGCCTTGCCATCGGGCAGGGTATCGGCGTTGAGCTTGCTCTGCTGATTTTCGCGGGCATCCTTTTCCGACTTGAACTTCTTCAGTTCCGCTACGTCGATGTGCCCTTTGCCGACGCGGTAGAAGAAATCATTGGTCGTTTTTGAGCCGAAATACGCCCGCAACTGATTGATAACCTCGTTGGTGAGTTCGAGCCGCAGCGTTTTCAGCTTCTTCGACACGATCTCGCGGCCGTCGGTGATGTAATGTTTGTTCTCCTCCTTGATGAGGTCTTTGATCTTGGTCTTGGCTTTCGAGGTCACCACAAACCGGAGCCAGTCTTCGTTGGGCTTCTGTTTGTTGGAGGTAATCACCTCCACCTGATCGCCGTTGTGCAGCACGTGACTGAGCGGCACCAGCACCTGATTTACTTTCGCAGCCATGCACCGGGCACCAATCTGGGTGTGAATCTCGAACGCAAAATCGAGTGCCGTCGCTCCGCGCTGTAACACTTTCAGATCGCCTTTTGGGGTGAACACAAATACTTCTTCGCTGTAGAGGTTGCTCCGGAAATCGTCCAGAAACTCAACGGCAGCCGTTTTATCGCCCTTGTCCGATGTTTCGAGCATCTCCCGCACCTGACTGATCCAGGTTTCGATGCCCGCGCCGGTTTGCACATCGTTGCCCTTGTACTTCCAGTGGGCCGCGTACCCCTTTTCGGCAATCTCGTTCATCCGCTGCGTCCGAATCTGCACTTCTACCCATTGCCCGGTCTTGCTCATTACGGTCGTGTGCAACGATTCGTAGCCGTTGGTGCGCGGGGTGCTGATCCAGTCTTTCAGGCGGTCGGGATTAGGCTTATAATGGTCCGTTACGATGGAATACGCCCGCCAGCAGGCCGCTTTTTCTTCCTCCGTCGGCACGTTCAGGATCACCCGAACGGCAAACAGGTCATAAATTTCCTCGAACGGCTTTTTGCTCTTGTTGAGCTTGGTCCAGATCGAATAAATAGACTTGGGCCGCCCTTTGACGATGTAGGGAATGCCGGTTTCCTGCAAATCGTCCTCAATCGGCTTGATAAACGTGGCAATGAATTTATCGCGGGAGGCCTTGGTTTCGCGGAGTTTGCGGGCAATGTCCTTGTAGGCGTCCGGCTCAACGTATTTTAGGTACAGGTCTTCGAGTTCGGATTTGATGGCGTACAAACCCAGCCGGTGGGCGAGGGGCGCGTAGATGTAAATCGTCTCCGACGCGATTTTCAACTGCTTGTCGCGGGGCATCGAGTCCAGCGTCCGCATGTTGTGCAGCCGGTCGGCGAGTTTTACCAGAATCACCCGTACATCGTCGGAGAGGGTCAGCAGCATCTTGCGGAAATTCTCCGCCTGTTGCGAGGTGCCGTACTCGAAAATGCCCGAAATCTTGGTCAGGCCGTCAATGATGGTGGCGATTTTATGGCCGAACTGCCGCTCAATGTCGTCAATGGTGGTTTCGGTATCTTCGACCACATCGTGGAGCAGGGCGGCCACAATGGCGGTGGTGCCGAGTCCGATTTCCTCGACCGCAATCTGGGCGACGGCCAGCGGATGATATATATACGGCTCGCCCGACCGTCGGCGCATGTTAACGTGGGCTTCGGCGGAGGTGTTGAATGCTTTTTTGATCAGCTTGGCATCGTCGTCTTTCAGCAGTGGCTTCGCGGCCCGCAGCAACCGGCGGTAGCGCCGGAGAATCTCCTGACGTTCCTGGTCCAGATCGATTACGGGTTCGGCGGGGGGCCGGGGTTCGGTTACGTTCATGTTTGGTGTTCCGGTTGTTGTACTCGTTTCACCAAGTTAACAAAATAAATAGCGCAACTCAACCACCATTGGGGAAAAAAAATAAAAGGTTTCGGCTCTATTGTTGTTCGGTCTAAAGTTCTGCTTACCTTTGCACTCCGATTTTTTTCGGGGAGTCACCTGCGGGCGTGGCGAAATTGGTAGACGTGCCAGACTTAGGATCTGGTGCCGCAAGGCATGGGGGTTCGAGTCCCTCCGCCCGTACAAAGTTTGAATGATTGAGTTGTCGAATGATTGAATACTAAGGGCTTTTCGCTCATTCAATAATTCTTCGATTCAATCATTCAATCATTTTAAACCTATAGGATTGTGGATATAGCACTCGAAAAAGCCAGCGAGACCAATGCGTCGCTGAAGATCACGGTAACCCCGGAAGACTATAAGTCGGAAGTAGCGAAGAAATTACGGGAAACCGGTCAGCGTGTGGCCCTGAAGGGGTTTCGCCCCGGTAAAGTACCCGCTTCGTTAGTGCAGAAAATGTACGGCAAAGGCATCCTGATCGACGAAATCAATAACCTCCTGAGCAAATCCGTTACCAGCTACATCCGCGAAAACAAGTTGCAGGTAGTGGGTGATCCCATTCCGAACCGGGAGCAGGGCGATTCCATCGACTGGGATAGTCAGGAGAATTTCGAATTCACCTACGAACTGGGCCTTGCCTCCGACTTTGAACTCGACTTGGCGGGTTTACCCACCATAACCAAATACGAGATTCAGGCGGGCGATGCGGAAGTAGAGGAAACGGTGGCTAACCTTCGCCAGCAGTTTCATAGCCACGAACACGCCGACGCGGCCATCGAAGACGACACGCTGGACGGTGAACTGAAGAAAGTGGCCGACGGTGACGATGCATTCTCGACAAAAACTGCGGTTCCTCTCAAGAAAATGGCCGAGGAGGTCCGGGGCCTGTTCGTGGGTCAGCGCGTGGGCGAAACCGTCACGTTCGACATCGCAGCCGCGTTCCCCGATGAGAAAGATCGTTCTTTAGTGACCGGCGTGAAGCGCGACGAAGCCACTGACCTGACGGGTGAGTTTGCCTTTACACTCGAAAGCATCACCCGGCACCTGCCCGCCGAACTGAATCAGGAGTTTTTTGATAAAGTGCTGGGCATCGGTGCGGTCGAAAATGAAGAGCAGTTCCGGGCCAAAGTGAAAGATATCGTCACGGGTAATTACGTCCGGGAATCGGATTCGCTGCTGCGGGCCGACATCGAAAAATCGCTGCTGGAAAACACGCCGATTCTGCTGCCCGACGAGTTTCTGAAAAATTGGTTGGTCGATACCAACGAAGGTAAATTCACCCGTGAGCAGATCGAAGAGCAGTACGACGATTTCACGAAGACTGTTAAGCTGCAGCTCATCAAGAACAAGATGGCTGAGCAGTCCGACATTAAGGTAGAGTTTGCCGAGGTGATGGAGGTGACGCGGCAGATGGTGCGGGAGCAGTTCGGCTTCACCAGCACGGATAACTCCGAGATGGACGAAACCATCGACCGTATCGCCCGGAACTACCTGATGGACGAGAAAAACAACGGCCAAAACTACAGCAGCCTGTACAACCGCGTGTTTGACGACAAGATCATCGACTTCGCCAAAACGAAGCTGACCATCAATACCCAACCCGTTTCGGTAGACGAGTTCAAGGCATTGGCTGAGAAGCGGTAGGATAGAAACCCCTAAATCCCCTGAAGGGGACTTTACTGACTTAGACACCATTTACCAGTATCTAACTCCGTAAAGTCCCCTTCAGGGGATTTAGGGGTTTTAACTTCTAAAACCCAATCCGTTCCCGCGTTTTCTCGGTTCCTACAGCGCGGGCGACTTCCATCATGACCCGGTCGTCGTACCGGCGTTTCCAATAATCCGCTTCCAGGCGAAGTTTCTCCAGTTCAATCTGTTGCTTCTCCACCGTCAGGCGCAGGGTTTCCAGTTCGTGCGTATCCGGCACTTCGGCTGCGTGTGTCAGCGGAATATCATCGGTTAGCAGGTCCAGTGAGGAGCAGTTTAGGGCGGTTGCAATCTGCGCTAACCGGGTCAGCGTCAAGTCGGTTTTACCGCGTTCGATATCGCCGTAGGCCGTGGTGGACAGGTTTAGCAGGTCGGCCAGGTTTTCCTGCGAATAATTTTGTTGCAGACGCCGTACGCGAATGCGTTCGCCCGTGGTTACTTTCATCTCAAGTAGGTTCGATAAATTCTCAAGTCAGACTGACGCGGTTTCTGCGTGGGAAAACACAATTTTGCGTCCGTATTCCGGGCCAATGCCCCGTGTATAGTCACTGAACTTACAAAATTTTACTTTCGTTACCAATCTAAAGCAGATACGCATGAATCAGGGACAGGAATTCCGCAAGTTTGCCGTACACCACATGGGCCTCAACGGGCTGACCGTGGACGGATATGTCAACCACACCGTCGAAAACATGACCCGCTCGGTTATTGAAGAGCGGCCGATGAACTTCCGCGAAGTAGACGTTTTTTCGCGGCTGATGGCCGATCGGATTATTTTTATGGGTACCGGTGTGGATGACAACATCGCCAACATCGTGGTCGCCCAGTTACTTTTTCTGGAATCGGCCGATCCCAAGAAAGACATTCTGATGTACATCAACAGCCCCGGCGGTTCGGTATACGCCGGTTTAGGTATCTACGACACCATGCAGTACGTTCGGCCCGATGTGGCAACGGTTTGTACGAGTTTGGCCGCGTCGATGGGCGCGGTCTTGCTGGCCGGTGGTGCCGCCGGTAAGCGGTCGGCGTTGCCCCACGCGCGGGTGATGATTCACCAGCCGTCGGGTGGTTCGCAGGGACAGTCGGTGGATATTGAGATCACGGCCCGAGAGATCGTAAAACTGCGCGAGGAGTTGTACGAAATCCTGGCTAATCACACGGGCAAAACGCCGGAGCAGATCGACAAGGATTCGGACCGCGATAACTGGTTCCGTGCCGAGGAAGCCAAAGAATACGGCCTCATCGACGAGGTCCTGCGCCGTGACCCAACCAAATAAGTAGTTTGTTTGACGAATGAAAAAGCGACCGCAGCCTGGCTTCGGTCGCTTTTTTATGAGATGTCGTATCTAAGCCGTAGACGGTAAAGTGCTCAAAAAGAGCACAGGGAGGTACATCCTTTGCATAAATTGAAAGGTAAATAGAAAGAAGATAAATTAGATAATCGGCAGGGACGTTAGCTTATTGAGTGCGAGCATTAACATCGAAGCGGCCACTGGTAACAGAAATTGTCTTCCCGTCTTTGGTACCGGCTGTAACCTCAAAAGTGCCTGACACCACACCGGTAGCTGAATCGGCTTTGGTTAGGTTCACCCAACCGGTATACTTCGTCGAGGTAACGTAGTCGGTAGTATCACTTTCATACAGCCCATAATCTTTGGGATATATTGATACTGGTATCGTTTGTGTGTTATTGTTGAGCGAATGTTTACCGAGGGTGTAGTTGTTAAGGTATAACTCAATGCGCTGTCTGTCTCTGGCATATGTCCGTATATATATACCCAACGTGTAAGGAATGGATGTCAACACCAGGAACCCTCCTTTAACTGGTTTCGCCGGCATAAAGCCGTTGCCCCCATTGGGCACATACGATTTACCGTCAATTAAACAACCAAACGTATTTTGCCCAGTTTGAGTGGCCGATGGCAACATATCTTCCTGTGATTTGCAGGTCATCAGCAACAGGCCCATGCTCATCAGAGTGAGCAGGCGGGCAGCGGAGAAGGGCGTTAAGCTGGTCATAGCGATTAGCTTATTGAGTGCGAGCATTAACATCGAAGCGGCCACTGGTAACAGAAATTGTCTTCCCGTCTTTGATACCGGCAGTAAACTCAAAGGTTCCCGATACGATGCCGCTAAGTGTATCCGCTTTAATTAGATTTATCCAGCCTGTGTATTTAGATGAAGTAACATAGGCATCACTTTCATTTTCGTATAGCCCATAGTCTTTGGGTTCCAATAAAGCCGGACGCGTCCCCGTATCACTGTTCAAGGGGTGTCTTCCTAGTATGTAGTCGTTAAGGAATATTTCTATACGTTGCTTGTCCTTTGCAAAAGTATATATGTATATGCCTATTCTATAAGGAGTAGAGCGTATACCGGTTAAGCCACCATACACTGGCTTAACCCCCATAAAGCCCCCACTACCGTCCGGTATATATGACTTTCCATTAATCAAACAGCCAAATGTATTCTGCCCGGTTTGGGTAGCCGAGGGTAGCATATCCTCCTGCGATTTACAGGTCGCCAGCAACAGGCCTATGCTCATCAGAGTGAGCAGGCGGGCGACAGAAAAAGGTGTTGAGTGGGTCATGGGCGTGGAGTTGATGGGCCGAAAGGACCTTATCAGTTAATAGCGTAAAACATGTCGAAGCGGCCTTCGGTAATTTTGACCACTTTTCCCGTTACCGGGTTTTTGGCCTCGAATTCAAACGTGCCCGATACAATACCACTGGCCGTATGTTTGGTGATCTCGACTTTGCCTTTGTACTGACTATTAGTTTGATAGGTAACCGATTTGTCATAGTATCTACTCGGCGTGTATTCACCTATATTGGCACAGACTCGTGGTAGGTCGCTACAAACACTGTCTAACTCATACGTACCAACCTGTCCTGTATAGTTGGCTAAGCCAAAATGCAACCCCTGAAAAGTTTCGTCATTACCCCCTCCTACGAATAATGTCTTTTCTTTTTCTAAGTAACGGGCAATGCTGGAACTGCTTTTAAAATCTGAGTTATGAGGTTTCCAGACGACACCATCAATGCGGCAGGCAAGTGTTCCGTTGCCAATCTGAGTGGCAGCAGGCAGCGGGTCTATATTTGATTTGCAATTGGCCGCGATCATAAACAATGCTACAACGGATAGACGCAACGGAAATGAGCGAATAAGTAAGTGGTTCATGAGCGTATACTTAACTGGCTGAAGATTATGAGACAAAACTAAACGGTAGTACAACGCCTAACCTCACCCGATGGGGTGAAGTTAGGGTGAATTTGGGGTGAGTTCTTGCGTAAACGGCAGGCCAACTTCGCGTTCGATACGGCGTAAGGCCTGGCGAAACTCAGTTTTTCCGCTCACACCCAATTTGCGGGCAATGTGCTTGCGATGAGTTTTCACGGTTTCCACGCTCATGCAGAGTTTGTCGGCAATGGTTTTGCAGGGCACATCATCCAGGCAAAAGCGCAATACCCGTCGTTCGGTGGGGGTTAGTTCATCGTAAACGTTTCCAAAGTTCATAAAGCGTGAGTGGTAAGGATAGTAAATGGCTGTAATCTATATTTTTGCGAACGATAAAACAAAGAATGTGTACAGTATAAAGTATTAATTTATCGTGAAGTGTAGCGTACTGGTAAACAGCGTCAAAACGCCGGTTGGCTGCGTCGAGGATAGATGTTTGGCGTTGGCAAGCCGACGAATTACCGAACTTTCATCTTGCTTCCTGCCGCTCCGATTGATAAATTTGCCCATGTGCTGCGACCCGAGCCTGCTTGGGTCGTCTTTTTTTGCCGTACTTTGGTAAACGGCACCCATGAACGCGCCGTTACCGTGCAAACGAAACGGTCTTCCAACAACAAATCAATATGCCACAAATCAGTTGCTCGTTTTGCGGACGGCGTAAGAATGAAGTCGTTTTGCTGCTCTCGGGAATCGACGCCCACATCTGCAATTACTGCATCGAGCAGGGTCATCAGGTGGTCATCGACGAGATGCGCCCCCGCACGAGCGAACCCACCGAAGCCCCCAACTTCAACCTGATCAAACCCATCGAGATGAAGAAATACCTCGATCAGTACGTGATCGGGCAGGATGAAGCCAAAAAAGTAATGACCGTAGCCGTCTACAACCACTACAAACGGCTGATGCAGCCGCTGACGGACGACGACGTTACCATCGAAAAATCGAACATCATCATGGTGGGGGAGACCGGTACCGGCAAAACGTACCTCGCCCGCACCATCGCCAAACTCCTCGAAGTACCCTTTTGCATTGCCGATGCCACGGTCATTACCGAAGCCGGTTACGTGGGTGAAGACGTGGAAACCATCCTGACGCGTCTGTTGCTGGCGGCCGATTACAACGTCGAAGCGGCCGAGCGGGGCATAGTCTACATTGATGAGCTCGACAAGATTGCCCGCAAGTCGGACAACCCCAGCATCACCCGCGACGTGTCGGGCGAGGGCGTACAACAGGCCCTGCTGAAACTGCTCGAAGGGTCGGTGGTGAACGTACCACCCCAGGGCGGCCGCAAACACCCGGACCAGAAATTGATCGCCCTCAACACCGAAAACATCCTGTTCATCTGTGGCGGAGCGTTTGATGGCATCGACCGGCACATTGGCAAGCGGATCAACACCCGGCCGATGGGCTTTTCGGGCGAACGGCGGCTGAACGACGTGTTCGAACGCCGGAACATGATGCGGTACGTCTCGGCCCTTGACCTGAAATCGTTCGGGCTGATACCGGAACTGATCGGGCGACTGCCGGTGCTAACGTATCTGGAGCCGCTCAGCCGCGAGGCCATGTTCCGCATCCTGACCGAACCCAAAAACGCCATCACGAAGCAGTACGACAAGCTCTTTCAGATGGAAGATATTAAACTCTACTGGGACGATTCGGCTTTGGACTACATTGTCGATCAGGCGATGCAATACAACCTCGGTGCCCGTGGGCTGCGGTCCATCTGCGAGTCGATCATTACGGATGCCATGTTCGAAATGCCGTCGCAGTCGGCCATCAAGGAATTGACGATTACGCACCAGTACGCCATTGAGAAGTTTGGTAAATCGACGTTGCACGTGCTGAAATCAGTTGCCTGATTGTTGGGCGTTGATGAACTTTTAATAGTTAGCCGTCAGACTACGCCTAACTAATTCTTAAGTTATTGTGATTCAACTATTTAGGGTATAATTTTTTAGAGTGGCTACCCTTTCGTTTTTAATAAAATCTTAAAAAAAGACCTTCTTCAGCATTGAAGAAGGTCTTTTTTTGTTCCATTCCCTCAATTTTCCGGCTGAAAGGCAGTGTTTCGGGTTCCTCACAATGATGTCCTATTCGTTCATATTAAACCAATCAGTAATGAAATCATTTACCAATCCCTCACTGTTCGCGCTTGTCGTTGTTGGACTCCTGTCGTCCTGTAGCCGTCCGTATGCTACGTTTCAGAAAACAACGCCGGAGCATTTCTACACTAAAGCCACGGTAACGCCTGCCGAGACACCCGAGACACCGGTTGTTGCCACACCCGTACCGGCGGAATCGGCAGTTTTACCAGCCACAGCCGTGCGCCCGACCACGGTCAATGAAGCGTTAGACCAACTGGAAGCCGTTGCCTCGGCCAAAGCCGGCCCGTCGGAAATCCACAAAATTCAGAAACGTACCGCCCGGCTACGGAGTATGATGGCATTGGTGGAAACCAAATCGTCGACAGCAACGACAAAGGCCCCAAAACTGAATCTGGTACAGAAGATGGTCCTGAAATCCATCGACAAGAAAATTCAGAAGAAAATGGCCCCCGAAAAAACGATGGCCCGCAGTCTGCTGTCGATTGGTATTGTTGTCGCTTTGATCGGTTTGTTGCTGTTGCTGATTGGCGGCAGCAGTGCCGTAACAGGAATTGGCTATGCCGGTCTGATTGTGGGAATAGTACTCATTATTGCCAGTTTGATATAATGCCGTTGATATAAATCTTTTTTTGAGTAAAAGCACAGAACCCAACCGGAAATGCCGGTTGGGTTCTGTGCTTTTACTCAGTTTTCCCGGCTGTTTCTAACAAACCGGGATATTGCCGGTTCATGGAGGTGTCAGTACCAATTGTATCATCTATCAATTAATCCCAAACACGTATGAAAACGTTGACCAAAAGTGCGTTTTACGCCTTAGTTGCCACCTCCCTCTTGTCGGCCTGCAGCCGTCCGTACGCGACGTTCCAGAAGACGACGCCCGAACACTTCTACACCAAAGCAACTACGGCTGCTCCCGCCGAAACACCGGTGGTTGTGGCTGAAACCCCCGCTGTTGCCGAATTACCTGCCGTAGCCATTGCCCCTACTGCGGAAACAGCGTCGGTACAGGCCGACCTGGCAACAGCACAAACCCAACTCAATACACTGACCGCATCGACCAAAAAAGAACTGGCAACGACCAAGAAGTTAACCGAGCGGCTGAACAAGGTGCAGAACCTGCTGGCGGCAACGAGCGGTATCAAGGCCATCCGGTCAGATAAAGCAACGGGTAAAATGGGTTTGCTCGAGAAAATGGTAACCAAACGCATCAACAAGCAGATTGAGAAAAAGGTGGCTCCCAATGCCGCCCAAACGCAGAGTGCCATTCGCTTAGGAATTATCGTTGGAATCATCGGTTTGTTGCTGATCATCATCGGTAATTCCTTCTTCCGGGGCTTGGGCGTAGTTGCTTTGGTCGTTGGGCTGGTTGGTATCCTGCTGGGCTATCTGGATATTCTGTAAGTCGGAACAACTTCCGGGTTACAGGTAGATCCCGTTTAAACACGGTGGAAGCGGAGAACAATACCGAGATAACAGAGATGTTTTCTCCGTGTTGCCCGCTTCTTCCTCCGTGTTTAAACGGGATTTCGTATTTTCGCCCTCTTCCGTTCAATCAACCCATGTCACAACTCTTTAACGTTTATCCGCTCTACGACATCGAACCGGTTCGGGCGTCGGGCAGCTACCTGTGGGATGCTACCGGCACCCGGTACGTGGATCTCTACGGGGGCCATGCCGTTATTTCGGTCGGTCACACCCATCCGCGCTACGTAGCCGCCCTTACGGAGCAACTCCATAAGATTGCCTTCTATTCCAATTCGGTGCATATCCCGCAGCAGCAGGAATTAGCCGATAAACTGGGTGCGCTGTCGGGGCACCCGGACTTTGCCCTGTTCCTGTGTAATTCCGGAGCCGAAGCCAACGAGAATGCCTTAAAATTAGCCTCGTTTCATACCAATCGGACGAAGGTAGTGGCGTTCACTAAAGCGTTCCACGGTCGGACGGCGGGGGCGGTGGCCGTTACCGATAATGCGGCTATTGTGGCACCCATTAATTACAAAGAACACGTTACGTTTTTACCATTTAACGACGCAGAAGCCGCTAAATCGGGCATCGACAACGAGGTTTGCGCCGTAATCGTGGAAGGCATTCAGGGCGTGGGCGGTATTCAGGTAGCGTCCGACGAGTTTTTACAGGCCCTCCGGCAGCGGTGCGACGAAACCGGTGCGGTCCTGATTCTCGACAGTGTACAGTGTGGCTACGGTCGGTCGGGGAAGTTTTTCTCGCATCAGTTCAGCGGCACCGTGCCCGATCTCATCACGACGGCTAAAGGAATGGGCAACGGCTTTCCGATTGGCGGGGTGCTGATTTCACCCAAATTCAAAGCCTCATTTGGGTTATTGGGCACTACCTTCGGCGGTAATCACTTGGCGTGTACGGCGGCTATTGCGGTGCTGGACATCATGCGCGACGAAGGCCTGATCGAGAACGCCGTGCAGATGGGCGAGTACCTGATGACTGGTATCCGGCAGGTTGGGGGCTACAAAGACCTGCGCGGCCGGGGGCTGATGATCGGCATCGAATACGACTTTCCGGTGGAGACGCTGCGCAACAAACTCCTGTTTGACCACAAACTATTCACGGGTGTAGCCGGTAAGCATACCATCCGGCTGTTGCCTTCGCTGGCCATTGGCGTGGAGGAGACCGATCTGTTTCTGGAAGCGTTGAGCAGAGAAGTTGGCATTTTTTCTTAACCGCAAAGACGCAAAGAGTAACGCAAAGGGCGCAAGTAAAATTAAGTGATGACCGAAAACGAGATTGCCAGTATTGTTGTAGATCGTGCCTTGAAAGTTCACCGGGCGCTTGGACCGGGATTACTTGAGTCGGCTTACGAGGAGTGCTTATTTTACGAATTAGTGAATGCAGGTATCATAGTAGAGCGTCAAAAAGGGCTTCCGCTTTACTATGACACCGTAAAAATGGACATTGGCTATCGAGTCGATTTACTGTTAAACGGCAAGGTAATCATCGAATTAAAGGCGGTCGAGATACTGACCGATGTACACCGGGCGCAGGTGATAACGTACCTGAAATTATCGAACTGCAAATTAGGCCTGCTCATCAACGTCAATGTAACGTTGATTAAAAGAGGTATTGAGCGATTGGTAAATAATCTTTGATCTTGCTTCTTCCTACTCTTTTTTACTTTTCTTCGCGCTCCCTGCGTTAACCTCCGCGTCTTTGCGGTTAAAAAATGACTGATTTCATCTCCCTTGCCGACGTTACAGACCTCGATGCCCTTGTTCAGTCGGGCCGGGCGGCTAAAGCCAACCCCTTCGCCGATCAACCCCTCGGTAAGAACAAAACCATCGGCCTGATCTTCTTTAATTCCAGTCTCCGTACCCGGCTGAGCACCCAGAAAGCCGCGCAGAACCTCGGCCTGAACGTCATGATGATGAACGTCGGGCAGGATAGCTGGGGGCTGGAAATGGAAGAAGGTGTCTTGATGAACGGCGACAAAGCCGAACACGTCCGCGAAGCCGCTGCCGTCATCGGGCGGTATTGCGACATCATTGGCATCCGCGCCTTCGCCGACCTGAACGACCGCGCCACCGATTACCGCGAACAGGTCATGCAGCAGTTTAGAACCTACGCCGGTGTGCCCATCGTGAACCTGGAATCGGCCACGCGGCACCCGCTGCAATCCCTGGCCGACTGCATCACCATCGACGAAGCCTGGACAAAACCCACCCGCCCCAAGGTGGTCCTGACGTGGTTACCGCATTTTAAAGCCCTGCCGCAGGCCGTAGCTAACTCCTTCAGTGAGTGGATGAATCAGCGCGACGTCGAGTTTGTGATGACCCATCCCGAAGGCTACGAACTGGCCCCGGAGTTTGTGGGGGATGCCCGCGTGGAGTACGATCAGGAAAAAGCCTTTGCCGGGGCGGATTTTATTTACGGCAAAAATTGGTCGTCGTACACCCATTACGGACAGGTACTGACGCAGGACCCCGCCTGGGCCGTTACAATGGACAAAATGAGACTGACCAACAACGGTAAGTTTATGCACTGTCTGCCCGTTCGGCGCAACCTGAAAGTGTCCGATGCAGTGCTGGACAGCCCGCAATCGCTGGTAATTGAGCAGGCCGCTAACCGCGAATGGTCGGCGCAGGCAGTGCTGAAGACCATTTTGCTGAGCCTATGAATACCCTGACTGTTCTGAAAATTGGGGGTAATGTGATCGATAACCCCGACGCCCTTAAACGCTTTCTGGCCCAGTTTGCGCAGCTACCGGGGGCTAAAATTCTGATTCACGGCGGGGGGAAAGTAGCCACGGAAGTAGCCGCAAAATTGGGTATTGAAACCAAAATGGTCGATGGTCGACGTATTACCGACCGGGCCATGCTCGACGTGGTGACGATGGTGTACGGCGGGCTGATAAACAAGCAGATTGTCGCGCAGTTGCAGGCACTGGACGTAAATGCCATTGGCCTGACGGGAGCCGATGCCAGTACGGTATTAGCCAAAAAACGGGCAGTGGGGGCCATTGACTATGGCTTCGCCGGAGATATTGTGGAAGTGGATTCGGGGCAGATCAACTTTTTTCTGCGGCAGGACTTAACGCCCGTCTTCGCGCCCCTGACCTACGATGAACAGGGTAACTTGCTGAATACCAATGCCGATACGATGACCTCGGCCATTGCGGTCGATATGGTGCATCTCGACACGGTAACGCTGGTATATTGTTTCGAGAAGAAAGGGGTACTGAGTAATCCCGATGATGACAACAGTGTGATCGCTGAACTAACCCCCGCACTCTATGCGGACCATAAAGCGGCTGGTACCATCAATAAAGGGATGCTGCCGAAGCTGGATAATGCGTTTGCCGCGCTCGATAAAGGAGTGGCACGGGTCATTATCTGCCACGCCGATGAGGTGATACAGGCCATTGCCGGTAACGCCGGCACGGTGCTGAAACGGGAATAAAATGCGGAGAGGCTACTTCTGCGCCAGCAGCGTTGCCACGCGCCGGATGCCCTTAAAACGACGCTCGTAATAGTCGGCGTGTAGGTAGTCGTAGCGGACGCCCCCGCTCCAGGCAGAATGGATAAACTTGATGCGGTTACCAACAACTTCGGTAATCATGCCGACGTGGCCGATGCGGGATTCACCGGCGCGGTGTCCACCGAAGAAAATCAGATCGCCGGGCTGAGCGGCTTCCTTATCGACTTCAACCCCCACGTTACCCTGAGCGGCACTGGAATGGGGCAGGCTAATGCCGAATTTATTGAAGCAAAATCGGGTAAAACCCGAACAATCAAATCCTTTTGGCGTAGTGCCACCGGAGCGGTACCGGGTGCTGAGGTGCTGCCGGGCAACATTGATGAGATCGCCGACGAGGGGAATATTGGCGTAAAAGTTAGTTTCGGTTTCGGTGGGTACGGCCTGGGCCTGAGTAGTGAAAAAGGACACAGCGAACAGTGCCGTCAACAACAATTTTCTCATCAAACACGTAGGTTAAGTACAGGGAGGTGTTTAAAAGTACTGTGTTTGCCTTGAATTGCCAACTAATTGGGAAGTTTTTTCTACACATTCACCTTATTTATAATCATGCCAAAACGGTAACTGGCTGGACATCAGTCGAAGCAATTTATTGTGTGGCAACAAAAAAGGAGATGTCTTATACGTAGAAAAGCCTGTCTGCTACCTACTTAGGCGATCAATGAGCGGACAATTAAGCCGGGAAGGTTACCGGTCAAAACCAAAGTAGGTATGTTGCCGTTTCGCCTGTAAATTTGGCCTGCTATGCTCAACAATAATGGCCGCGAACTGGCCCTGCTGGTTCTGCGCTTCGGAATGGGGCTTAACATGCTGCTGCATGGCCTGGTCCGGTTACCTAAACTGCCCGCCTTTGCCGATAAGGTAGTCGCTGATTTTGCCAACACACTGCTACCGGCGGTATTCGTGCGGCCGTTTGCCTGGCTGTTGCCCGTGCTGGAGTTTGGCGTCGGCATGGTTATCCTGATGGGTGGCCGTTTTCTGACGCGTGGTTTATTGGGCGGAGGCCTCCTGATCGGAGTATTGATGTTCGGCACCGCCCTGCGAGAAGACTGGGCGACGCTCGGTTCGCAGGTCGTGTACCTGGTCGCCTTCGCCTTCGCGCTGTCACTCACCGAGTCGCACCGATCCTGAACGGCTCAGAAAATAAGCAGCCGCTTGCGCCGGTACAGATTCGGCAAATCCGTCTCGAACCAGGTGTATGGATCGCGGTAGAAGGCCATGAAGTTGGCTACGCTGGCCTGACCCGGATAAGGGGCGTAAAAATGCGTGGCACTGCGGCTGTCGTTGCGCCAGACCAGAACGTACGCCAGTTTCATGCGTTCGGCCTTCAGCGATTTTAGCAGTGTGCCGGTCCACCAGGTAGTGTCGGGAATGGATTCTAAGCCCGTTTCCGTAAAAGCGGCCAGTTTCCCCCGCTTATCGGCGAAGTCCGCCACGATTTTTAGTTTCTGTACACCCGCAGCCACATTATAACGACCATCGCGCCCAAAGTCGGCGTAATCGTCCATGCCCACCAGATCCACCCAGGCGTCGCCGGGGTACCGGTCGACATAGTCTGCTTCGGTTTTAAAGGTGCAGTCGGGCGAAAAAGCATAGATGAAATTGTGTACCTGCAGGCTGTCGCGCAGGTAGCCGACCGTAAATCGCCACAGCGCGGTGAAGTCTTCGCGGGTGCAGTGTGGTTTCCCCCACCAGAACCAGCCCCCGTCGAACTCATGGTAGGGCCGGAAAATCATGGGAACAACCTTGCCATCGCTGCCCTTAACCGAGTTGGCGAACGTGCCGATGGTCCGCAGAATGGCTTTGTACTGTTCGTGGTGCGATCCGCCCGGAATGAGGTACGGTACGGCGGGGGCCGAAACCGAATCTTTCCAGTAGAAGCCGGTCTGCTGCGTTACGGGGTTGGTAAAATGCCAGGCGACCGTTGTTACGCCCCCCCGATCATAAGTAGCGGCAATCTGCTGGCGGAGCGACGCTTTGGTGCGTTCGATGCTTTCCGGCGACCGGCCCGACAAGCCGCTGAAATCGACACCAACTACGGCCGGGTGCGATCCTGTTACCGATTTAACGTCCGACCGATTCGCATCGCCCGACCAGCCGTGGCCGTATTCGGTGGCGTGCTGATGCCCGAAGAGAATATGCTTTTTCGCCGATTTATGCAGATTCGTCAGGAGAGCGGCTGTTTCGCGGGTCGCCTGCCCGTCGATTGATTTTTGGGCGAGTACCGGCGTCGAAAGGCCAATGAGCCACCCTAAACAGGTCAGTATCTTTGCGGATGATATCATACGGGTATAAAATAGAACCACCAAACTACGGTTTTTACCGGCTCGTGCGGAATGGACGGATTGAGTGTCGGCTAACTTTTTCTGACTTGCCTATGTTTCAGCGGCTTCGGGGCTGAGAGGTGATACGTTTGGCTAATAAAGTATCAGTCGCCTATCCGAACAGCAATGTAAACGTACAGCCCTGACCCGGAGCCGACTGTACGGTGAGCTGGCCGCCGTGCAGTTGCATAATCTGCCGCGAGAGGCTCAGGCCGATGCCGGAACCCGTTTTTTTGGTCGTGAAGAAGGGAATGAAAATCTTGTCCATTGCTTCGGTCTCGATGCCCGGCCCGTTATCCCGCACGCGAATACCAATCCGGTTGTCGGCCGCATAGGCGTCGATGCAAACAATCGGGTTGGGCCAGCCGGGAAGGCTTTCGATGGCGTTGCGAATCAGGTTCAGCAAGACCATTTCGATCTGATTGGCATCGGCCGTAATGTGCAATGAAACGGCCGGGGAGACTAATTCGATGGCGATCTGCCGTTGCTGCGCATCCGGCTGCACCAGACTAACCACCGTTTGTAACAGGCTTGCTACGTTTACCTCCGCCAGTTTGGGTTGGGGAATGGTCGTGAAATGGCGGTAGGCATCCACGAACCGCATAATGCCCCGTCCCCGGTTTTCGATCGTCGACAGGGCCATCCGCAGGTCATTGATCGACTCGGTGACGGTGGGTGTCCGGGCCATATCCAACAACTCGGTATCGACGATCTGCTGCATGGTGCCCACCAGCGAGACAATGGGCGTTACGGAGTTCATGATCTCGTGGCGCAGCACGTTGGTCA
Source organism: Cytophagales bacterium (assembly GCA_038327655.1). Taxonomy (GTDB): domain Bacteria; phylum Bacteroidota; class Bacteroidia; order Cytophagales; family Spirosomataceae; genus JBBQLG01. Next base: position 35,833 of record JBBQLG010000053.1, read on the forward strand.
GGTTCTGCCACGCTTCGAGTTCTTTCCGCTGCAGTTCGGGGTGAATGTTCTGGAGCGATATGAGCGTAACCAAACGACCCCGCAGCCGCACCGTTGCGATCCGCACCGACAGTTCGACCTGGTTGGCGGTCTGGTAAACAACGGGGCCGCTGCGCGAAGTGGTCTGGAACAGGGCAACCAGGTC
>JBBQLG010000054.1:0-34895 GCA_038327655.1 Cytophagales bacterium
TCGATCAGGTCGGTATAGACGGCAAAAATGGCCCGTATCTGGGCGGAAACGGCCTTATACACATCGAAACGTGGTTTAACGAAGATCAGGTCGGGACACTGCCGAATGGCTACCGACGACGCCATCGCCGAACGAACCCCAAACTGCCGGGCCTCGTAGCTGGCGGCAGCCACCACGCCCCGCTGCCGGGAACCGCCCACGGCCACAGGCTTTCCCCGCAGCAACGGATTGTCGCGCTGCTCAACAGATGCGTAGAAGGCATCCATGTCGATGTGAATGATTTTCCGGTGTTGAGACGAATCCACGTAAACAAAGATACGGACGAACCGTGCATTACGTTATGTGCTTCGGCTTACGTTCAGTTGCCGCTCCACCGCCACGCCGACCGCAATACCCACGCTGTAACAAAGCAGATCACTCCACAAAAAGCCGAAACCCAGCACCAGACCGCCCAGCCGCGTGTGGCGCACGGCGTCGATCCAGGGCGCGTGGTACAACTGACTGAATTCAATCCCGAACGAAAACAGCAGAGCCGCCCCCGCGACGGTTCGCGTCGGCCAGCGGGCAAACAACAGCCCGATCCCGAAGAAAACCATCAACGCCCAAATCGCATCGCCCGCATACAACCGAACAAAGGGCGAATCACCAAAAAACCGTCGCGACGCTAAGCCCGCCAAAACAGCGGCACCTGTCAACCCGGCACAAAGCAGTCGGTTGCGGCTAATCGGCATGGGTGCTCAGTAGTGCCCGCGAATGAGGCCTTTGATCTTTTGGTCGTAGAGGTCGCGCAACGACTGGTGTACATCCGGCGACAACGGAGGCAGTAGAGCCGACTCACCGTTGGCTACCACCTGACTTACCTTCGACGCACCCGGAATAATGGTCGTCACGGCGGGGTGGTCCAGAATCCAGCGGAGCGACCATTGCGCCAGCCGGTCATCGGGCAGAAGAGCGGCCATCTCGTGGCTCAATTCGACACCCGCAGCAAAGGGTACACCCGAAAAGGTTTCGCCCGCGTTGAAGGCTTCGCCATTGGCGTTGAAGTTCCGGTGGTCAGTCGGGGCAAATCGGGTCTGCTCCGTAAACTTACCCGTCAGCAAACCACTGGCCAGCGGCACCCGTACGATCAGCGATACGCCTTTCTGTAGCGCCAGATCGAAAAACTCGTCGGCGATGTGCTGCCGGAAGAGATTGAAAATCACCTGCAACGATGCCAGACCCTCCTGCTGCAAACAGATTTTAGCCTCTTCGACGGTTTCGACACTAACACCCCAGTACCGAATCAGCTTCTCGTCCTGCAACCGGCGCAGGTGTCTGAAAACATCGCCCTTGCGGAGTTCATCGGTGGGGATGCAGTGCAATTGCTCCAGAAAGAGCTGATCGGTTTGCAGGTTTGTCAGCGACGACTCTACCTGACGACGCATGGCATCGTAGGTGAAATTCTGCGGCCAGCCAAAGCCCGCATCCGACCGGCGGCCCAGTTTGGTAGCGACAAACACGTTTGCCGACTGCGTCTTCAAAAACTTACCGATGGTCTGCTCACTCACGCCCGATCCGTAGACATCGGCGGTGTCAATAAAATTACCGCCCTGATCAACGTAAGCCTGGAGGATGGCAAAGGCGTCTTCTTCGCTGACGTTCCCCCAGTCGGTACCGCCCAACTGCCAGGTGCCTAAGCCGATTTCAGCTATTTCTTCGGATTGAAAACGTCGTTTGGGTAGGTGCATGAATTCAGTGAATTAGTAAGAGCTGCGCAAAAGTAACGCCGGTTGAATCACCATAACGCTCATTCGATAAACACTGTTTTTGAGCAGCCGTACGGCCCGGCATCATGCCCCTGATTGATCAGCAACATGCCGGTTATACACTTCATGATCAAACCCGCTACCGTTCGTGACCTTTACTTACCTATCAGTCAGCATATTAAACTATCTTTCTACCCTACTCACAGGGGACTATGAAACCGACTCAAGTACTGGCCGTTGCGTTGCTACTATTGTTCATCCCCGTACAGGGATGGGCACAACCCCCTACCGATGCCGAAAGCCGTGCCGCCTGGACCAAACTACAACGCCAGGCCCTTACCGAAACGACCTTCCGGCAAGCCTGCGATTTCATTCAGGACATTGGGCAGACAAACCTCAACCTGGCCTACACCCTGCTGGCCGGGTATGTACCGAGGGTACAAAAAACCGGCAACCAACGCTGGACGCATATTCTGCTCATCAACTGGGGTAAAGCCAACGAATCGCTGAATCACTTCGACGAGGCCGAACCGCTGTTCCGGCAGGCCCGGCAGAATGCCAAAAGCAACCCCCGATTTTACGCCGACGCCCTCACCTATACCGCTCAACTTTACTTTGACTGGGACAAGCCCGATTCGTTAGCCCACTATTTAGCCCTTGGCGAACAAGCGGCCCGGACCGCCCACGACCGCGAAAATCTGTCCTTGCAGCGATCCATCCGGGCGGCCTCACGCAGCCGATTGGGGCAGACCGGGGCCATGCGGGCCGACTACGACGAAGCCATCCGGCTGGCAACGGGTTTACCCAACAAAAACGCCATTTTTATTGCCCGCTACAGCCGGGCCTCGGACTACCTCACGAATCCACAGCAGCAGGTAATGGCGTTCGACAGTCTGCTCGAGCTTGCCAACGATTCTACCCTGGCCCGCAGTCCCCGTTTTTATAAGCGGACTACGGTTTATTACCGGCGGGCCGAACCTACCCTCTTCTTCAAGCTGGCCCAACTCAACCTGTTGCTGACCGATTATGACAACGCGGGCAAGTTTGCCGACCTGTGCTACGACAGGCTGATTCGGCCCAACCCACGTGCCCCCAACGTACCCTACTTCAATACCGAAATGGCCATTATCCGGGTCTACCAGGGTCAGATTCCGCAGGCCCGCGCTTTCATGGATTCGAGCCGACGGCAGTTCGGTGTTTCCGAAGCTCAGATTCCGTATTCGGGCTATTTTCTGGCAGCCGGGTTATTGGCCGAGCACGACAAACAGTTTACCAAAGCGGCCGATTACTACCGGCAGGCACTGACAAAAGGGGTTACCTCAGCTTCGTTTTCGGCCATTCCGCCCGAACTGTTCTACGTCCGCGCCCTTCTCCGGATTGGTCAGTATGACAAGGCGCGGCAGGTACTGAACCCGTTGACAGCAGCCGCCACCGCCAACCGGTTTTCGGCCATCGGGTTATACTATTACCAGTCGCTGGCCGAACTCAACAAAGCGCAGGGCGATTACCTCCGTTACGGACAAGCCCTGGGAACTTACTACGCCATCCGCGATTCGCTCACCAACCTGAACCAGTACCGGGCCGTACAGCAGATTCTGGCGAAGGTTCGCATCCGCGACAAAGAACAGCAGATCGACCGGCTCAACGCCGAGAATACCGCCCGGCTTGTCCAACTTCGGCGCGAACGGTGGTTTTATGGAGCCATTATTACCCTGGCGGTGCTGGCCATCGGGCTGTTGATGCTTTACATCCGCAACCGGCAGGTGCGCGCCCGGCAGCACGAAGCCCTTCAGCAAAGCCACCTGAAGCAACTCGAAAAACAACGGCACATCGACCTGATGCAGGGTGTGATGGAAGCCGAAGCAAACGAACGCCGGAAAATTGCCGATCAGCTCCACGACGAGGTAAATTCGATGCTGGCCTTAGCCACGCTCAACGTATCGTCCGTGCTGGACAAAGGACCGGATGATGCCCATAACGGTCAGAAACTGATAAAAACGCAGGCGGTACTCACCTCCGTCTCAACCACAGTACGGGACATCAGCCACCGGCTAACGCCCCTGCTCATCGAACGCTACGGCTTCCGGTACGCCATCGAAGACCTCACCGAAACCGTTAACCTGTCGGAACGGCTACAGCTTGACACCAGCATCGTGGGGTTTAACGAACCCGCCCTGTACCCGCTTTCCTTTCTGAACGAGTTGTACCGGATCATTCAGGAGTTGGTGCATAACATCATCAAGCACGCCCACGCCACCCAGGCCACCGTGGAAGTAGTTGAGCACGAGCACCACGTGACCCTGATGATCGACGACAACGGGGTAGGCATCTCCAGCAAAACCCAAAGGGATGGAATGGGGCTGAGCGCGATCCGGTCCCGGGTAGCGTACCTGAACGGCCAGATGGAAATCCAGCGCAAACCCAAAGGCGGTACAATGGTCGTTATTGATAACCTGGCCCTACCCGAACCGACGGCGGAACTGGCCCGGTTTATCAAATAGTTAGCGTTAACTATTGAGGACGGCAACCGGCGGAAGGAACTTTGGTTTGGATAAACCATCGCTCTCATGAAAACTGTATTTCTTTTTTTCGCCGTAGTGCTGCTCACGGGTTGCAGCAAAACCACACCCGAACCCGAATTTTACCTGTCGGCCACCATCGACGGCAAGAACTGGGTCGCCAACGAAGCCAACAGTCAGAAAACGAACGTGGCCGCCATTCTTACCAACAGCCTCTATCTGGTGGTAGGTTCGCAAAACGCCGACAACACCGCTACCGCTGTGGGCGTGGTATTCCCTAAATCCATCGTCCTGAACCAGCCCACTGCCATTGATCCGGCGAAAAACACGGCCCTGGCCTACTCGATTTCCCAGACCGACGGCTATTCGGCGGACCCCGCGAGGGGTGGCAGCGGTACGATGACGATTACCCGACTCGACGAAAAAGCCGGTGTCATCGAAGGCACGTTTTCGGGCGAGGCCGTTTTCAACAAAAACAGTACCCGCGTCTCGATCACCAACGGCCGGTTCCGCACCGCTATCTACACCGCAACCGTAACCACACCGACACCCGGCAAACGCTAACCGTCTACCAGCCATGACCCTGCTCCTTGCCGACGATCATCCGCTCCTGCTCGATGGACTCGGCAGCGTGCTGGCCGACCTGCCCGATGTGACCTTACTGCCTGCCGTCAGCAACGGTCACCAGTTGCTCGATTACCTGCACCGCCATCCGGTCGATATGGTCCTGCTGGACCTGAACATGCCCAAAATGGACGGGATGACGGCTCTTCGGCAGATTCGCCGGGATTTTCCGGCGGTAAAAGTCATTGTTTTTACCGGCTACAACCAGCCGCAGCGCATCCGGGAGGTGCGGACACTGGGTGCCATGGGCTACCTGCTGAAGACCACCGACGCACCGACGCTTAAAGCGGCCGTGCAACAGGTTTGGGCGGGGCAAACGTGGTTTCCGGCGTTACCCATACGGACGGGCGAGCGGCCTGCCGATACGTCATCCGAAGTGAACGACCTGCCCGATGCGTTTATGCGGACGTACCAGTTGACGAAGCGCGAGGTGGAAATTATCCGGCTCATTGCCGTCGGGCTGACCACAAAACAAATCGGCGACCGGCTGTTCGTGAGCGAGTTCACCATCAATGCGCACCGCCGGAACATCGCCCGCAAACTGGGCATCGACACGCCCGTCGGGTTGGCCAACTTTGCCCGCGAACAGGGCTTGGTGTGACGGATGAGCCGCTGGTCAAAATCGTTACAACTAACTATGGTATAGCGGATTAGTGGGAGTGAATTTTGGTACAACAGATCAAAACATCACTGACCATGAAACAAACGATATGTGTGCTGCTGGTACTACTGACAGGGCTGTTGCCCCAAACTGGATGGGCGCAATTCGGGCCGCAGCTACCCCAACCAACAAAACCGACCTTCGCCGAACGTGTGCTTGCCGTCCTGAATCGTCAGCTTCAGGATTCGTTCATCCAGCCTTCGTTTGATTATGTCAATCAACATTATAAAGGCCCTTCTTATCTGCGTGATCCGCGTAATGTGCCCACAGTTTTTGCCATCAACCTGGCCATATATATTAAAAAGGGCCAATCGTCTCCAAATCAGGGGGCTTCTAACGGTGTTATCAACTATTACGGGGACAGGCAAGCCTATGCCCGCCCCCTTGACCCAGCCCTGCTTTTGGTCACGACCGACAACCGGCCCGGCCCTATGGCTCCTGCTCCCGACCCGAAGGACGCTTTTATGAGCCATCTTTCATTCATATACGGCCTTCAACTCATCGGTAAGGGCGGCAAATACAACGATGGCTACGGCACGTCAACCACCCATATCACCTACCTCGAAATCCCAACCTACGTCTTGTACGAATACGATTTACCGAACCAAAAAGGCCAGTTGTTCGGTGGCTTGGGGGTTTATTTGGGCGTGGGCCTTTGGGGAACGGTGAACTACACGGACAAAACTACTAATGAATCTTTTGGGGCTTTCAGCGATAATGGCGGCTTGAGTCGCTTCGATGGCGGCCTGAATTTTATGGCCGGTTACCAACTGCCACAGGGCCTGCGTCTGAGTGTTGTCCACGAATTTGGTCTGGCCAATATCCAGTCGGGCGGTGGGGCAGACAAAACCTTCAACCGCGTCTGGAGCCTGAATGTGGGCTATCCGCTCAAGAAAATAACCGATAAACTGCGTAAAAAATAAAATCAACCAAGCTATTCTCTACTTATGAAAACTCCACTGGTTGCTTTTTCCGTCAGTCTGCTGCTTTCCGTGCCATTCGCTCACGCCCAAATCGCGAACCGCACCGTTGTCAAGTTTAACCTGTCGGGCGTGGTCATTCAGAGCTATACGGCCCAATACGAACGGGTGCTGAACCGATTTAGCTCCGTTACGCTGTCGGGCAGTTATACCCCCAACAGCACCCCGCTCCCCTTCAAACAGGCATTGCTAAACCAGTATGGCGACAATCAGGACGCCAAACGGGCCATTGAAACAACCCTGTTTTCCAAGAAAATTGGCACCCTCGAATACCGGTTTTACCCCAAAGGTCACGCGCCAACGGGCTGGTACATTGCCCCTTTTGTTCGGTATGCCAGCATGAGCATCAGCAACGATTATACGTACACGCCGAGCGATGGCATTCTGCACCTTGCTCACCTCAATGCCAGTTTCAACGCGGGCGGGGCCGGGGTACTCCTGGGCTACCAGTTTCTGCTGGGCAAGCACATTGGGCTGGATTTGTGGTTGCTGGGGCCTTTCTACGGCACCGACGTGAACGCTACGTTTGTGGGCGTCGACCCACTCTGGCGCAACCTGAAACCCGCCGATATCATAAAACTCAAACAGGACATCGACAATACCAAACTGCCGCTCTACACGGTTCAGTCGACCCTGGCCTTGCCCACCATCACCGCCCAGCTAAAGGGGCCGTACTATGGCGTCCGGGCATTGGGACTGGCTTTTGCGTACAGTTTCTGAAAGGCGTTTCCCGCGAAAAAGTGCCTGTTTGCCGGTCTGCGCCGGTACATTTCCAATTTTCCGGGTAGATGCTGCCGACGGTTGCCCGCTGACTGTAGGTGTCCGTCACTGAAATGCATTGGTCTGACAATTTCACTGGCCAGGCACTGGTCAAGATCGTTAGGGCTAACTATTTCGAGGCAACCGGAACAAGCAGAAATTTGACTCATCAGGCAGCTTAAATTTCTTACTTCTGTTCACCATATCTTCCTTATCATGAAAACACGTCTTTTTTTAGGTTTAGCCCTACTGGCCCTAATTTTTGTCGGCATTGGTTGTAACAACGGGCCTAAGCCAGAAGTAACCTACGCGGTTAACGGCACCTATGCCGGTACGGTGAAATCAAGTGGCCAAACGTCAACGATGGCCATGTCGACTACCCAAAGCACTACCAATCAGGTATCGGGTACGTACACCATCGGCAGCCCGCTCAACGAAAGCGGGACGGTATCGGGCAGTATTCTGGGCCTGATCTTCAACATGACACTCAAGCGTACGCTGCCAACAGCCGCCACCTTTTCCACGTCGGTCGACATCTCCAACGGCTCCGATAAATTGACGGGCAGTTACGGGACCGGGGGCGCCTACGTGTTTGATCTGACCCGAAAATAGCCCGCCTTGCCGGTTAGTCCTTCTGCCGGTTTGACCGAAAAACGGCGGCTTCCCGAGAGGAAGCCGCCGTTTGGCTAAACTTGCCGGTGCCGCAACGCAACCGGGACTGTTGGCTTATTTCAGCACCTGCACCTCAATGGTCGAACTGTCATACACCCGGTGCGTGGCTTTCTGGAAGTCTTTTTCATCGGCTTTAAAAATATTGGGTACGAACGTTTGCGGATTACGGTCGATGAGCGGAAACCACGTACTCTGCACCTGCACCATGATCCGGTGGCCTTTTTTGAAGGTGTGCATCACGTCCTGCAACCGGAAATTCACATCCGTCACCTCGCCGGGTTTGAACGGTTCGGGCGTTACAAACGAGTTGCGAAAACGGCCCCGCATCACCTCCGACCGCACCATCTGCTCGTAGTTGCCGAGGGTGATATTCTTGTTGGGCATGTACGCGTGGTTCGGTTCGTTGGGCGGGTACACGTCGATAAGTTTAACGACCCAGTCGGCATCGGTGCCGGTCGTGCTTACTTTCAATTTCGCCATAATTTCCCCGCCAAGTGTTATATCGCTGGTCAGCGTATCGGTCTGGAATACCAGCACGTCGGGACGGCGACCGGCAAACCGCTGGTCTTCCGACATGTAGTTGAACGGCGTAAAACCCTGCGTCGTCGTGTTGTCTTCCGTGTATGGAACCGGCTTCATCGGGTCAGAAATGAACTCGGAATACCGTGGCGACGGAGATGCGGCTTCCCGACCGGTTGTTCCGGCGGCTGAGGCCAGTTTGCCGGTGTTGCTCAGGTAGAACGTCTGGTTTTGCGCGTTGGCAGCAGGCCACTTATCGAACGTTTTCCACTCTTTCTTGCCCGTATCGAACAGGTAGGCTTCGGGCAAACCGGTTTTGCCATCGCCGGGGCCTTTCAGGAAGTGGTTGAAAAACTTTCCTTCGATATTGCGCTGGTAAAACGTGGCAATGCTGTCGCCAAAGTAAATGTTGCTGTGGAGCGTATGCCCGGTCTCCCGCGCCCATCGCCCGTGCCCGAACGGCCCCATCACCAGCGTGTTATACGTGCCGGGATTGTTCTTTTCCAGCGTTTTGTAGATGGTCAGCGGGCCGGGCAAATCCTCGGCGTCGAACCAGCCACCCACCGTCATGATGGCGTGTTTCACGTTTTTGAGGTGCGGAATGATGCTTCGTTTCTGCCAGAACTCGTCGTAGTTGGGGTGTTCTTCGGTTTCTTTCCAGAAGAAATTATTCGCGTAGTATTTATCGACGTTTTTGAGCGGACCCAAATCCAGTTGCCACTGAAAGCCATCGCTGGAACCCGTTTTGATGAAATCAGCATCGTACCACGATTTGGTTGTCGGCTGCGGGTGTTGAACGCCAAACACCGGATACGTGAACAGATACGCCTGAATGAAGGCGCCATTGTGGTGGAAGTCATCGAAAAAAAAGTCCGACACCGGGGCCTGTGGTGACGACGCTTTCAGGGCCGGGTGCGCATCCACGGCCCCGGCAATGGTGTAAAAGCCGGGGTACGAAATGCCCCACTGCCCCACGCGCCCGTTGTGGTTTTTGATGTTTTTGAGCAGCCACTCGATGGTGTCGTACGTGTCCGAACTCTCATCGATGGCGTTGGCATCCTGCCGGGCGGGGGCCTTCCCTTTTTTGCGGCTTTCGGCGGCCGGCAACGGGTCGGGAATGTTGGGCGTCATGTTGGTCCACGTTCCTTCCGATGCCCAGCGGCCCCGCACGTCCTGATACACAAAAATGTATTTCTCCCGCATCAGCGTGGCCGACGGACCGACCTGCGCCGGATACACATCGGCCCCGTAGGGTGCCACGCTGTAGCACGTCCGCTGCATCAGAAAGGGATACACGTTGGTGGCCGAGGCATCTTTGGGACTGTAAACGATGGTATGGAGTTTAACGCCATCGCGCACCGGAACGTCGTATTCGGCTTTCTGGTAGTTTTCTTTTACGAACGACTGCGCCCGGGCAACCACCACCAGCAGGCAAAACAGTAAAGGCAACAGGTATTTTTTCATGAGCAGGCATTAGCGTGTTGAGCGCGGAAGATACAAAAATAGGTGGCCCGACATGCAAACGAGCGTCACCGGTGGGCAACGCTCGTCCGGACGGAAAGGCAGAACTACGGCTCCGGGGGCGAAACACCGGCGGGATTGGCCAGCACAGCATCCTCCGCTTCCTCGTCGGCCAGTTTACGCGCAGAGTCTTCGATGGCCTCTTCGATGGAGTGTGATCTGCGCAGATCGCTCGCATTTTTGGTGAATTCCGCCATCGCCTGATAATGCTGGTGCAAAATGGTCATATCGGCTTCACTTAGCTGTTCGGCACCGACTAAGCGGTTACTCGCTCCTTTAGTGGCGGCAATCAACTCGTTCAGTTTCAACTGAATCGACAGGGATTCTTTGTTCTGTGCTTTCTGAATCAGAAACACCATCAGAAACGTAATAATGGTCGTGCTGGTGTTAATGACTAACTGCCACGTCTCCGAAAAATGGAACAGCGGCCCCGTGATGGCCCAGATCAGTACAGAACTTAACGCCAGCATAAACGCCATCGAACTGCCAGTCGCCCGGGTGATGCTGGCCGACATGCGTTCAAAGAACGACGTTTGACCGGTAGACAATCCGTCGGTGTCGGTAGCCGACGAACCGGTACCCGTAGCAGGCATGAGAGGAATGGCCATTGCCGTAATTTTTAGAGTAATGGTAACGAAGCACGAAACTATTAAACCGGCTCATAGCCAGCGTTAAGAGCGGATTAAACGTAGCGTTCAGATCACGTTCATCGTTTGCTCCTTAATCTTTTCCAGTTCGTCTTTCATCTGCACCACCAATCGTTGAATCAGGGCGTCGTTGGCTTTGGAGCCGATGGTGTTGATCTCCCGGCCAATTTCCTGCGCGATGAAATTGAGTTTTTTACCGTTCGCTTCCTCCGTCGCCAGTACCTCGCGAAAATAGCTCAGGTGATTGGCCAACCGGACTTTTTCCTCAGAAATGTCGAACTTCTCGATGTAGTAAATCAGTTCCTGCTCGAACCGGTTGCGGTCGAAATTTTCGTCGCTGATCAGGTCGGTCACGGCGGTCATCATCCGATCCCGCACGGCTGGAATGCGCTTGCCATCCTGTTCCGAAACACCCGTCAACCCGTTGTCGATCAGGTTTATATACTCCTGAAACTTACCTTCGAGCGAAGCTCCCTCCTGCCGCCGAAACCCGTCGCACCGGCGGATGGCTTCGGTTACGGCACCCAGAATGGTTTCCCAGTCGCCCTGCCCGGCTTCGGTGTTGGTCGTGGATTCGCTCACGTAGGCGTTGGGTTGCTGAAGGGCCATCCGCAGCATGGTCTCGTCCGACACGCTCATGGCCATGTCACCGGCCGTTTGCTTCAAATCCTGCACGTAAGCCGCCACTAACGGGCGGTTAATGACCGTGCCGGGGCGCAGATCCGTCGTTCGGGTCACGTTGAGCTGCAACTCGACTTTACCGCGCTCCAACTGCTGCGTCAACAGGTTGCGCAGGTCGATTTCTTTATCCGAAAACTGGCGCGGCACCCGGCAGTAGATGTCTAAAAACTTGGAATTCAACGTCTTCACCTCGGCAACCACTGTCATTCCATTCGCTTCCACGGTCGCACTGCCGAAGCCGGTCATTGATTTAAGCATAGTAGTCAGTTTGTAGTTTATACTGCCCGTTCGCGCCGGGGTTTCAGGGCGCCGGCCATAATTTCGGCATTTTCCCGGCGTCGGCGGGCTATGGTACAGGCCATATAAATGGCCTGTACCATCGAGGTTTCATCGGCAATCCCCTTACCGGCAATGTCGTAGGCCGTGCCGTGGTCGGGCGAGGTGCGGACAACGGGCATCCCGGCGGTAAAATTAACGCCTTCCTCAAACGCAATGGCCTTGAACGGAATCAGGCCCTGATCGTGGTACATCGCCAAAACAGCATCGAATTTCAGGTAGGCCCGCGTCCCAAAAAAGCCGTCGGCCGGAAACGGACCGTACACTAAGTTGCCTTTGTCCTGAAGCTGTTTCAGAAGTGGTTTTACGATCTCCTGCTCTTCGTTGCCCAGCAATCCTTCTTCGCCCGCGTGCGGATTCAGGCCCAGCACGGCGATGCGCGGTTTGTCGATGCCAAAATCCAGCCGCAGCGACTGATTCATCATCGTCCATTTCTGCAAAATCCGTTCGCGGGTGATGTTCTGCCGGACGCGGCCCAGCGGTACGTGCCCGGTTACGACGCCCACCCGCAGCCGTTCGCTGACCAAAAACATCAGGTTATCTCCCACCGAAAACGCTTCGGCCAAGTACTCGGTATGTCCCGGAAACGTAAACTCCTCCGACTGTATGTTGTGCTTGTTGATCGGTGCCGTCACGATGGCGTCTAACTTCCCTTCGCGCAGGTCTTCAACGGCCCGCTGCAAACACGCAAACGCAGCCTGACCAGCCTCGGTGGTAACCTTACCGGGCTGAATTTCCTGATTCTGATCGGCAAAGCAGGTGATCACGTTGGTCAGTTTATGACTGGCCTGCTCCACCTGCTGAATGCCATTCAGGGTCCAGTCTTTCATCTCCAGCAGGTTGCGGTAGCGGTTCAGCACCCGCATGGATCCGTAGATAACGGGCGTACATATTTTCTGTAACCGGTTGAATTGCAGGGCTTTCAGGATCACCTCCGGCCCAATGCCGTTGTAATCGCCGAGCGTGATACCAATCACCAGCCGGTCGTCGGTCTCGCGAATGGTTTCTTCGCGCGGCCCGGTTGAGACGCGCTCCGGCTGGCGGAGACTGGGTTGGCGGTCTTCCTCGTCGCCCCTGTCGATGTCCATCTCCGGTACGGGGCGGGCATCGCGGGGTGACTGATTGTTCCGCCCTGACCGTTCGTTATTCGGTCGTTCCTGGCCGGGTCGTTGTCCGTTTTGCTGGCGCGGCTGATTCGGTTGTTCTGGCCGTTCATTGCCTGGTCGTTCCTGGCCTTGCTGGTTTTGTTTCTGCGGCTGATTGGGGTCGCGTGGTTGCCGGTCCTGACCAGCCTGATTTCCCTGCTTTTGGGGCTGATTGGGGTCCCGCTGCCTGTTCTGGCCGGGGCGTTCCTGGCCGGATTGCCCTTGTTTTGGCGACTGCCCGGATTGATTTTGACGCGGTTGTCCGTCTCGCTGCCGTTCGGGGCCTGAACGGTCCTGTCGCGGCTGATTGAGCCGTTCACGCAAGTCCTCCCCATCTGGTGACGGGTCAACTGGTTTTTGCTCATCCGTAGCCGCCCCATCCGTTTGTAGGCTCTCTTCGGCTGAATGCTGACTGGGTATAACCGGCGCACTGATGGTCTGTTCCGGCACACTGACAGCGTCAGATTGTCGGGTTACAACCGGTTGGTCAGCAGCAACAGGCGCAACGGTAGCTGGTTGCGATACGGATTGGGGCAACTCGTTGGCCGATTCGTTTTGGGAGTCGGATGGACGCTCTTCCATGAAAGATTGTTAGTTTCGCCGTTGACCGCACAACAGGTTATTGGCGTGCGGTAAAGTAGTGCAAGTTACAAAAAGCCGACGGATGTCCCAGACCATGCCTTCCATTCTGATTGCCGACGAGATGCACCCCTCGCTGTTCACGATGCTTACCGAAGCCGGATTTCGCTATGATTATCAGCCAAAAATTACCCGGACGGAACTACTGGACCAGCTTGAACCATACGATGGGCTGATTATCCGCAGTAAAACCACGGTGAATGCCGACCTGCTCAGCCATGCGCCCAACCTGCGCTTTATTGGCCGGGCCGGGGCGGGGCTGGATTTATTGGATATGTCGGCCATCGAACATCGGGGCATCCGGGTTTTCCACGCCGGGGCGGGCAACCGCGATGCCGTGGCGGAGCATACCGTTGGCATGTTACTGGCCCTACTGACCAACCTGTTACGGGCCGACCGCGACGTACGGCAGGGCATCTGGGACCGCGAAGGCAACCGCGGGTATGAGTTGGGTTCGCTCACGGTGGGCCTTATCGGCTACGGCAATAATGGACAGGCCACCGCCCGACGACTGAGCGGATTCGGCTGCCGGGTACTGGCGTACGACAAATTCAGGACAGATTACAGCGATCCGTTCGCGCAGGAAACGCTGTTGCGCCAACTCATGGTAGAAGCCGATGTCGTGAGCTTACACATTCCCCTCACTACCGATACGCGGCACTTGGTGGATGACGCATTTATCGAACAAATGGCCAGACCGTTTTACCTCATTAATATTGCCAGGGGCGAAATCGTGAGCCTCTCCGCCGTGGTAAACGGGCTGGAATCGGGCAAAATACGGGGGGCGTGTCTGGATGTACTGGAGAACGAAAAACTCAAAACCCTCACCCCCGAGCAGCAAACGGCATTCGATTACCTGCGGGGGTCTGATAAGGTTGTGTTAACCCCCCACATCGCGGGTTGGACGCACGAGAGCTACGTTCGGATAAACGAAGTGCTGGTGGAGCAGTTGAAGAAGCTATACGTGTAAGTCGCGTAACTACCAAGCGACTGGCATCACTTATTAAATACTGACAATGGATTTTTACGATCAACTTTTCGACCAGACTACCGGCGCACCCGATCAGTGGGCACATCAGGTTTTTGAGAAATGCGTCTTCCGGAATCTCAACTTATCGAAAGTAGTACTGGCCAATGCCAACTTTATCAACTGCCGGTTTGAAAACTGCAACCTGTGGCTGGTAGTCCTGACCGGTGCCAAGCTTAACGAAGTCGACTTTAGTAAATGCACAGTGGTCGGTGTGGATTTTGAGCACTGCAACACGTTTGGCTTTTTTGTCAGTTTTCAGGAATGTCAGCTTGATCAGGCTTATTTCTTCGGTCGTAACCTGAAAAAGACGCGTTTCTTAGACTGTTCCATGAAGGAATCACGCTTCATAAAGTGTGACTTAACGGCGGCTGTATTTAAACATACGAACCTGGAATTGGCCATATTTATCGACAATACGCTCATTCAGGCCGATTTTTCAACCGCTTACAACATCACGCTGGACCCTGAAAAGAATAAGCTGAAGAAGGCCAAATTCCCGCTTGATGAGTTACCGGGTTTGCTCGCCAAGTACGAGATTATTGTTAAATAACTAAACCCATCGCGGCTTACTCAAACGTGGTCAATACCGCTGCATCATTGAGTTTGCCAGGAACGCATCGATTTCCTGACCGCTGGTGTACTGTTCTATTTCGGTGATGGCATCAATGATATGCAGCAGCCTTTGCTTATCTCCTATTGCTCCTTTCATAGATCAGTCGTTTATCATGGTCGATGAAAGGTTTGATATAGGCAGAAACAGCCTGCTCCGATAGTAAGTGAACAGGCCTTTTTAATTGTGTTTCCAGATCGAGCTTCATCAGCGAAAAACCGAAGCCAATGTGCTGAGAATAGTCTAATTCTACTAATAAATCGACATCGCTCGTTTCAGTCGCTTCACCACGGGCATAGGAACCAAACAGATAAGCTTTGATGACCGGCTTATCCATAAAGTACTCCTGAATAGTGTTAAGTTGTGTGCCCTGTAAATGCATACCTCAATCCTCCGGAAAAGGGATGTAAATGAAGCCGGTGAAGTCGCCCGCAACAACAAACAGACAGGCGTATTCGTCGGGATTTTTGTAGTGTTCCTTGAATAATTCGTACGAGTCCTCGCCGATGAGTTCGCGCTGGATGAACTCATCCATAAACGACGCCCGGTAGTCCCAGGAATTGCCATTAACCTCGTTTTTACCGAACAGAAGCTGTCCGATGGGCACGTTGGCATCGCGGGTGACCACAAAAACGGGATATTCCGAAAAACCCCGCTTCCTGATCTGGTACGAGGCTTCTTTGAGTTGGTCGGCCACGAGCACAAAATCGGAGGAGACAATGCCCATCAACTGCTGATTGACATCGTAGGAATTAGCGTCGTCGAGGATGGTATTTTCGTTGCTGTTGTTAATCATTTTGGTCAGTAATTAGTCATCAGGGGTTAGTGTTTAGTGACTCGCATCTAACCACTACCGACTGACCACTATAGTTAAAACCGGGCGGCCAGCAGGAGTTCGAGGTCTTTGTAGCGCATCGAAAACTTGCGGGCGATGTACGGGTTGGTCAGCGTACCCTTGTGACAATAAACACCTTTCATGAACCAGCGGTTCGCGTACATCATCTCCTCAATACCACCAATGGTACCCGTCTGGAGCAGAAACGGCAGAAATACGTTGCTGAGCGCAATACTGGCCGTATGCGCCACGCGGGCCGCAATGTTGGGCACGCAGTAGTGGATAACTTCATGCACTTTATACGTCGGTACCTTGTGCGTCGTCATGCGTGAGGTCTCAAAGTTGCCGCCCTGGTCGATGGCGACGTCGATGATGATGGAGTTGGGCTTCATCCGGCCAACCATTTCTTCTGTCACCACCACCGGACTCAGTCCCTCCTCGGCCCGCATGGCCCCAATCACCACATCGGCGCGTTCGATGGCTTCGCCGAGGGTGTCGGAGTCGATGATGGACGTGTAGACCTGCTGGCCGACGGCGTATTTGAAGCGTTGCAGTTTGTAGAGGTGCTTGTCGAATACCTTGATATCAGCACCCATGCCCAGCGCGGCCCGTGCTACGTATTCGGCGACGGTACCCGCACCCAGCACGACGACTTTAGTGGGGGGAACGCCCGTAATGCCGCCCAGAATGATACCCCGGCCGTTGCTGGCATTGCTGAGGTATTCGCCCGCGATAAGCATCACGGCACTGCCCGCGATCTCGCTCATCGACCGAATCACCGGTAAGCCATTGGCTTGGTCTTCAATGTATTCGTAGCCAAGACCGGTAATATTTTTATCGTTCAGCTTCTCGAAATAACTCCGCTCGTGGGCCGGTAAGTTAATGGCGGAGATTAGCGTACTGCCCGACTTTATGTAGTCAAATTCCCCGTCGATCAGGGGTTCGACTTTCAGAATCAGGTTGGCTTCGTACACTTCCTGTGGCGAATACACTACCTGTGCCCCGGCTTCGCTGTAGTCGTTGTCGGAGAATTTTGCCCCGACACCCGCGCCCTTTTCGTAGACGACGTTATGGCCGTTGCGCACCAGAATGGCCACCGCTTCGGGGGTGAGTGCGATGCGGTTTTCCTGTAAGGATATTTCCTTCGGCAAACCGATCAGCAGGCTGTTTTTATCAGCTTTCACCGCCAGCGGGGCTTCCTGCGTGGCCAGGGCTGATTGGGTCTGCCTGGCTAATTCTCCAAATCCGGTCATGCGTAGTAGGTAGTAGTCAGCCAGTAGTGGTTAGCAGCTCATGGATGAATCTAACCACTGCCCACTAACCACTAACGGCTAAACGATCTGAGTAGTAACGGTTCGGCGGCCGGTGATGTCGGCCGCAATCTGTACACGGTAATAGGTTGGCGGCCAGAGCGATTCGATGCGTTCGGGCCATTCGATGAAGCACTGTGCCCCCGAATCGAAGTATTCTTCTATCCCGATGTCCAGCGCTTCGGCCTCGTTGCGGAGCCGGTAGCAATCAAAATGGTAGATCGACTCGCCGGTGCGGGTCGTGTACTCATTTACCAGTGAAAACGTGGGGCTTTGTACCATACTCACCACACCCAAGCCCCGGCACAACGCCTTGATGAGCGTCGTTTTGCCCGCGCCCATTTCGCCCTCGAACAGCCAGACGGGTAACGAACCACCCTCGGCCAGTAACTGCCGGGTTACGTCGTCGAGTTCGTCAAGCTGCCGGAAATGAAGCGTCATGGTCAGAAAGCATAGCGAGATACGATTTATTTATCGTAACAAAGATAACGAATAGTCTCGGACGATAAGACGGGTGAGGCCCAGTTACCGTCAGCCGAAAGGGTGACAAATGCCCCATCGTCAAGATAGGGTATCTGTCACCCTTTGGGCTGAACACACGCTTATTTCAAATCCAGATCCTCGACCACCCGCTGCACCTTGGCCTTGAGCTGATCATACGTTTCGTCGAACGCGTCTTTATGGGTCAGCGGCTCGGTTACGCTGACGTAGAACTTGATCTTTGGCTCCGTGCCCGATGGCCGCGCCGATACCTTGGTGCCGTCTTCGGTGAAAAATTGCAGCACGTTCGATTTTTCGATGCCGAGCTTGCCGGACAAAATACCCGTTGTTTCGTTCGTGTCGAGGTGCAGGCGGGTCAGGGCTTCGTAATCGTCCACGCGCAGCACCCGCGACCCGGCAATCATCCGGGGCGGATTGGCCCGGAAGTCGGCCATCATCTGCTGAATCTGCTCGGCACCTTCTTTGCCTTTTTTGGTCAGCGATACCATCGCTTCGTAATAGAAACCGTTCTGCTGGTACATCTCCATCAGCAAATCGAACAGGCTCAGGCCCTTGTCTTTCGCGTAGGCCGTTAGTTCGGCAATCATGGCGCAACTGGCAACAGCATCTTTGTCGCGCACAAAATCGCCGATGAGGTAGCCGTAGCTTTCCTCGCCCCCACCGATAAACTGCTCCTTGCCTTCCAATTCACGAATCACAGCCGCGATGTATTTGAAACCGGTCAGGGTGTTGTAGCACGTAACGTTGTTATTGGCGCAGATTTTGTCGATCAGGTCGGTGGTCACGATGGTTTTGGCCACGAACTCTTTACCCGTCAGTTTACCGGCTTCTTTCCAGGCGCGGAGCAGGTAATAAATCAGCAAACTGGCGACCTGATTGCCGTTCAGCAACTCGAACTCGCCGTGGTGGTTACGGGCACCCACGCCCACGCGGTCGGCGTCGGGGTCGGTAGCCATCACAAGGTCGGCGTTGAGGGAATTTGCCAGATCAAGGGCTAATTGCATGGCGTCGCGCTCTTCGGGGTTCGGCGATTTAACGGTCGGGAAGTTGCCGTCCGGTTTTGCCTGCTGCTCCACGATATGGACGTTCGTAAACCCTAAATCCTTGAGCGTCCGGGGTACTAAGGTGATGCCCGTTCCATGGATCGGCGTGTAGACAATGTTCAGATCAGCCTGCCGCTTGATCACATCGGGATTAATCGAATTGGCCACTACCCGCGCTACATAGGGCGCGTCGATGTCTTCGTCGATAAGCTGAATTTTTTCGGGAACCCCGGCAAACTTGATGTCATCGACCGAGGTCACCTTAGCCACCTCGGCAATAATCCCGGCATCGTGCGGAGATACTACCTGTGAGCCGTCGTCCCAGTACACTTTGTAGCCGTTGTATTCCGGCGGGTTGTGCGACGCCGTCACCACAACGCCCCCCTGACACCCCAGTTGGCGGATGGCAAACGAGAGTTCGGGCGTGGGGCGCAGGTCGCTGAAGAGGTAAACCTTAATGCCGTTAGCCGAAAAAATATCGGCGGCAATGCGGGCGAATTCGGGACTCATCCGGCGACTGTCGTGCGCAATCGCCACGCTGACGGCCTGGTTGGGGAAGGCTTCGTTTAAATAATTGGCGAATCCCTGCGTGGCCGCGCCGACGGTGTAGCGGTTCATGCGGTTGGACCCCACGCCGATTACCCCGCGCAGGCCACCCGTACCAAATTCGAGATCGCGGTAGAAGGAGTCGGTCAGTTCGGCGGTGTTATCTGCATCCATCAGGGCGTGAATGGTGGCTTTGGAATCGGCATCGTAATTGCCACCGAGCCATTGGTCGATGCGGTGCTGGGTCTGGGAGTCGAATTGGGTGGTCATATCTGTTTATTAAAAAAGGTTTAAGCGTCTGTCGCTGCCGGGGGTTATTGCCTGATTCGTATTTATCGGGAAAATGTCAAAAATCCGCCCGCTGTCAGGTCCTCATCCAATTCATCCCAATGGATGCCGTACCCACCAGCCACCAGTTCAAATCTATTTCGCTGCTCAGGTGTAGCTCGCTGCAAACGGGGAAACCAAGCTATTGGACTGCCTACCACCCGCCCATCGTTTAGTTCAACATAAACGCGAACATCATCGAACCAAACCCGCCGGGCCGTAAATGTGTCGGTGTTCATTGAGGAAAGATTATTGCTGAAAAAACTCTTTCCAGCGTTGTTCAATAATGTCTTCATTTTCTTCGATCAAACCCTCTGCAATTTTGAGGTCTTTGGATTTCATGCCACGATTATCCAACAACTGCACGGGGTTAATGGAAAACCGGGCTTCGCCGTCACTGTTTCGAACGTGGACATGAATGGGCAAGTGGTCATTACTGTAAAATAAAAAACGGAAGCCAAATACTCGGAAAATCTCTGGCATGAAACAGGTCGAATAAGGAGTGTAGTGCGTAAGGCCAAAATTACAACTCCTTATCAGCTTGGCAAGCCCGGTGCGTAAACCAACGCAAACACGTACAACGCAAAACGTCCCCGATCAGGTGGCCGGGGACGTTTCAAAAAGCGGGAAAGCGGTTGTCTCACCTGATCTTTATTTCGTGATTTTAAACGAGTCCAGTTCCTTACCGTCTACGTCCACCTGCTTCACCGTCATGCTCTTACCATCCATATCGACGATGGTCAGCGAGTGGACATTTGAGTAAAATTTGGCCGTGAATTTCTGCCAGGAATCAGGATCATCGTTTTGTTCGGGATTGTAGAGTTCCTGCCCACCGGCGCCCGTCACGAGATAAATGATCCCTTTGGGGGTAGTGTTGGTCGTGCCATCGAAGGTTTTATCGAGCGTCCATCGCCCGTTCACAACCCGTCCCCGAACGGTTTTGTTATCCTTACCCCCCACCATTAATGTTCCTTTTTTATCCGGCACAAACGTTAGCGGAAACGACCTCTGGTAGTTGTGTACGTGCCCGTTAAACACCACGTCGACCTTGCCAGCCTCAAAAACAGGCGACAACAGGCGGGCGTGCTGCTGTTCGAAATGCTCGCGCGAGGAGTTAAAACCGGGGTGGTGATACATCACAAACCGCCAGGTGGCGTCCTTTGCTTTCGCCAGATCAGCCGCCACCCAGTCCTGCAACGCTTTATCGGTAAAATCGACGTACGGGTTCGAGTCGATTACCGTCCAGTGGGCGTTGCCGTAATCAAAGGAGTAGTTTGCCATCTTGAGGTAAGCATCACCGGCGGCCTGCATAAAAGCCGCCCGATTGTCGGTCGAGGCCGTAAGCGTGGGCACCAGCGGCCCGCCCTCGGTGCCCTGCGGCCCATTGAGCGGCTGACTCCAGTAGTAGAAATAGGCCAGCGCGTCGGGAAATTTGTCGAGGTCGCGGGTGTCGGTGTCGTGGTTGCCGGGCGCGCAGATCATCGGCACCGAGCGCAGCAGCGGTGCCCCGTTGTCGTCCGTTTTATCGGCATTATAGATCGGCCAGAACTTGGTGCGGTATTCGTCAATCCGGCCGCGTTCGTAAACGATGTCGCCGGGCACAACCACAAAATCGGGTTTGACGAGATAGGCACGGGCGGCTAATTTTTTCTGGTCAACGGTTTCGGCCCCAATGTCGGCGAAGGCCACAAACCGGTAGGGTTTGTCGGCCGTGCGCGGAGCCTGCCCGTCGGCGGAGAAAACCGGCGTACCATTTTTCAGTACCCGGTATGTAAACGTCGTATTCGGTTTCAGCCCCGTCAGCGCGGCTTCAAATACCCGGTGTGGTGCCACGCCCGCTACGGCTACCCGAACATTCGTGGGTGCTGCGGCTTTGGTCCAGTTACTTTTGGCATCGGCCCGGTATTCCACCGCCCAGTTGAGGTCGGTATCAGACTGCACGTGCCAGAGCAATGCCAGCGACGTTGGCGATGGATTCCGTCCGATTTGCAGGTACGGTTTGGCGACAAACGGGTCGCTGCCGGTCTGTGCACAGCCGATTTGTACGGTTAGCAGCAGCAGGAGAACAGAGAAGGTGGCTTTCATGGAGAACGTGGGGTAAACGAGTGAAAAGGCCAACCCGAGCGTACGAATTGGCCTTTTCTGCGTCTGTTTCAGACTACGGTTTCTTTAGTGCAGGTTACCTTTGCCATTGGCGGGGTAGCAACCCATGTCGGTACTCGGCGGGGTGATTTCTGTCGAGCCAAAGTTTGCATTCACCGGCACCACCGACAACGGGGTGAAGCTCGTGGTACCTTTTCCCAAAGCGGGCGAGGTGGGCTGTAACCGGAAGTTAAAGTTACCAACAAAGCTGGCGTCGGCTACTCGCTTCGAGGCTACGTAGGGCAGCGGGAAATTCACGAACAGCGGGTTGTTTTTACCCACCACGGCCGAGCCGTCGTACACCTGACCAACTTTATAACCGGCGGGCAAAAACGTCGATGGCGTCGGGATGTCGGTAGGTTGTGGTTTGGTCGTGAAACCCACCGGATAAATCTGGTTGGCCATCTTCAGCGAATCGACGTAGTTGTAGTTATAGCCGTACTTGATGTTGGCAGTGTCGGCCACGACCAGCGCGTTGCCCGAATAGGTCGCCGTGGCACCCACAATGCGCGGGCCATACTTGCTATCCACCATCAGGTTGTTGTAAAAACCACCCTTCGCGCCGTTCTCGAAGTTAAGCGAACCGCCCCGTCCGTCGGCCGACCGACGGTAACCATTGGCCACCATCGTGTTGTTGTACATCAGGATGTTGGTCTGCGGCTGGTTGGGAGCCTGCCCGTCGTTGGACGCTTTCGGACCATTCGTGGCCATCCCGATAATCATGTTGTAGGCGAAGTTACCCACCGTGCCGCCTTTGATGTTGAAGGCTTCGCCCCCGGTAAAGCCGCACTTCTCGAAGGTGTTCCGCATGATGTTGTACTTACCCCCGAACGGACGGCACGGGTCGTCGATGCAGCCATACACCCACGAATCTTCCAGCACAACAACGCCATCCGAATTTTTAGATGTCAGTGTGTAGGCGTTGGCTCCGTTGGCCAGGAACGATACCGGTGAGGTGCCGAGTTTACCCCCGCCAAAATCGAGGTGCGTCCATTTGATGATGATGTTTTTGAACGTCGTTTCGCCCGCAATACCGCCCCAGAAACCCTTGTAGGCCGGGTCGGTGGTGGGGTCGGAACCCAGCGTTTCGTTCTTGACGGCCACCGAACTGGGCACCGAAAAGAAGATCGGCTTGGCCTGGGTGCCGAGCGACAGCAGCGACCCTTTGACCACGAAATACCACGTGCCTTTGCCATCGAACAGCACTTTGACACCGGGCTGAATCAGCAGCGTGTCGCCTTCGTTGATAAACACGTCGCCGGTGACGTTGTAGGTCGAGTCGGCTTTCAGGGTGCCCTTAATCGAACCTTTCAGCGGGGTCGAGGTGCTCACGGCCTGCCCTACCTGATACAGCGGTGCCGATACCTGTACACTTTCCGATTTGCTGCATCCCAGCAGGCCGGCAAACAGGCCGGTAATAACGATGGCGGCTAACCAGCCTGCCTGAATCTGACGTTTCATTTGCATTGGATTTTGAGTAAAAATTAGGTAATTAATTGATCTGTTGATGATTAGCGTTTGTAGCGCAACCCCAGCAGATAGGTCTGGTTAAAGACATCTTTCTGCACCGTAATGCGGTTTTTACTATTCTGGTCGGGGTAGCCAACCAGCGTGTTGGGCCGCAGAATATCCACGATGATGGGGTTGTTGAGCAGGTTGGTCAGCTTGGCAAACACGCTGAACCGACCGCCCCCGAAGCGTTTCTCCGCCGAAAAATCGACCTGCGACGTGCCGCGCTGCCAGTAGTCGAGGTCTTTGTAGGCCGATACGATGTTGATGCGCTTGCCGGTATACACCCAGGCCAACTGCGCGTCGAAACCCGCCTTTTTATAAATCAGCGACAGGTTGGCGATGTGGTCCGACTGCCCCTGCAACGGCCGGGTTTGCTGCTCGTTCGTAACCACCGTGCTACCATTGGCATCACGGCCATACACGCGCTTGGTAGTCGTGATGCGCGAGTGCGTGTAGGTGTAATTGCCCGATACGCCCCAGTTGCTGATGTAGCGCGAAAACACCAGTTCGGCCCCGTAGTTCAGCGCGTTGCCGTAGTTAATGGGCTGATAGACGATGTTATTCTGCGCCAGGTCGCTGAAACCGTACTCGATGGGATTCTGGATGTTTTTCACGAACGCACCCACCAGCAACTGCTCGCTGCCGCGCGGGAAGAATTCGTAGCGGGCGTCGATGTTATCGGCCACGCTGTGTTTGAGATTAAAATTGCCCGACTCGGTATAAAAGTCGCCGGGGAACGAGGCCGGTACCAGTTCAAAATACCCCGGTCGGCTGATGCCCCGGAAATACGACAGCCGCAGGTTCTCGCGGGCCGACAGCCGGTATTTGAGGTGCAGACTCGGCAGAATGTCCAGGTAACTGATGGAACCGGTTTTGCCGATGGCCGTAACGGGAAGTTGCGATACGTAGGACTGGTGGGTGTTTTCGGCCCGCACCCCGCCCAGAATCTGCCAGTTACCCCGGTCGTACTTGCCCTGAACGTAACCCGCGCCAACCTGTTCTTTGGCCATGTAATTATTGGCGTTGGTACTGTCGGGATAGGCGTAGGATTCGGGTCGGAACGAGAAAATGGCCTTGTCGATGGTCGTAAATACCTGCCGGTCGCCACCGGGAAGCACCGTTGCCAGTTGATAGTCGTTGTAGTAGTTATCGCGGTTTTTGTCGCGGTACATCCCCCCCACCGATAACTCGATACCCGGTTGCAGCGCGTAGCTCAGGTTGGCGTAACCGGCCAGGTCGCGGTCGTTGTTGCGGGTCCAGATGTAACTTATGTTGTCGATGTAGCGCGTCACCTGGGGCGTTTTTCCGTCCGGCCCTACTGCCGTGCGGCTCGTTACCGACAGGTCGGTCCAGTTAGGGGTCTGGCTTTTGGCCAGCGAATACACCGCCGACCAGTTCAGTTTCAGCTTCCCGGTCAGCGTATGGTCTCCCTGGAGGGTCACGTTTTCGATGTTCTGCCGCCGAAACACCGAGCGGTTGGTGGTGGTTACGTCGCCAATCTGAACGGTCTGATTACCCAGTACGGTGCGGTGCTGCTTGTCGTCCAACTGCATAAACAGTCCGTACAGGCTGAGCCGGTTATTGGCGTTGAAAACGTAATCCGTTTTGAGGTTCAGGCCCAGCCGCGCCTGCTCATAGGAGTAGCTGCGCTTCTCGACAAACTCAAACTGGGGCGTGTTCGGTACGGGGTCGGGGGCGGGTTGTCCGTAGAGCCGCAAAAACGACGACTCGCTGCCCCGGTACGTGTGTTGATACGAGCCGCCGACCAGAAAACCCAGCCGCTTGTTCAACACCCGGTTACCTATAGACAGGCTCAGCAAGCTGTTTACGGGCACTTTTACGTCCTGATATTGCGCCGTTTGCAGCGAAAAATCGGATGGTTTGGCCGCGTACAGATTGCTGCCAGCCACCTCCGACGGCGACTTGAAATTGATGTTCGACGCGCCGAATCCTGAAAACGGACGGGTAGCAAGTAGCTGACTATATCCACCCGACACCGTTGCGTTGACGACTAAGTAATCGGGAGCCGAGCGCATAACCATGTTCATGGCCCCGCCAATGGCATCGCCTTCCATACTGGGCGTGAGGGCCTTCACTACCTCGAGTCGTTCGAGCAAATCCGCCGGAAAAATATCCATCGGCACGTAGCGGTTCTTGTTGTCGGGCGAGGGGATTTTGATGCCATTGACGAGCGTGTAATTATACCGCCGGTCCATACCACGGATCACGGCAAACTGCCCGTCGCCGGTGGCATTGCGCACCACCGACACGCCCGATACGCGCTGCAACACGTTGGCTACGGTAATATCGGGCAGCAGCGAAATGGCTTTGGCACCAATGATATTCAGGACGTTATCGGCCTTCTGCTCGGTTTTTCGGGTACTGCTTTCACTCTCCCGCTCGCCTTTGCCGGTCACTACTACCTCGCTCAGGTCGCTGCCACTTTCGGCCAGTGTAATGTTCTTAGTAACAGTAGCCGTCCCAACACTAATGTCCTGTTCGACCGTTTTGTAGCCGATCATGCGTACCGCGAGTTTGTACGGTCCGGCGGGTACGTCTTTGATCAGGTAACTGCCATCCAGCCCAACCGTAGCCCCGTATCGCGTATTTATCAGCAGTACCGACGCGCCCACGAGCGATTCGCCGGTGCGGGCGTCGGTGATGGTGCCGCGTACCGGAGCGGCCATCGCTGCGCCAATAGCGAGCAGGGAAAACAGCAGAAAAAGTAGGTGTCGTTTCATATTGATAGCAGTTTTTACGCGGTTTGGTTGCCGACTATGATTCGTTGCTCAATGAAGCGGAGGCCGAATGGGTGTGGCCAATCGTACGGCTGGTCAAAGCGCGGCCTGACAAGCCCCGAAAAAAGCTTTGCAACAAGAAATCAAGCTGAGTTATCTGAGCGTATTTTTTGAATCAGTTGGCAGCCGGGCCGTACACATACACGCCAAACGTGCCGGGTGCGGGGGTTTTACCGTCGGCCTGGTAGTCGGCTCCGCTCAGGTAAATGCGGTGTGTCGTCCCCCGGTGTACCATCGTTTTGCAGCCCGGCTGGGTTTTCAGCGTCTGCACAATGGTGTACTTGTCCGGTGAATCCTGATGTACCATCGTGACGTTGCCCTCGCCATTGGAGGTCATAATCACTTTCAGTTCCTTGTCGAATACCACCGCATCCACACCGCCACCAATGGGCAGCGTCTGCACGATTTTACCAGTCGACGCGTCCATCACGACCAACGTTTTCGGATCGCGGCAGACCGAGAACAGGCGGTTAGTAGCGGCATCATAGGTCAGGCCGGTTGGTACTTTGTTGGGCGCCAGCGAGTATTTGTTTTTGACTTTCAGCGTTTTGGCGTCGATCTCAAAAATCTCGTTTGTGTCCTCGTTGTTGTTGAAGATGCTGCCCTTCTCGTTGGCCACAGCGAACTCCGGTGCCCCGCCCATCTCGACGTTACCCACCACGTTGTCCGTCGTCGCGTCGATCACGGTGGCACTGCCGCTGCCGTTGTTAAAGACAAAAATCTGCTTCGTGGCCTTGTCGTACATTACCGCATCCGGCTTTTTGCCGTTTACCGGAATCGTTTGCAGGACCTTGAACGTGTTGTAATCGAAGACGGTGACGGTGTTATCCGCGCCGTTGGTGATGTAGCCTTTATTGAGGTCTTTGGCCAGCCCGATGCCGTGTACTCCCTTCAGCCCGGTGATTTCGCCGATGGGCTTGTCTGTATTCAAATCGATTACGTGCACCCGGTCGAAGTGAGAAACGAACAGCCGTTCGCGCTCCCCGTCCATCTTCAGGTAATCCCACTTGCCATCGCCGGTCGGCAAACTGATTTTTTTGATGAACTGGTACGCTGGCGTTGACTGAGCCATTACGCCTGTTACAGTTAATGCACTGATTAACAGAACAGCTACGGATATTTTCTTCATGGGCAGGGTCGGTTGATGCCGCAAAAGTAAGCCGATTAACCGGTGGCCCGTAGTCGTCCGGGCTAAGCATTACACAACCTTAACACTGCCTTGCACCGCGTCACAACCGGGTAATATTTACATTAAAAACATATTAAAAAAAGGCATTTCCGTCTTAAACCATCTTTTAGCCCATTTTCCTACAGAATTATATCAGGTTGGTTTTCAGCCACTCACACTGACAAACGAGATAAATACGCCTTATTCGGCCCAGTTATTTTGAATTATTCTAAACAAGCCACACCTTTGCGCTGTCGATAATCATTCTAAATAACAAAGAGCCGTTATGCGCCCATTCATACAACCGTTCGTTCTGATTCTTTTCCTCCTCACGCTTCACGTGCCTGTACGGGCCGAAGATCCCATTGATGGTAAGCCCGGCGGCACGCTGCGGGGGGTGGCCCGCACGGCCAACGGACAACCGGTACCCTTTATACGACTCACCATCCGTGACCTCCATAAAAGTGCTACCGCCAACGAAGAGGGCATTTTTATCCTGAAGGGCATTCCTGCCGGTCAGCACACATTACGGGCATCGGGCGTGGGGTTACAGATGCTGGAACAAACCGTGAGCATTGCAGATGGCCAGTCGACGGAGGTGAATCTGATCATTACCGAGAGCACCAGCCAACTGACCGAAGTAGCGGTAAAAGGCGTAAAAAGTCCCAATCAGGAGCCGGTCTTGATTGGTAAAATCGCGATTCGCCCGCTGGATTTGCCGCAGAGTATCGCCGTTGTGGAACGGGAGGTTCTGGAACGGCAGCAAACCCTGCGCCTGAGCGACGCCCTGATGAACGTAAACGGCGTGTACGTGATGGGCACCACGGGCGGCAGTCAGGAAGAAATTGCCGGGCGGGGATTTGCCTTCAACAGCAGCAACACGTTTAAGAACGGTACCCGTTTCAACAACGGAGCCATGCCCGAACTGAGTGCCCTGGAACGGGTAGAAGTGATCAAAGGCAGCAGCGCGATTCTGTTCGGCAACGTGGCCGCCGGGGGCGTTATCAACTTAGTCACTAAAAAACCACGCTTCGATGCGGGCGGTCAGGTAACGATGCGCGTCGGCAGCTACGGATTTTACAAACCGAGCATCGACGTGTACGGCGGCATCGGCAACCGTCAGCGGGTGGCCTGCCGGTTCAACGCCACGTACGAAAACAGCCAGAGTTTTCGCGACCACGTCAGCAGTGAACGCGTCTACGTGAATCCCTCCCTCCTGTTCAAACTCAACGCCAAAACCGACCTCGTTCTCGAAGCAGACTATCTGAAAGACAACCGCACCGCCGACTTTGGCACCGGTGCCATCAACTACGTCCTTGCCGATATTCCGCGCAGCCGGTTCCCGGGCGTGTCGTGGAGCTATAACCACCTGAATCAGAGCAGCGCGTCGGCGACGTTGACGCACCGCTTCAATCAGCAATGGCAATTACGGGCGACGGGCGCGATGCAGGATTACAGCAGTGACCTGTTCGCCAATCAGCGGCCCAACGGCAACAGCCAGTTCATTAAAACCGACGGCGACTGGGTGCGGGGGTTACAACGCACGTCGGTAGCCGAAAAATACTACGTCAGTCAGGTCGATTTAACGGGTCAGTTCAGCACCGGTCGCATCAAACACACGCTGCTGTTTGGAGCCGACGCCGACCAGTACCGCACCAACACCACGGCGTATAACCCCGTCAATGTCTACGATACCATCAACGTTTTCAACTTAGACAAATACCGCCAACGGACGGACATTCCCACCCTCACCACCCGAACGCTGACCAAAGCCCCCATCGACCGGGCAGGCGTGTACGTACAGGATTTGCTGAGCATTTCGGAGAAGCTGAAAGTGCTGGCGGGTGTCCGGTGGAGTTACCAGCAAACCGGCAGCAACGTCCTGACCTATGCCGATGGCAAAACGGCCTCGACCTACAGCTATGCCGATGCGTTTACGCCCCGTTTCGGGATTGTGTATCAGCCCACGCAGATGACGTCGCTGTTTGTGAGCTATGCCAACTCGTTCAACATCAACACCGGTGTCGACGTGACAGGTAACGCCCTGCCGCCGTCGTTTATCAACCAGTACGAAGCGGGCATCAAGAATGATCTGTTTGGCGGGTTGTTTTCGGCCAACTTGACGGCGTATCAGATCGTGAACAGCAACCTGGCGCAGACGAGTTTAGCCAACGGTAATACGAACACGAACATCAAAGAGCTGGCCGGAGAAGTGACAAGCCGGGGGGTTGAAATAGACCTGAAAAGCAAATCGTACCGGGGCTTCTCGTTCATTGGCGGCTACAGCTACAACCAGACCAAATACACGAAGAGCAACACCTACGTGGTGGGCAGTCTGCTGGTGTACAACCCGAAAAACACGGCGAACATCAGTCTTTACTACGCGCCGGCCCGGCTCCGGGGTTTCAACGCCGGGATCACCACATTCTACACCGGCGACCGCGTGGCGGGCCGCTCCACCCGCGTCACGGTGGCTAATGACACCTACCGACTCATGCCGGTACCGAGTTTCACGCAGGTCGATCTGTCGGTAGGGTATGGCGCGGGCCGTTTCTCACTCCGCACGAAGCTCTCGAACGTATTCAACGTGCTGAGTTACTACGTCCACGACGACAACAGCGTAAACCCCATTGCGCCCCGGCAAGTATCGGCTACGCTGGGTTTCCGCTGGTAATCGGCGAAGCAGACTCAGATAAAATCGCCCGAACGACGCTGACGTTCGGGCGGTTTGTGTCTTTGAATGCAGTACGTTCATGTAAAGATGTTCAGCCGGTGGTTTGGCACAGCATCTCTGTATGTTGTCTGCTCCCCCCGGAGCCGTTACCAACCCGATCGCCAACGCCTTACCGAATGTTAAACAACTCGCACAGGCTGCTATTTACCGTCGGAACCATCATGCCTTATTTTGTCCTGACAGCGCGGAGAATCTTATTGGCGATCAAGGCGTACCATCACCGGCACGGACGGTCAGCTTCCGCCCAAAAAAGAGGAGTTGCGTTTACGTGCCCCCTTTTCGTTAGCTGCGTTTTCGAACAGCCGTTACCTTTGCCACAAACCGCTTGTCGGTTAGCGACAGCAGGAAGTTTTTCAGGTCTGTTTTCTCCTGAGTCGTTAACTGTAGGGGTTTGGCTAACAGCGGATCGCGATTGATCGCGTTCGGCACCACCTTGTCGGGATCGTCGTAGTAATTAATGACGGCGTCCAACGTTTTGAACATCCCGTTGTGCATGTATGGGGCCGTCAGGGCCACGTTGCGCAGGGGACCGATCTTGAACTTCCCCAGGTCAGCCGCTTTTTTGGTAATGGCCGCCCGTCCGCTGTCCGCCAGGGTTTTACCATCGTACAGACCAATGTTGCGAAACTCCGAACTATTGAAATTCGCCCCGAAATGGCATTGTATGCAGTTGGCTTTGCCGTTGAACAGGGCAAAACCCCGCTTGGCCGACTCACTCACGGCGGTCTCGTTGTCGTTCATCCGCCAATCGTCCAACGGCGACTCATTCGTTTCGAGCGTTCGCTGAAATTCGGCGATTGCCTTTGCTACGTTGCTCTTATTGGGCAGTTCACCAAATACCCGCCCGAACTCCGCGCGGTACAGCCGACTGGTATTCAGCCGTTTGATAGCCACATCGATGGGTAGGTCCATTTCGTCGGGGTTGGCGATGGGAATCAGGGCCTGTTCTTCGAGGGTTTTGGCCCGTCCGTCCCAGAAGAACCGGCTCTGCAACAGCACATTCATTGCTGAGGGCGTATTGCGTTTCCCCTTCCGGCCGAACACCCCCACACTCACCACCGACGTATCAGCAAAGGCAAATTCCTCCCGGTGGCAGGTGGCGCAACTGATGGTACGGTTGCGCGACAGAATCGGATCGGAAAACAGCCGTTTGCCGAGGGCCGCTTTATCAGTCGGCTCGTCTGTTACGAACGCAGACCCGATCAGAACAAAGACTATAATGGCCGTCAGGAAGTAGCCGTACGCTTTCATGGCTTCGCTGCTTTGGCTTCGCCTGGCTTAACCCGGCCCATCGTCGCGTTGTGCATGGTGTTTTTTCGGCCTTCGCAGGTATCCTGAATCGTGACGAACCGTACCGAGTCCCCCGCAAAAAACCCAAGTTTGTACGTGCCGTAATAAGCGGCATTGCAACCGGCATCAGCCAGCGCAAGTGTATCCTGCCGGACGGTGTATTTACCGCTGGTGAATAGCTTACCGTTCATGAAAACATCGAACGTATTGTTGGTCCGAAAGGCAGCCAGCGCTGTAACACCTCTATACGTCTTCTGCCAGCGTCCCACCAGCGTATCGGGCGGGGTAATAAACGATAGCGCGGCTAAGGCAATGATCACGGAGGAAAGGATGAGTAGTTTTTTCATGGGCGTTTGGCGAATAGTGAGTTTACTCGTCGGAATACATCGTAAGTGGTTGATTACAAGACCAAAGATAAAATGTCGAATCCGCTGCTTTTAGCGTAAAACTACCTGAAAACAGGCCGTTCTACCACGTTTCTTACCGTGTAACCGGCCTGTAACGACGTTTACCTACAATCAACTTAGTGGGATTGTGACTTTTCTTCCTGCGAACCGGACAGCGATTTAGCAAGCGGTAAGGCTGCGCCGGACGAAGTGTTTGATACCGAAAGAATGACTAACGCAGAGCCGCCAGATCGACCAGGATCAGTATGGCATCGTTCGACAGGGCTTCAACGTCGAGTACGGCCGCCTGCGCATCGAACAGCGACAACCCGTCGCGTTCCTGTAGCAGGCGGTTTGCGGCTTCAAAGGCACCCTGCACCACAAACACGAAAACAGCATGGAGCGGGCCGGATACAGGCGGGTTCACCGGATACCCACCCTCCTGCCGACCGTCGTA
Source organism: Cytophagales bacterium (assembly GCA_038327655.1). GTDB lineage: Bacteria > Bacteroidota > Bacteroidia > Cytophagales > Spirosomataceae > JBBQLG01. The sequence goes on from JBBQLG010000054.1 coordinate 32,138, forward strand.
TCGGCCAATAAACACCCGGTATTCAGTTTGGTGGCTGACGCTGTCATCCAGGAGGGATAGCAGTGTGTTCTTCTGCGAAAGATCGAAGGCAATCTGACTAAATGCCGGTACTGAATCGGGTAAAGTGTTGGCCAGCCCGATTTGCAAAAAGTTTATTTCCGCCGACGGATAGGGGTTGCTGACGGTATAACGGGTGCCGGTCGCCAGCACGAAGCACCCGGCCTGACCGGGTTCGAGAAATCCGCTCGCCGACGGGCACTTGTATTCGAGACCACCCGCCACCGGCAACAGCCAGACAACCATCGGTTCGTCTACCAATGTGGTCAGACTGGCCTCGGCCCGCAGGCAGGTATCGTCTAGCAAATGCAGTGCCCCGAACGGCTCCCGCCCCTCAGCCCGGTACGCTCCGGCGTTGAACGTATGGTAACTGCGGCTACCCGCCGTTTCGGAACAGCCACGGGCGTCGGCCAGATAAATTTGTGCGCCAGCGGGTGCGGCCATCGGTAGCTTGTCATAGTGGTGGTTGCCGGGTAATCAGGCACTGACCACAATCGTGTGCGTCAGCGTGTAGCCGGCCGACACACTACCCGAAACCGTGGCCAGTTCGTTGGTAAACCCATCGCTGAATACGTTATCCCGTTCGTTGGTGGTATCCTGCGTTCCTTTGGTATAACCCGCCGATTGCGCCGTGGTGTACACGGTGTTGGACGTGTCGTACGAAAAAGCAATCTGCGTCACCAACAGCGACTTGCCCGATGCGCTGTAGACGTGTACGTGAATGTGGGGGGCACGGCCGGAGTACCAGCCGGGGAAAATCGAGGTAAAGCCAGCCGTTCCTGTGGCATCCGTTGTCTGCCGACCGCGCAAAAAATCGACGGTCGTCAAATTAACGCTCTGCATGCCGCTGCCGCCGTACTCCGAGTAGTAGCCGTCTTTGTCGCAGTGCCAGATATCGACATAGGCACCGGCTAAGGCGGCACAACTGCTGTTCGCATTTTTTATGGTAATAGCAACGGACAGGGGAACGCCCGTACGCCCATCCCGAATGTCTTTCCGCACAAAATTGGTCGGCACTTTGGTCGGGAACGGCCCCTCCGTTTCCGAGGGGGTAACGGTACAACCACCTGCGGCCGTGCCATTGGCCGATCCGGTAGCGGCACCCGTACCAGATGTACTGGCAGGGTCAACGGTCGATGCTTTGCTGCAGGCCGCCAATACCGGGCCGATGGCCGTAATACCCAGCAAACCGGTAAAACCTCGTTTCAGGAATTCATTGCGCTCCATAGGGCTATTTTTTCTGATGGTTAAATAAACACCCTGTCCATATAATACTGATTATCAGGAATATAAATACACAGATAAATACTTAACGCGGCTAAATGTGCCGATCAGAATCATTTAGGTGCCGACCGGTGCTTTAGCCGGTTTCATTTCAGCTTTGCCAGCAGTGTGATGCTATTGGCGACCATACCCGTGCTGCGGATGTAATGGCCGTAGCGCAGTTCGGCGCTTTTCCAGTGACCGATACCCAGCACCCCGCCCGGCGGAGCCACCCGGAACCCGCTGCCGAGAAACTGACTGTTGAAACCCGAAATGTCGTAGTCGCTGGTGAAGTACGGCTCCGTCAGATTATGCTGCCCGTAGGGGGCAAAATACCGCACCGCCGTCTGATGGCTGAACCGATAAAACGGACTGACCGATATAAATGAAGTCAGCTTAATGGGTGCCTCCACGTTGATCGTGTGCGCCTGCATGCCCCAGTCATCCACGTAGTAGCGGTACGAGGTACGCAGGATTACCCGATCCCCGGCAAAGTAATGGACCCGCAGGCCAATGGGCAGTTTGAAGCGGCTGCCAGGTAATCGCTCGACCGTTTCGGACCCGTCCCGCGCATAAATCCGGTGAAACGGCGTGCTGAGCAATCCCTGCTGAAACGCCGGTTCGACGGTAAGCAGCACCTGAAGCCGTTTGTTAATCACCTGCGAGAGCGACAGCCCAACGTTATAGGAGTTGCGCGGTTTGTGGGCAACGGGATCGGTATCGCCCTGCCCACCGGACCCGTAGCCTTCGGGCCGTAGTTCGGACGGCAGAATTACCGTCCAGGTGTCAAAGTACGCCCCGGCTTTTATACTGACTTCGCGGTTATTATCGGCCGATGCTTTGGCGAAGTTCAGGTTCAGGCCGTAGGATTTGTAGTCGTACTCGGTCGAATACGAGAGGGCAATGCCGCGCGTCGTCCGCTTCGTGTCGTCGTGGACACTCCAGGCCAGCGACGGGTAAATGTGGGTGTCACTGCGCGAGGCCGACGACACCGTCAGCGGATCAATTTTATCCTGCGACGCCGATGTGTAGTGGTCGATGTTCAGGTCGAAGGCAAGCGTATGCTGCCGGTTCAAACGGTCGGTGGTTTTCAGGACCAGGTCGATGCCGTTGGCGATGTCGGTCAGCTTTTCGGTACCGACCCCACCCGTTACCGCCGAATTGTTTCCCTCCTGATGGTAATAACTCGATACGACGTTGACTTCCTCAAGGGTCAGTTTACGCTTTTCGTAGGCGGGGACCGTGGTGGCAGACTGCGCCAGACCCACCCGCCAGAGACTAAGCAGCAACCCAACGGTGATAAAGAAATTAGGTAGTCCTAAACTTGTAATGACAGGTTGTAACGAGTCACTATAAACTTAATTGCGTTGACATGACGATCCAGTTTTTTAGAGAACGATAGACTCAAACGAACTAAACGGGAGCAACGTTGCCGCAG
>JBBQLG010000055.1:0-34833 GCA_038327655.1 Cytophagales bacterium
GACCAGTACCAATACCCGTCGCCACTGCCGGAGCGTGTAAATGGTGCACAGGGCGATCACAAACAGGATATGGTCGTAGCCGCGCGGGTCGGTAATGTGGTCGAAGCCTAAGCGCCCATAAATCAGAAACTCATCCATACGCGCAACCTACTTAAACCAGCCGGCATACATGACGTAATTGTCCGCCGTGCGCATAAACACTTCTTCCAGTTCGGGCGAGACGGCTTTGAGCAGCCGCGCCGGGTTACCGGCGTAGACCGAGCCGGGCGGTACCACCGTATTTTGGGTAACAGTGGCCCCGGCCGCAATGATGGACCCTGACCCCACCACGGCCCCATCCATCACGATGGCCCCCATCCCGATCAGCACCCGGTCTTCGATGGTGCAGCCGTGGACAACGGCGTTGTGGGCGATGGAGACAAAATCACCAATGGTCGTTTTAAATTTCTGGTACGTGCAGTGAATCACGGCCCCGTCCTGAATGTTGGTCCGTTCGCCAATGGTAATCGAATTGACGTCGCCCCGCACCACGGCGTTAAACCAGACCGTGCAATCGCGGCCCATCGTAACCTCACCGACGATTGTCGCATTTGGGGCAAACCAGCAGCTCTCCCCGAATTGAGGATTTTTGCCGTGTACAGGTATAATCAGGGGCATAGGAATTGGGGGTGAAGCGACCAGCGTTACCCCAATCAACCAAAAAAAGGCGAGACCGGTTTATCACCAGCCTCGCCTTACCCCTCAAATCACCCTCCTCTTAATTTTTACCCGCGTCTTTGGCGCTGTCTTTCAGCTTGCCCATCGCGTCTTCTACATCGTCCAGATTGTGGTACGCATCCCGACGAGCCGCTTTAAAGTCGTCTTCTTTCGACCGCTGTACCCGGTAGTACGAATCCACTAATTTACTGCGCTTGTCCTGAAGATCCTTCGCCAGGTCCTCACGCTTTTGCTTGTCTTTTTTGCTTTCGCCTTTCACGTCAGCTTTGGCATTGTCGAGTTGCTTATCGATTTTGTCCAGACTCTCGGAGAGTTCGTCTGTCAACTGCCGACGGTCGTTGGCGTACTGATCGTTGCCCTGATTCCGGCGGTCGTCGTTCTGGCGCGAATCCATACTCCGGTCGTCGCGGCTGTTCATCCGTGAATCGTCCTGACGCATGTTGTCGTTCCGATCCTGACGGCTATCCTGGTTGTTCATGCCACCATTGCTGCTCATCCCGCCGTTGCCCTGATTGTTATTGCGGGACGAATCGTTGCGGTCGCTGCTGCTCTGATCGCTGTTGCTACGGGACGAATCGTTACGGCTGTTGTTCGGTTGGCTATCGTACCGCGAACTGCTGTTCCGGTCGTCGTTGCGGCTGTTGCCGTTCGACTGGTTATCGTTCCGGTTATTGCTGTACCGATCCTGATTCTGATTGTCGTACCGGCTATTATTGTTCGACTGGTTGTTGCTGTAACGGTCCTGATTCTGGTTGTCGGAACGGCCGTTGCTATTGTCCCGATAACCCGACATACCATTCATGCCACCGTTGCTGCTCCGGTCGTCATACCGGCTGTTGCTCCGGTCGCTGTTGCTATTATTGTTGCTGCGATTGTTTGAATAGCGGTCGTCGTAATTGCCGTTATTCCGATTGCTGCCGTTAGTATTGCGGTCGTCGTTGTAGCTGCGGCTGTCGTTGCTCCGGTTATCGGATGCATTTCGGTCATCGTAGCGGCTGTTATCCCGGTCACCACTATTGCCACGGCTGCTTTGGTCGTTGTAACTATCGCGGCTGCTGTATGCGTTACGGTCGTCGTAACGGTTTTGGTCGCGGTTGTTGTTACTACGGCTACTGTACGAATCGCGGTCTGACTGGCTGCGGTAGCTGTCATTGTTATCATTGCGGTCGTTGTTGCTGGAAAGGTTGCTGTTGCCGTCGCGATCGGACGTATCGTTGCGGTTATCCCGGCTGCTGTACGACCGGTCACGTGAACTGCTGTAGCGGTTTGGCGACTGATCGCTGTTCCGATCCTGACTTGACATCCGGCGGCTATTGCTCTGATCGTTCATGTCCGACGAGGGGTCCGAAGACCGTCGGCGGTTCTGGCTATCGCTGTCGTTGCTACTGGTGTAGCTGTTGCGGGACGATGAATTACTGTCGCGCGAACCCGACGCCGATGACTGACTGAGGTTATCAGGCTTGGAATTGCCGTAAATAAATCGTTCGACCGGTGCGCAGGAGGTTAATCCCATTGTAGCCGCCAGCATTGCGCCGACGATCCATGTTCTCTTTTTCATAACGTTGGTTGAGTGAATTCTTCGTAGTGACACGCGAAACTGCCCAAAAAGCGTACCAACACGTTTTTTGGGCAGTTTGGGCCTACAGACGGGGTCCACTACGGATAGAGTTCTACAGTGGGTGTGGAATCTTTTGCCGATGCTTATTCCACACGAATCGTTCCGGCACCCGAATAACTGCGGTAATCGGCGCTGTACATGGCATCGGCCGAGACGGGGCCGAGCACGAATTTCCCCTTCGAAACGGCCCGGACCTGGTAATAAAACGTCCGCTGATCGGCACTGGCGGTGGTGAAAAAGTTGATCCGGTCGTCGCGCACGTCGAAATAATCGGGTTTGGTTGATTTCTCCATCCAGGGCATATCCCTCGCTTCGGTCAGGCGCGGGTTTTCGATCTCGAAACCGGCGGGCAGCAAATCCGTGATGACCACGTTTTCTACCGATACCCCCGTCGTACTGGTCACCCGGATTCGGACAACAATCAGGTCATTCTGTTTAAAGGTGGTCACGACCTGACCCTCGCGGTTCAAAAACGACCGGCGTACAAACAGGCCATTATCGCCCTCCACCACCACGCCCGACTGTGGAATACCTTCGCTCTGCGCAAAATAATACACGTTGCCGCTGCCCTTCGCGCTCACCGTCACCGCCTGACCGAGCGGCAACCGTTTAATGGTCAAATCCGGCCCGGTGAAAGTGCCAACGGTTTTGCCACCGGCCAGCAGGGTTGCCGTGGCGGTGCTGCCCGCCGTTTTACGGGCGAGTTTGCCGAGGGCCAGAAAACCATACGCAGCTTCCTGCGTGTTGAGGTAACCGGCCTGTTTCAGCCCCGCCGATAATTGCCGGGCCAGCGTGGGTATCTGACTGTTGTCGGGATCGGTATCCAGCAACGTCAGCAGAGTCAAACTGAGGTTACGCAGGGGCGACGTATAGCTACCTCCGTTCTCCCGTGCAGTGGTTTGATCGCTGTAGCGCTTGGGCAGCAGGGCGGAGTAGCTGCGCGTGTCGCCGATGCGGAAAAATGCCGAAGCCAGGAGGTAACGGCTGTCGGGTGTCAGTAACCCGGCGTTAGCTTTGTAATAATTCATCGCCGACCGGTTGGGTTTCCCGGCCAGCGTGAGGGTATAGAGGGCATATAGATTGGTGCGGCTGGCAATTTTTCGCACGATCCGACTGCCCGTTTCGTCGATGGTGACGATTTCTTCGGTGGCGGGGGTATTGGTTTTGATGGTCAGGTAGTCGATGGCTTTGCTCAGCGTCGTACCCTGCACTTCATACCCGGCCTGCTGCGCTTCGCTTAAAAAATGAACGGCGTAAGCAGTTGTCCAGTTGTCGGCCGAGGTAACCCCCGATGCATCGGCCTGTCCGGGCCACATCGCAAACGAGCCGTTGTAAAGTTGCGCGGCTTCGATGCGTTGGAGGGCGGCCCGGACGTTCGTAGCCGGGTTCAAATCGCTGTCGCCCGCCCGGACGAAATACGTGTTGGCGGCACCGATGCTCCTGGTCAGGTCGGCGAAGTATAGCTGAGGAAACGCTTTCGAGATGGTCTGCTCCAGACAGCCGTACGGGTAGCCGAGCAAAAACGACAACTCCCGCCCAAACTGCATGGCTGGCGACCGGCTGACGCTCACCGACGTGCGGCCGGTACCGGGCAGATACCCCGTCGCAAAAGATAAGGATTGCGTACTGCCGCCCGCGATCACGCCCGACTGCGCCGTTTTCACCAACGAAGCCGCCGGGCGAACGGTAATTTCCGTTTTATCGACAAAGTTTTCACCCAGGCCATTCACCGTTACCGTTACTGCACCCGGCCCAATCTGGCCATTGGCCCGCACCCGAAAGGTGGTCCGGCTTTCGCGCCCCGGCTGAATGGTCAGTTGCTGCGAGGCCGTTGTGGTGCTGTCGGTCACGATGGACAGCGGACCCGTTGTGCTTAGTTTTACCGTGACAGGAGCGGCTTTTTTGGTCGTGTTACTCAGGTTAACGGGCAGTTCGAGTTCGTCGCCGGGGGTCAGGAAACGGGGCAGCCCGGCACTGATGACAATGGGATCGGCCACTTTCATGTTGCTGCTACCCGACCCAAAAGCATTGTCTTTATAAGCCACGGCCATCACCCGCAAATCGCCGGAAAACTGTGGTACGTCGATGGTAAATTCGGCCTCACCGCTGATGCCGCTGTCTAAAATGCTGCTCCAGAACGTGACCAATTTTACCCGGCCGTTGGTCAGTGGATTCACCCGTTTTTCGAGGTCGTAGCCGTCCCCGCCCGTACTCGACGCCGACGACAGCGACAGTTCCGGGAACAGCAGGGCGTATAAATCGTGGCTGCCGACTTCGAGTGCCTGTTTCTGATAAAAATAGCCGTGTGGATCGGGCGTTGTAAAGTTTTTGAGTTGCAGAATCCCCTCATCCACCACGGCGATGGTCACCTGTGCGTTCCGGGCCGTTTTCACCCGGATGGTCTGCTTTGTTTTCGAGCGCGACTGCGTCACCGCCGTGATCGTAACGGGCAGTTTCGTATCGGCATCGCTGACCATCACCGGTGCGAAGCCGTGGGCAACGGTCAACGGCAAATTACTGCTCGCGTCGATGGCCCGGATAAGCGTGGCGGTGATGTAGACGTTGGGTAAATGTTCCGCGCCGACCGAAAAACTCAGTTCGGCTGACTTATTATCAGTCGTCAGCCAGTGGTATTCCATCACCCGGTTTCGCTCAACGGTGACCAACAATTTGCCGTTGAACGGGGCCTTGAACAGGACTTTCGCCTTGTCGCCGGTGGCATAGGCCGGTTTATCGAATTCCATCAGCACCTGCCCCTCCGAACTGACATCAAACGATGAGGCCGATGTGTTGCCGTAGCCATACGCGTAAAATTCAGTCGCGGTGTAGCCCGTTCCCCCAGGCCGTTTTACCCGTATTTCGTATTCGCCGGACACCGTCGGGACGTATTTAAACTCGGCCTGCCCCTTGCCGAACGTCAGCGTGTTGGTGTAGACCATTTTCTCGCGCCGTTTGGTCGTGTATTTGATCTGGTTGTCCTTTTTCTCGATCACGGTCTGGTAATCGAACCGCACCACTTCGACCGTGGCCGTCGCGCCGTTTCGGTAAGCGCCATCTTTGGTCAGGGCCACCACATCTACCGCCAGCGGGCTGTTGGTCGTGACGTAATTACCAGCCAGCCGAACGCCGTAGAACGTGGTTTGTGTCAGAATGTCGACGCGCCAGAGCCGGTTGACGGGGCGACCGTTTTCGTCGAACACCGTCACGTAAAGTTTACCTTCCAGCAGGCCGATGTCCTGGTAGGTAGCTGCCAGCGGGAAACGCTCCGTGGCCTGCCCGTTGGCATTGGTTCGCCCCTGCCGAAGATCCTTTTCAAACGCCGTTTCGCCCGGCACCGAGAAGTTGTAACCGTCAAAACCCTTCGGGGCGAACGCCTTGCGTTTGAGTTGCAGTTCGATCTCGTACGCCCGGTCGGTGGCTGGCGGACCGAACAGATTCAGGGCCGTAGCGGACAGGGTAAGGGTTTGGCCCGACTGGTAAAATGCCCGGTCCGTCGCCACATCGACTTTTATGCGGTCGGGAATAAACTCTTCGACACTGATGGACTCCGACGCCAGCAGTACATCATTGGCGTTCAGCACTTCGATGCTATAGCTGCCCGTAACGGCCGCCGGGTCGAGCGGCACGTCGGTGGTGACGGCTCCCTGCGCATTGGTCGTTTTGCGGAACGAGCGGTATTCGCGGCCATTAGGCATCAAAATTTTAATCAGCACCGGAATTTCACCGACCGATTGCCACGTCTGTTTGCGAACGACGGTATTAAAATGAACCGTTTCGCCGGGCCGGTAGATGTTGCGGTCACCATAGATGAACGCATCGAACCCCGAGGGGTTATCGCTTTTCCCGGCCACCTCAAACCGCGACGTTTCGACCTCCGTATCAGGCAGATACAGAAAGTTAAAATCGTCGGGTTTATCCGTTGTACCAGCGGCCGGCGACCCGGCGGCCGGCGAACCGGTGCGGGCGGTGAGCAGGGCGATGGTAAATCCGGGGGCTTTTTCCGTTACTTTTTCAAACTTCGCCACACCCTTGTCATCGGTTTTGAGCGTGTACACCGACTGATTGTTGCTGCTGACCAAGGTGATTTCAACGTCTTTTAGCGGCTCGGCCGTGCGGATAGAATTGGCAAATACCAGCACCTCGTCGGCGGTTTGGCGGGCAATCAGGCCAATGTCCGAGACCGACACCAACTGCGTCGCACTCAGGTACGCCTGATCTTTGGAGCCGACCGTTACCAGGTAGATTCCCCGGAAGTTGTTGGGCTGGTCGGGCAGCGACACGTTCAGCGCCGATACCCCGTGTACATTGGGCAGATCGGTTGTTTCGACGGTTTTATCGACCAGCACGTCGCTGTACTGATCGTCGCCATCGCTGTTGTAGGAGTAGGTACCAGCCGAACCGTATTCGCCGTCGCCGGTTTCGGAGTAGTCTTCGTAGCGGCCGTTTTTCAGGAATTGCAGGATATTATTTTCGTAGACCTTCGCAATTTTCACCTGCACTTTCGGCACGTTTACGATGTTCAGCCCGATGTTGCGCCCGCCCTTTGAGGAAAGGTAAACGGCTTTTTTGTTGGCAAACGACACGCTGGCGGGCATCTTCCCGAAGAACAGATCTCGCGTAACGGGTTCGTCAAGTTTAGTGTTCAACACGCCCCGAATCTGATCGGTCAGCGTTAGGACATAGGTATCGGTTTCGTTGAAATTACCCCGGATGATGAAGCCGTTTTCGGTCAGTTCGGCGGTGGTTTCAACGGCTGGCTGAATGGTGTAGAATGCACTAAGGTTGGCGGGCGTCCCCGAACCCGGCTGCAACTCCTGCGTCGTGATGACACGAACCTGGCCCTTGTTTGTCTCAAACCCCGTTTGCACATCGGCGATGTCGATGCGGTAACGCGAGGGCAGCGTGGTCGTTTGCTCGATGGCTTCTTTACTCTGGTAGCTGGTGTTGGGCACCTTGATTCCGCTGGCTACTTTCACGGTCAGGGGCTGTTCGTTCTTCTCGGCCGGGGGATTGGCCAGCGTCAGGTTCACGACCGACCCGGCATCCGACGACACAAGTTGCGTCGTTACGGCCTTGCCATTGCTGGTCACGTCCACCTTGCCGCCTACCTCCGCCGGACTGACGGGATAGTTGAAGTTGAGCCGCGATTTGGCCACCGGCTGTCCCGTTTCCCACGATTTGGTCCACCATGTTTCTACGCCCGTCAGTTGCAGGTACGGCGTGTGGAAGGCTATTTCGTCCGAGGCTACTTTCAGGTCTTTATTCGCGCCGTTTTTCAGCACGTCATTCGTCAGTTCGGCGCGGTAGTCCGTAGCCGGGTCGAAGGCTACAGTGGGCGAGAAGACCAGTTCGTTGGGTGCCGTCCACCGGAATTTACCGCGCACGGCGGGCTTAAACCGGACGTACTGCGTTGAATCCCATTCGCCCAAATGCGCAGCGGAACCGACGTTTTTATTGAAGGTGAAGGTAAGATTTTGCGTCTGCTGCACCTCATCGCCGAAGTTGCGGCCTACGACGGCGACTTCGTTGAGGGAGAGCCGGGCGCAGTGGGTAAAGATCAGAAAAAAGCTGCTGACGAGCAGTAACCGGAGGATAACGGGGGAAGTCATGGTGAGGGGCTTAGTGGCGGGAAAGTTGCCGAAATAGCCTCTCACAAACAAGCCCTTAATCAGTCAACTCACTAAAAAGCGGTGACTAATTAAGGGCCTGGTTTACGTGCGTGGCGGCATCGACTCAGAAGCTGTTGCAGCCAGAAACGAACATCATTGGCATCGTTCTGTCACGAATACAGTGGCGGGCTGGCAAGTTACTTCGGTACGGACGAGAACTGCACATTGGCCACTTTCCAGTCGTTGCCCATTTTGGCGCAGACGACGGTAAAAATCACTTCACTATTGAAGGCCGCCCCCTGTAAGCTTCCTTTCTGTTTCCAGTTACCTGTCACCACGGCGGCATTGGTGTTGTAGATCCGGGGCTTGGCCACGTTTGAGGTAGCGCCCGTTTCAATCGTCAGGTAGCCCCCGCTCAGACCCTGCATCAGCAAACTCTTATCGGCCGTTGTGCCCTCGTTGGTAACGATCATAAAATCGTCGGTCGCCAGCTTGTCGATGCTGCCGGCGTCTTCGTCCAGCATGGCTTTAAAGAATGCCGTGGTCACGGCGGTGGGGTCCTGCCCGGTCGTTGTCTGCGCAAAAGCACCGACGGATAAACTGATAGAAAGTAGAAGTGTGACTACGTGTTTCATTGGTCTTACTGAGTTGGTTAGCGGTTAACAGCCGGAAAGTTGGGCATTTTTACAGACACCTGACATTATTAAACCGTAAAATCTTATTCAGGCCGGATTAGCACGATTCCGTCCGCGTGTCGGCCCTTGTCATCGGCGCAGGAGATTTTCAGCCGACCGGGACGGGGCGTAAAAAACACAGATTCGGTCGGTCCTGCTTTGCGGTACAGTTTATCGTTCAGGTACCAGAACACCGCCCGCACGTCGTTGGTCGCCTGACAACTGAGCTGCATCTGCGTGGCCTGCTTCACGTCCAGAAAATACGTGCTGCCATCGCTTGGGCTGGTAATGGTTAGATCGTTCTGCGTCCCAGCCGCCGTAAACAGCCGTTCACAGGACGGGTTATGAACGGGAATAGCGGCATACGGCAACCGTTTTGCCTGATACCACGCAATCACCTCCGGGGCCGGATTGGGGTAGGCATTCGTCACGTAACCCCGGTCGGGCAAACAATGGGCGCAGTACGAAACCGTTCCGGCAGAATCCGTGAACACCATCTTTTTGTGCTGGCACCGCTGCGTCCGCGACACCCCTTCGATGGCATAATCGAGCGTCCGGTTGTCGCAGAAGTCATTGGGAACGTCACCACTTTCGGGACAAATCGTCCGTTTTGTCAACCGTTCCGTGGGCGCGCGAAACCAGCCGTTCGCCGAGTTATAATCCAGCGCGTTAAAGAGTTGAAACAGCAGGGGTGTGGCCGTGTTGGCCCCGCTCAGTTCAGGCACGCCCGCACCCGAAAAGTTACCCACCCACACGCCAATCGTGTAATGCCGGTTATAGCCAATGCTCCAGGCATCGCGCCGACCGTAGGACGTACCCGTTTTCCAGGCGATGCGCGGCAGGTGATAGCTATTATCGAAATTGCTGGGCAAATCGGGCCGGGTAATCTGGGCCAGCGTATTAGTCACCAGAAAAGCCGCTTCGGGGGAGAGAATGGCTTCGGCATACCCCCCACCCCCTGAAGGGGGCTTCAAGGAATTAGCTACCGGTATCCAATTCCGTAAAGCCCCCTTCAGGGGGTGGGGGGTATCGCCGACCCCCTGATACCGCAACGCTTTCACCGCTCCGCCATTGGCCAGCGCGACGTACAGCCGGGTCATTTCTTCGAGCGTGACCCCGCAACCGCCCAGAATCATGGACAAACCAAGGTCTTTTGACTGTTTCCCGATGGTGGAAAAGCCCGCCTTTTTTAGCGTGGCAATGAACGCGGGCGTACCGATGTCTTTCAGCAGCTTCACCGCCGGGATGTTCAGCGAATTGGCCAGCGCGAACTCCGCCGTGACGGGTCCGTTGAATCGCCGGTCATAGTTTTCGGGTTCGTAGCCGCTGAAATTAGTCGGCACGTCGTTCAGTTTCGTCTTCGACGTGATGATGCCCGCGTCGAAGGCAAGTCCATAGAGCAGCGGTTTGAGCGCACTCCCCGGCGACCGCACCGCCCGCGTTCCATCGACCTGACCACCATCGCCTGTATTCCGAAAATCCGCCGAACCGACGTAAGCTTCGACCGCACCCGTCTGATTATTCACCACCAGCACGGCCGCGTTCTGGATGCCCATTACCCGCACCCGGTTCACATAGTTCTGCACCAATTGTTCGGCCGTTGCCTGCACCACCGGGCGAATCGTAGCCTGAATAACGGGTTGGTCAGGCTGTGCGCGCCGGAGTCGGAGGGCCAACTGCGGAATCTGCTGTGGTGCCTCGCGCCGACGGGCGGTGAGCGGTTCGGCCATGGCGTCGGCAACGGTAGCGGCCGAAAACAGGCCCTGCTGCCCGAAGCGACGAAGCCACCGGTTGCGCTCCTGCGTGATGTAGCCGTTGTTTTGCCCCAAGCGCAGGCTCGATGGCCGGTTGGGAATGATGGCCAGCGTCGTGATTTCGGCTAAACTGAGCAGGGCGGGCAGCTTACCAAAATACAGCAGCGACGCCGACTTCAGCCCCTCGATGTTGCTGCCATACGGAATCAGATTCAGGTACAGTTGCAGAATTTCATCTTTGGAATAATGGGCTTCGAGTTGTACCGCCCGCAGGAGTTCAATCACTTTGCCGCCGTAGGTCCGGTCGCGGGGTTCGAGCAGCCGCACCACCTGCATCGTAATCGTGGACGCGCCCGACGTCCGGCGTCCGGTCAGCAGGTTACGCCCGAATGCCCGGACCATCGCTACGGGGTTAAAGCCGGGATGGTAATAAAAATAGCGGTCCTCTTTGTACAAAATGGCCTGACGGAGCGTGGGGGTGATGTCGGGCAGATCGGCGTAGATGCGCCACTTATCCTGCCGGTTCAGAAATGCGTGCAGCACCGACCCATCATCCGCCGTAACGACCGTCGAGTAAGCCACATTCGTTTTAGGGGGAAAGACCACATCGAGCACGATCAGCAACAGCATCACGACCACGAATCCTTTCACCCACCAACGCTGCCACAGGCGTTTGGCAAGGCTGCGGAGTTGGGTTAGTGGCTGCGTCACGGGTTTATAGAGATAGGCTTTACCCCCAGCTTTACGGAGTTGGATACCGGCAGCTAACCCCGTAAAGCCCCCTTCAAGGGGTGGGGGGTCAAGGCCAGCTAAACTTTAGCAGTCAGTCGGCGTTTCTTCTGTGTCGAAAGTTCGTCAACAAATCGCAATTCACTACACCCTACCTGTATGCAACTTCAATTCATGGGTGCTGCCCGCACCGTCACCGGCAGCAAACACCTCATCACGACCGAGGCCGGTCAGACAATTCTGCTCGACTGTGGCCTGTTCCAGGGTATCAATACCGACGACCTGAACCAGAATTTTCATTTCGACCCGGCCACCGTCGATTACATGGTGCTGTCCCACGCCCACATCGACCATACCGGCCTGATTCCGCGCTTGGTCCGGCAGGGCTTTGCCGGTCCCATTTATGCCACCTCGGCCACGGCGGACCTCTGCGAGATCATGCTCCGCGACAGTGCCCGCATTCAGGTGACGGACCTGGAACGGGTAAACAAGCGACGGAAGCACCGCAACGAGCCGGAACTGGAGGTGCTCTATGACGAAACCGACGTAGAAGCAGCCCTGACCCGGTTCAAGACGGTTGAATACAACACGCAGTTTACCGTTTGCGACGGCGTTACGGCGCAGTTTACCGACACGGGTCATTTGCTCGGCAGTGCGGCCATCAGCCTGACCATCACCGAAGCGAGCGGCACCAAACGGCTCTTTTTCAGTGGCGACATTGGCCGGCCGAACGACAAAATTCTGGGTATGCCCGCGCCCTTTCCGCAGGCCGACTACATCCTCTGTGAATCGACCTACGGCGACCGGCTTCACGAACCCGAAACGGACATGAAGGGGCACCTGCTGCAAATCGTGGAAGAAACCTGCGTGAAAAACCGGGGAAAACTACTCATCCCCGCCTTTGCCGTCGACCGAACGCAGGAACTGATTTACGCTCTCGACCAGCTCTCGAGCGAAGGCCGATTGCCGATACTACCGGTTTACATCGACAGCCCGATGTCCGTAAAAGCCACGACGGTGATGCGGGACCACGAAGAAGTGTTCAACCCGGAGATCCTGGCCTACATCAAAAAAGACGGCGATGCGTTCGACTTTCCGAACCTGCATTACATCTCGGATGTGGAGGAATCGAAAGCCATTAACACCAAACAGGGGCCGTGCATCATCATTTCGTCGTCGGGCATGGCGGAGGCCGGGCGCATCAAGCACCACATCAAAAACAACATCGAGAACCCGGCGACCACGATTCTGCTGGTGGGTTACTGCTCGCCCTCCAGTCTCGGCGGTGCCCTGAAACGGGGCGACAAACGGGTGCATATTTTCGGCGAAGCCTTTGATGTAAACGCCCGCGTGGCCGTGATGGACTCGTTTTCGGCCCACGCCGATTACCGGGAGATGCTGGAGTATTTAGCCTGTCAGGATGCCACACAGGTAAAAACGCTGTTTCTGGTCCACGGCGATTATGATGTGCAGCAGGTATTCCGGGAGAAGTTGCTGGCAGCCGGTTTCCCGGATGTGCAGATCCCGGACCTGTATTCGTCGGTTACGCTCTGAATTTTTCGGAGCAACACTTGCGTAAATGCGCGGGAGTGCCGTATCTTTGCAGTCCCAAACGGGGCCAATAGGATTGCCGAAGTGGTGAAATTGGTAGACACGCACGTTTCAGGGGCGTGTGTCTTTACGGACATGCGAGTTCGAGTCTCGCCTTCGGCACAGTTGAAAAGACCGCATTCATCCGAGTGCGGTCTTTTTTTTGCTGATTGGTCAACCACTTTTCTACCAGACCGAAACACACCAGTTGCCCGGTTTTCGCGTTTCTTTATCAGCGCAACGACCCATCATCCATGACTCGGTTTCTGACTTTATTCCTCTTCATTACCCTGTCGGGTACAGCATCAGCCCAAATGACCGCTACCCGTCCGGGTGTAGTGACGCCCGGAGCGCAGACTACCGTCATCACCACCGTTGAGGCAGAAACCCGCGCCCAGGAGCAGTTTTATGCCGCCTGGAAAGTCCGCTATGCCAGCAACCGGGCTAAAGTGGCGCAGGAAATCAAAGCCGTCAGGCAGGAAATAGCCGGTGTCGGCTCCAGTAAGGCACCACTCAACGAGCAGTTGACGACGTTGCTCGATGGAACCATTACCCGCTGGAACGAAGAGAAAACAGACTACGCCAATCCTGAGCAGTTTACCGAATGTATGGACCTGTTTACCACCATTCGTCAGGCCATTCGCGAAGGTGCCCTAAAACTGTAGGGTTGACCCATTATTTATCCTCAAGCACAGTCAGGGTCACGGTTAGTAGATTTTTCAGCGTGTATAGCAACAGGACGAACAACCGCTGATCGGGTTTGTCGAAGCATTGTTTTAAGCCGGGCTTTCAAAAGACAGTAGCGGTTAACACTCCCAACCGAAGCCGACCTACTGGCGTCTGTTTCCGGAGTACGGCCTTCCGGGGTACGGCCTCCCGGGGTACAGACGTCAATGGGTATAGACATTTGCGAAACACTACTCGTCCAGGAGGAGCATGGACTCTCTTATGTCGCTCACGGCTAACTGCTCAACATCCGCAAACAGCTCTACATCGTCGGCTTTCGCTAAGTAGACCGTTACGTGTACCACCGGTTCGTTACTACCCCGGGGATCAGCTATCCGTCGGATGAGCGGGAACATAACGACCCGGTACCGGCCCGACGTAGACCCGTTGTACAGGGAGGCTATTTCGTGCTCCGTGTGCAGCCTGAATTTGGGACCAAGAGCCGTTTCCCTGTCCACCCAACAGTCGCCCCCCAGTAAGGTGGCGTTCTTCCGGTCCGGGCTGGTATAGAGTACCAGCCGAATCAGGGCCTCTGCTTTACATAGTGTTACATCACCTTTCATAAATTGCTGTTTACCGGTCAGGTCACTAAAATTAGCGCTTCCTACAACAATTATAGTATATAGTTTAAATATATACAACCAAATTATAATACAACAGTTTTATAACGATGGACAGATTCGTTGTCCGATCCCCGGTAAGCGTAGTACCAAAATGGCAATGGATTGATTGTAGCACCCGTGTAGACTTTACCCCGGTCAGACGCTGTGCGAAGGGCCTCGGAAAGGTGTCGCTATCTATTCTTTCTTCCAGTGGATTCGGCTGTGTAGTACGGGATACGAAGAGCAGGCAAATCATTTACAATGATGCCGTCAACACTGTAAATTCAATAGACTACCGCACTTATTTGTCAGCATAAGCAACTGAAAATGAGGTTGTTTTCATATACAAACAATTACCGCATTAAACAGATAGATGAAATAACAAAATGACTATGTTTGTTACTGATCGATTAATGTTCACAGTAACCTCCCTCTTCATGGATAACTATTTACTTAAATCAAGCCTGCCTTCCCGACAGCGAAAGGGCAGCATTTTAGTGGTAGAAGACAATGATGACCATTGGTTTCTGACTCGCTGGGCTTTGCTGCAAACGTTGCCGGGCATCGAAGCCGTCCGTACTACCAATGCCGGGGAAACCCTGGAATACCTCAATGATTGTCTGGAGGCCGATGCCCTGTTGCCCGGTCTTATTTTACTGGACCTTTACCTACCCAACCGCGAAGACGGCTGGCACGTGCTGGAAACCGTTAAGCTGCACTACATCCTGCGCCGGTTACCGGTTGTGCTGCTGAGTTCATCGGAACACCCCGACGACATTGAGCAATCGTACTACCTGCGGGGTTCGTCATACCTGGTGAAGCCCTCCTCGTACCCCGAGTGGATTACTCATTTTGAGGGGTTTCGCCGGTATTGGTGGGAAGCCGTAACGTTGCCTCAGCGGGCGTCCCCCCGGTAGCCGACCCTCTATTGCGCCCGTTGGCCGGGTAGCCGATTCAACACTGTAGCCGGACGGGTGGGTACCCTCGACGAATGGCCTGACAGAGGTAATTTCGCCTTGTAAATCATTGTATCTTTACTGGCCAATTAATAACTTACCAGCCCAAGTTGCAGCGAACCATCCTACCCGCATGCTCAACTACACGACGAAAGAACTGCTGGTTATCGACGATAATGACGATGACTGGAATTTGATTGACATGATGTTGCGGACGGTTGCTCCCGATATGAGGGTGCGCCGGGCCAATGGTCCGGAACAGGCCCTGACGCTGCTCACGACACAGTATGTGTACCAGCTTCCTCAGTTGATCCTGCAGGACTGGTATATGCCCACCCCCGCCGAGGGGCGACAACTGCTGCAAACCCTCAAAGACCCGGCGTCCATCTACCGGTCCATCCCGGTGGTGGTGTTCAGTAATTCTCCCCTGACCGACGATGTGCATGCCGCCTATCAGCTGGGTTGCTCATCCTACATCGTTAAATCATACGATCCGCAGCAGTGGCAAAGTTTGTTTGATGTCTGGGGCGAGTACTGGTGGAAAACAGCTGCCACGCCCAACAGGCGTTGGATAATCTCCTGGTTTTGTAACTCAACCGTTATGATCTTCCTGCTAAATACGTTAACCGCCAACGGCGCATTCCGGGACTTTAGTTAGGCACCCGCGAAACGGGAGGATGGTTTCCAGTTGCTGAGTATCATTGTTGCCAACGGCGATGTCCTGATCGACGTACGGATTGTGGAACACGGCCGGGAAACAAAACTGCCGCCTGATGTATTCGATGGTACGCCCTTTATGGCCCCTATCCGCGAACTGGAACACGAATGGCAGGCCCTGCTCACCGAACCCGAACGCGTTGATGTCGCCGGACTGATTGACCTGAATCAGCGGTGGATTGCTGTGTGCGAAACGGCCGTACGGAAAAACGAAGCACTGACTGAGCGATTTAAGGCCCTGCTCCGGCGAAATGAAGCAAGCCTGTACCCCGGCGCCCGACAGGCCAAACTCGCGGCCTACTACCGGTTAAAGATCGCCACCTGCCAGAAAGAAGTGATCCGGATACAGATTTGCCAATGGCAGCTTGGCAACCGACTGAGCCGGTTAACGCAGTTGCTGACGGTTACGTTGTGAGGGGCAACTCCCGAACAGCACCCACCCAAACGGGACTATTGCGGAAACGTTACCCGAATCAGCGTACCCATTCCAGTCTTGCTGTCTGCATCGATGCGGGCATTGAGCAGTTTAACCAACTGACGCACGATCACTAAGCCAATGCCTTCGCCCGATGCCGCACCCGCCGACCCGCTACCGGCAGACGGCGGACGCCCGCCCGCATCGTCCTGACCGAGCAGTTGCGCCCTGGTTTTCGCCGACAGACCCGGTCCCGTATCCTGAATGCTGAACTGCCAGTTGCCAGCCATATCCGGGTCGGCGGGTTCGTTTTGTTCCCAACGGATGGTTACGCTGCCGGTTTTTGTGTAGGCCAACGCATTCAATAGCAGGTTGTGGGCAATCCGGCGCACTTTAACGCTGTCGTTATTAGCTGGCAACTGCTCCGGCCCTTCCACGACAACAGACAGCCCCCGTTCACTGGCAATGGGCTGTACACTCTCGCCCAGTTCGCGCATCATCTCCGACGCGTCGAACGGCTGTATCTGTACCTGCTCCTGCCCGGACTCCAACCGCGAATAGTCCAGCAGTTGGGTCAGTTGCTGGGTTACCTGCCGCAGGTTCCGGTTCAGCATCGTCAGCATCTGCGCCCGTTCCTCTTCGGTATCCATCAGATTCAGTAGGGAGGCCGCCCCCGAAATAACGCCGAAACTACCGCGCAGGTCGTGCGAGGTGGCCCGCAGAAATTCTCCGCGCTCGCGGATGTGCTGCCGCATCCGCTCTACGTCCTGCAGGCTCTCCTGCGACCGCTCCAGTTCTTTCAGCCAGTTTTCCTGTTGCTGCTCGGCTTGTTTCAAAGCCGTAATATCCATCCCGGTCAGCATAACGCCATCCTCCTGCCGACTGATGGATACGCCCCACCACTGTTCGTTGCCCCTGACCGTTACCAGTTGCTCCCGGTAGGCAGTCTCGCCGGTATTATACACAGCCATGAACTGATCCAGGGTTTCGCCGGCCCGTAAAAGAGGAGCCAGTTCGCTGGCCAGCAGGCCGTTTATCCGGTTGGTAGGTCGCTGAAGCAGTTGGGCAAATTTCTGGTTGAATACGCTGATCCGGAAATCCGCAATCTCGTTGCCATCCGGGCCGTAGATGGCATTGAGCAACCCGATAGAAGCCGGGGAGCCGTCTAAAACAGCTTGCAGGCTTTGCGCGGTGACCACCAAATCCCGATTCGATTTTTCCATGTTCAGGTTGGTGGCCGTCAGTTCCAGGGTGCGCTCGGTAACGCGCCGGTCCAGTTCCTGATTCAGGGTTTTCTGGAGGTGGACCTCGGCGGAGGTGCCGATGTAACCGCTGAAAACGCCGTCGTCGGAGTACGTGGGGCGGGCGTTTTCCAGCATCCACCGGTAGTCGCCGTCGTGGCGTCGTAGCCGGAATTCGGCTTGGTAGGCCAGCCGCCCGGCAAAGTTGGCCGTGTAGGTGGCCAGGTACTCCTTGCGGTCGTCGGGGTGCAGGCTCTGAATCCAGGCATCGCCGGTTTTGTCTTCCATGGTCCGGCCGGTATAGTCGAGCCAGGCTTTGTTGTAAAAATTGTAGCGGCCGTCGGTTCCGGCCACCCAGATCAGGGCCGGGGCGTTGTTGACGATGTCGTAAAACCACGCCTGCCGTTCTTCCAGCAGCCGCTGCACCCGTCGCTGTTCGGTTACGTCTTCAATAGCCAGCAGAATGGCTTCCTGCCGTTGCTGCTGCACAACCTTGCGGGCGTGAATCTGCATCACCTTTTCGCCCACTTCCGGAAAGGTATGCACCACCTCGAAGCCCTTGATGTAGGTATCTTCCTGAATGACACCTTCGAGCAGGTGGCGCAGCCGGGGAACGTCCCACTGACCTTTGCCCAGTTCGTACAGCAGATGGCCCTCCACCTCCTCTGCTTTCATGCGGAAGATTTCATAAAACGCTTGGTTGGCCGTCTTGATCCGCAGGTTTTTATCGAGCACTAAAGTCGCTTCGCTGATGGTACCAAAAATGGCTTCGGCGTAGGTATGAGCCTCCATGAGCTGCTCGTTGCGTACCAGCAATTCCTGATTGATGGTCTGCAACTCCTCGTTGGTCGACTCGATTTCTTCTTTGCTCGTTTCTAATTCTTCGTTAATGCTCTGGAGTTCTTCGTTGCTGCTGACGATCTCTTCGTTGGCCGACTGCAGCTCTTCGTTGGATACTTCCTGCTCTTCGATAATGGCCCGCATGTCTTCGCGGACGCTGGTCAGTTCGGTTTCCAACTGTTTGACCCGCCCGGCATCGGACCCGGTCTGGATTGACCCGGTCTGGATTGGCCCCGCCTGGATTGAACCGGGTGACTCATTTTGGGAAGGGTCGGCGGGGATGTCTTCCGCAAAAACAACGAGGTACAGGTGTCCCTCCGGGCCGTCGGGCAGGGGAATGGTCTCAATGGTTACCGCGTGTGTTTTCTCGCCGATGATTACTTCCAGCCCACTTTTACGCACGGCCTGCCCCGTTTTCCGGGCTTTATGCACCAGGCTGCGCAGGTCGAAAACCAGCGATGGACGGGCCATTTTCAGCAAGTTCAGGCTGGCTTTACCCGGCGATGGTTCCAGAAACAGGCCGGTAGCTCCCCGAAACTGTAAAATCTCCAGGTCCTGATCCACCACTACGCTGGTGGGTACGTAGCGGCTCAGCAGGATGTTGTCTACCAGTTTATCCAGATCGGTCATGGGCAGATTTCGGTTGACGGGTCGGTTGCGGGGGTTTGACTCTTCCATTGGGGTGGGGGCAGGCATACGGGGGTTTAATTCAAAAGCGGCCCGGCTGGCGGTATCGTTCCGGCGGGCAAAGAGTTTGTAATTTTTTTCGACCGGAAAAAACAGCGTGGCCGACGAAACCGCCGTTTCGGACCGGCCCAGCAGCAGGTAGCCGGTGGGGTTGAGGGCGTAATGAAACGTGCCGATGGCTTTGCGCTGCAACAGGGTGTTGAAGTAGATCAGCACGTTGCGGCAGCTAATGAGGTCGAGCCGGGAAAACGGCGGGTCTTTCAGCAGGTTATGCGGGGCAAAAACGCACAGATCACGGATGGTTTTTTTGATGTGGTACCGGTTCTCTACTTTATCGAAAAAACGCTGCAGCCGTTTGGGCGATACGTCAATTACTTCGCTGCGGCTGTATTCGCCCTGCCGCGCCCGGGCAATGGCGATTTCGCTGAGGTCGGTCGCAAAAATCTGGATGGTACCGGCAAGGGCCTGCTCGTCCAGCACTTCGGTCAGCAGCATGGCCAGCGAATAGGCCTCCTGTCCCGTCGAGCAGCCCGCGATCCAGACCCGCAACGGATCTGTGGTCGGTTTGTCGCGAACGAGTCGGGGCAGCAGTTCTTTTTGCAGGTACGCCATGGTTTCGGCATCCCGGAAAAAGCTGGTTACGTTGATCAGCAGGTCATTGTACAGTAATGCCGGTTCGGCGGGCGTTTGGCGCAGGTACTGCGCATACTCCCGCAGCGAATCGAGTCTTAACAGTGCCATGCACCGGATAGCCCGCCGACGCATGGTGATGCTCTTATAGTGGCTGAAGTCGACGCCGATGGTTTTACGCAGGTACTGAATAATCTGGCGAAGGTGCTCATCCGGGCAACCAGCCGGATCGGTATCCGGTCCGGTTCCCTCCGCCAAACCATCCGGTGGCTCAAGTCCGGTAACCACCTGCGCAAACAGGTCGGGCATCTGGCTGAGCCGCTCGATTTCTTTGGCGATTTCGGCCGGGGGCAGCACCCTATCGACCACGCCCCCGGCAATGGCCGTGCGGGGCATGCTCTGCTGACTGGCCGTTTTATCCTGCGCAAAGGTGATGCCCCCGGCGGCTTTGATGGCCCGCAGACCCAGAGTACCGTCGTGGGCCATGCCCGACAGCACCACACCAATGGCACCCGCTTTCTGTCGTTCGGCTAAGGAAACAAAAAACTGATCAATCGGCATGTGCAGGCCCGCCCGGCTTTGGCGGGGCAGGAGCGTAAGCACGCCGTCCACGATATCACCTTGTTGGGCGGAATAATGTACAGGTGATTGGCAGCAACGGGCATCAGGTGTTCTGCTTCGAGCACCGGCATAGCCGTTTCGCGGCCAAGGATGGGTGCTAGCTGACTGTCGAAGGTTGGATTGAGGTGCTGAATGTACACATACGCCAATCCGGTAGCAGGCGACAGATTCCGGAGCAACTCAGAAACAGACTCCAGCCCACCCGCCGACGCGCCAATAGCCACCAGCGGCACAAGCGGGACAGGGGCGGAGGCAGCATCGTCGGATGAATCGGTCGTACGCATTGGGGATTACTTTGCAGGTAAACCAATTGGCAGACTGGTTGTTAAACTACCTCACCCCCCGGCCTCTCTCTTAAAACCGCTCAGCAATTCGATTCTTTGGCGTAGAAGGGCAGGTGTACCGTCACGAACCAGTAGTTGCAGAGGTTAGCGACACTCTCCATCATCTGGCTGGTACCGGTTGGCTTGAGAATAACCGAAGCTGCCCCGGCTTCGTAGCACCGGTTCACTTCCACAGGCTGCAAATCGCCCGACCAGACCACCACCGGAATATTGCGCAGGGCGTCGTGGCTTTTGATAAACTGTAGAATTTCGACCCCACTCAATACCGGCATGTGCATATCCACCAGAATCAGGCTGGGCAGGGTTTGGGCCGTTTCGAGGTGACGGGTCAGTTCGTCGGCTTGCTGATGGTGCCGGATGATAATCTGGTCCGAATACTTACCGACCGCGTGTTTCAACAAGTAATATTCGTCCTCATCGTCGTCAATCAGGATAACTTCGCATTGAGTATTGGGGGGCAGTGCCATAGTGCAGCGTAACGAATGGAGGCCGAAAATACAACGCCAATGTATTTGTTGGGCCTTCTCCCCCCGAAAATTTACTGTACTGCCGGCATTGGTTTCAGTGGGTGCCGTGGTGCTGGTTACAAACAGTTACCTGTATAGCTACCAGCGGTACGTGATGCGTCCGGTTCCGGCTATACATGAGGAACCCGGTGAAACGTCGTTTCCAGCAGTTGGCTGATCACGGGCAACTCGGCCTCCACGAGCGTGATGTACTGCCTCACCAACGGTTCAACTAACGCTATTCCTTTCTGGTCGGCTACGTGGTCCTCAATGGTCCGCAGCAGTTGGGTGGCTTTGGTCATGCCGAACATCTGGGCGGGCACTTTCTGGGTGTGGGCAATACCGCTGATGGCAACCAGATCGTGTTGGTCCAGGGCCGTGCGCAGGTTAGTCATCTCGACCGGAGCCTGGCTCAGGTACAAGTCCATGACTTCGGCGGCAAAGTCGGCGTCCTGATCCACAACCCGCAGCAGCGACTCCAGCGAAAACGTTACCGGGGGCACCGCCACAGCCGCCCGTTCGGGGATAGCCGCTTTTGCTACCGGTTTTAGCAGGTATTTATGCATCACGCGCTGCAGCTCGTCCATCTGGAAAGGCTTGGGCATAAAATCGTTCATGCCCGCCCGCAGGCACTGTTCGCGTTCGCTCGCCAGGGCGTGGGCAGTCATGGCAATAATGGGTACGTTGCTTTGCAGGGTCGTGCGAATGTGACGGGTAGTTTCGTAGCCGTCCATCAACGGCATCTGAATATCCATCAGCACGATGTCGATGTGGTTTTGCAGCAGGCACTCGATAGCCTGCTGCCCGTTTTCGGCCACCAAAGCCCTGTAGCCTAAGCGTTTCAGTACCTGCAGGGCCAGTTTCTGATTCATCGCGTTGTCTTCTACCACCAGCACGGTCCATCCGTCGGAACCCGGCAACGCCCCAACCGGATCAACGCCCTGCATTACCTGATCGGCAGCAACGGCATACGTTATTTCGAGCATAAACCGCGATCCCTGCCCGACGGTACTGGTTACACTGACCGAACCGCCCTGCATTTCGGTCAGCGATTTTACGATGTTCAGGCCGAGGCCCGTACCGCCGTAAAAACGGGTTGTGAAATCGCTCGCCTGCCGGAAACGTTCAAAAACGTGGGGTAAGGCCTCGGCCGCAATGCCAATGCCGGTATCCTGCACGGTAAACTGCACCGCTACGGCGTTATCTGCCTGCGCCTTTTTGTTGATGTAAATGGTAACTCCACCCTCCTTAGTGAATTTAATGGCGTTGCTGATCAGGTTCAGCAGAATCTGGGTCAGGCGCGTAGGATCGCCTAATACCACCGGCGGCAGCGTTGGGTCGATCTCGACCTGGAGGTACAGCCCTTTCTCGGCGGCAACGGCCTGAAACATGGTTTGCACCGAAACGGCCAGCGACCGGACGCTGAACGGAATGGTTTCCAATTGCAGCATCCCGGCCTCGATCTTGGAGATGTCGAGAATATCGTTGACGATGATGAGCAGATTTTTACCTGCCGTTCGGATAAACTGGACAAATTCCTGCTGCTCGGCCGTGAGGGGCGTGGTTTCGAGCAGGTTCGAGAAGCCGAGCATGGCGTTCAGCGGGGTGCGGATTTCATGGCTCATGTTGGCCAGAAAACTCTCCTTCAGCCCGGCTGCCTGCTCGGCTAATTCCTTGGCCTCCTCCAGCCGCCGGTGCGACTGCACCCGTTCGCTGATGTCTACACTCGACGAAACAACGTATTGCAGTACGCCATCGGCATCGTAAACGGGACTGGCAGAACTCAGCAGTTGAATCGCCTTATCTCCCAACCGAAACTCTATGTCATCGACACGGACTGTTTCGCCCCGCAATGCTCTGTAAGCAGGCCGTTCGTGTGCCGGATAAGGTTCATTAGCCGGATAACGGTACAATTGAATTGCCTTCAACGTTTCCTCGTAAGAAATTGACCCGGCTACATCGCCGAACATGTCAAAAGCCGCCTGATTGGCATAGTAAAAACGGCCCTCCTTGTCGAAAATGGCTACAGATATGGGTACGGTATCCAAAAATCGTTTGGCCTGCTGTTCACTTTCGACAAGCTGTTTATTCAGCCGGGTCATGTTTTTCAGTGTCTGAAAGAGCAGATAGATCGCCCACAGAATCATGGCCAATGCCGTTATGGCTCCAACAAGGCTGCTCAGGGTAGCGTGGCTGGCCGACTCGGCGCTTTCGGCCGCCCGGGCGTCGAGCAACCTCTTCTCCTCGATTTCAATGCGATCCAGAATCGTCTGTAATTGCTCACCCAGGTTTAGCAGACCTTGTATCGAGTCGAGCCGGGCCATGCCTTTACTGATTTCGTCTTTAGCGAACAGGGCCTTACTTCGGACGAGTTTGGTTTGAAAAAGCGCCTGAAATACCGCCAGTCTCTTTTGCTGTTGGGAGTTATCGCCGGTGAGTTCCTGCAAGCTGTTGAACTGGCCGGTGAGGCTTTGGACGTTGCGGTAGAAGTCGGCTTTGAAGTAGGTGTTATCGGTCAGTAAATGCCCTCTGAGGTTATTGTCTAAATTGATGAGTGAAGCCCGAAGTTGCTGGACCTGCTGTAGCACCAAGTGTGTGTGGATTACTTTATTGTTCAGTCTGACCAATTTCCGGGTTGTTCGATAGGCATTTATACCAATCAGCCCCGTAATCAACAGGCCCAGGGTAACTATCAACGTGATTCGTCTGGTCAAATTCATGGTACCACTAACGTGTTGGATTGCTGGCAGATACCGGTAATAAGCCGCTGATTAGTAAACAGCTACCCTGAAAATCGGGTAATCTGTTTCGGAATAATGGTCCGAATAGCGACTGTTATACAGCCCGACGCACGATTAAGTTTAAAGTTTCTCTCTCTGTTGTAATGATACTTACGGATCAAAAATAACATTTTAATTATAAATATATTTAATTAAAGAAATAAATTGTTTGTTTAGGCAGTATTCCAAGAAAAAATAATTTACTTATTGTAACCGCACTATTGCTCAGCAGCTTACCAATAAATTCATTCATTATCCTTTATTCGCTTCCGACAGTACCGAACGACGATATTTCAACCCGATTTTATCGGAATACACAGCCGCTTACGCACTTTTTCATTATTGCCCATCTTATTTCCGGCAGATCGGGTAAGTACCTGACACGTAGCGTGTTTAACCCGATCTGTGTTTTACGCGACAGGAGTATGGCGGAATCGAACCCGTTTACGAATGAGGCCATCAATCGGCACTGGTTTCCCAGACGGTCATCAGCCGTACCATTCAGACTGCCGAAGCCGCTTCTCTTGTATGAGCGAAATACCGGGAAAAAGGGTGGGGGTGAGCGCATCAGGACTACCAACACCGCCCGCTGTCAGTTAAGTGGCGGCATGGTTTGGAAACAGCGTATGCTCCTGTCTGATAATAGTTTTGCGACGGGCATCCTGCCAGGTACCGATACGCTATTTCAATGCCGGAAATTGTTTCGGCGCGGCCCGGTGGTGGGTGCCCTGTTCATACGCATAGACGAGCCGGATGAGGGTTGGCTCGTCGAACAGGCGACCGAGAAACTGCATTCCGGCGGGCAGATTACCAGTGGTGTAGCCCATCGGAAGGGTGAAAGCTGGCTGACCGGTATGGGGCGCAATCAACTGACTGTTATCGCCTTTGTAGCCCTGCGCGTCGCCAACCGCAGCTGGTGGAAAATTCCAGCTTGGGTAAATCAGCGCGTCCACGTGCTGCCGGTCCATTTCGGCTTCGATAGCCCGTCGGAAGGCCACCCGGAGCGGATCGGTGAAGGCATCCCCGCAGGCAATTTCGGGATGCTCGGCCCGGCCCGTATGCGAAGCCTGATACGTGAGCCGGTCACGGACAAGGTCGGAATAGCCGCCCACGCGGATGATGTCGTCCAGCGTTTTCAGCGAATCCCGTTTTACGAAGGTTCTCAGGTAATTTTCGACATCAGTCCGGAATTCGCTGCACCACTGATTGGCCCGCAACGAATCGAAATTCGGGATGGTTACGTCGACCACCCCCGCCCCCAGCCGGGTTAAATCCGCAACGCCCTGCTCAAAAAGTTGCTTTACTTCGGGATGAATGGGCCGGTCAGCTACCTGACGGAGTACGCCGATTCTGGCTTTTTTCAACCCGTCGGCCCGCAAAAACTGTGCATAATTTTTGGGCACCTTTCCCTGACTGTATTTCGTAATGGGGTCGTTGGGGTCATAACCCGCCATCAGTTCCAGCACCCGAACGGCATCCGTGACCGTCCGGCACATCGGCCCGCCCACGTCGTTGCGGGTGTAAAGCGGAATAATCCCGTAGCGGCTCACCAGGCCCAGCGATGTCCGAAACCCCGCCAGTGCACTGTGCGACGACGGGCCGCGAATGGAATTACCCGTATCCGACCCCAGCCCAATCAGCCCCAGATTAGCCGCCACTGCTGCAGCCGTTCCTCCGCTCGACCCCGCCGGTACATAAGCCAGATTGTACGGATTCAGGGTTTCGCCCGCCATCGAACTCTGCGAGTGCATGGGGGTAAACGCCCACTCGGCCATGTTGGCTTTGGCCAGCACAATGGCCCCGGCATCCCGTAGTTTTTGCACTTGCCAGGCATCCTCAGTGGGGGCAAACCCCTTGAGAGCAATGGAGCCACCAGTGGTTTGCAGGCCCCTGGTGTTGAAATTATCCTTCACGATCACCGGAATGCCGTGCAGTGGCCGCAGTTTACCCGTCTTCTTGAATTCGGCATCCAATGCTTTGGCCGTGGCCAGCGCGTCGGGATTTAGGGTAATGATCGAGTTGAGTTTTGTCGGCTGATCGTACGTCCGAATCCGGTCGAGGTACGCATTCACCAACTGCTCACTCGTCAGCGAACCGTTCCGAAACGCCCGGTGAACGTCGGCAATCGTCGTTTCGACTACATCAAACGGAGTGGCAGGGTTTGGTTTTGGCAGGGGTTGTCCGTGGGTAGTCAGCGGGACAAACAGCGTGGTCAACAACAGGGCGATGCTGTAAATTTTTGCGTAGCGTGATCTGGTAAACAAGAGCATACGATGGGCGTTGATGTGTAGAATAGCAAAAATAGACGTTCCCATCCGTTTTCACTCGTCCGAAAGCAATCGCCGGGATTTTTTGTTCTACCCGTATCGTTATCAGTGAACAGCTAACAACTTTTGCCATGAACCAGCCCAAAAAAGACTCTTTCCACGACCTCATCCACGGTGACAAACCCGTATTAGTCGATTTTTATGCCGATTGGTGTGGCCCCTGTAAAGTGCAGGCCCCCATTCTGAAACAGCTTGCCGACCGTACCAACGATGGTCTCCGTATTGTTAAAATTGACATCGACCGCAGCCGGGCGGCCGCCACCAAATACCAGATTCAGAGCGTTCCGACGCTGATTTTATTCAGCAAAGGCAAGGTCGTCTGGCGGAAGTCGGGCGCGCAGACGCTGCACACGCTGGAGGGTTTGGTGAAGCCGTACGTGGGGTAATTACAACAGCCGGAAACTCATCCGGTGCCAGATGGTGGTGCCAAACTCGCGCAGGGCGGCCCGGTGCAAGGCCGTGGGGTAGCCCGCATTCTGCGCCCAACCATAGGCCGGAAATTCATTCCCCAATTGCGTCATCAGGTCATCGCGGTAGGTTTTGGCCAGGACGGAT
Organism: Cytophagales bacterium; assembly: GCA_038327655.1. Classification (GTDB taxonomy): domain Bacteria; phylum Bacteroidota; class Bacteroidia; order Cytophagales; family Spirosomataceae; genus JBBQLG01. Next base: position 26,639 of record JBBQLG010000055.1, read on the forward strand.
GCAGCCGCAATGGACAGGAATTTCGTGTCGCCTTTAATGATGCAGGTGTGCGGTACCATCGGGTACGGCACAAACCGGTTGCCATCTACCAGCAAATGCTCGGGTTTCACAGGCAGCGCATCCACGGCCCGATGCATGGCTAAAAAACTGGCTTTCAGGATGTTGATCCGGTCAATTTCGCCCACCGAAGCCTCGGCAACGGCCCAGGCAATGGCATCGCGCTCAATGTCGGTACGGAGCCGGATGCGCTGCCGGGCACTAAGTTGCTTGGAGTCGGTCAAAGTGGGGTGCGTGTAATCGGGAGGCAAAATTACCGCAGCCGCCACCACCGGCCCGGCCAGACAACCCCGCCCGACCTCGTCTAATCCGGCCTCGATTGTATTGGCAGTGTAATGAGATTTCAGCATCAATCTTCCAGAATATTACCGAAGATGGTGTTCTTTAACAACAGCGCGAACAGCAGCAACGCGATGGCCTGGTAGAGGTAGACCCGGTAGTAGTCCTGCACATCTTCGTACACGCGGGTGCGGACGGGGGCGGTCTCCAGCCGGTCGATGTCCGCAAAAATCGTCCGCAGTCGGCCGGTATCGGTGGCCCGGAAAAAGCGGCCGTTTCCCGTTGCAGCGATGGTGCGCAAAATACCTTCATCCATCGTAGGGGATGAGGTACCGGTCGTATCGGCCTTGCGCGCCACCGGTCGGCCCAACTCGATGGTATATACCCGAATCCCGAATCCGGTCGCCAGCCGGGTCGCCGTGACCGGATCGAGGTTACCCGCCGTGTTGTCGCCATCGCTGAGCAGGATCACGACTTTACTGGTACCGGTCGATTCGCGCATCCGGTTGATGCAGCGGGCCAGCGCATCGCCAATAGCCGTACCCGATGCGGTAATCATTTTGTCGTTTAAATCGGCTAAGTATTGCTGAATCAGGCCGTAGTCGGTTGTCAGTGGGCACAGGGAAAAGGCTTCGCCCGCAAAAATAACGAGGCCAATCCGGTCATTCTGCCGCCCGGCCACAAACGCCTGTGCCACCTCGCGGGCCGCTTCCAGTCGGCTCGGCTTCAGGTCAGTCTCGGTCATGGACGACGATACATCCAGGGCCAGCATGATGTCGATACCCTCAGACTGATTTTCGCGCTGCTCCCGCACAATCTGGGGTCGGGCCAGGGCCACCAGCAACAATGCCATGGCCGCAAACATGGCTATTGGCAACAGATAGCGTCCGGCACTCAGCAACGATGTGACCGGGCTGCGGGTGCCCGCCGTTTGCCCGAACGACATATTCAGCCGCTGCTCCGACTTACGGTGCAACAGGTACCGCAAGCCGAACAACAGGCCAATAGCCGGAATGGCATAGAGAGCCGCCGGATACTCAACCCGAAACTGCGACCAGGTGCCGGGCAAAAACCAATGCAGGGAATACCAGGGCTGAGTCATGCGTCCGTTTCGTTGGGAATGGACGCGTCCGTATGGATGGCAACCGCTTCCGGCTGTTGCAGGCGGACGCGCCGAACCTGGTACCGCCGAATGGCTACCGTCCGCAGCACCTTCAGGGCCTCGATGGACCGTTCCGAGAAAGCCCCTCCGTAAATCATCTGATCCACTTCGCGCAGGGCGTCGGTCAGCCACTCGTCGTTGATGCGGTCGGCAATTTCACGGCTGGTCAGCGAGGCATACGGCTCCCGTTCCAGGCGTTCGAGGTAAATTTTCCAGCCCACCACCGCCCGGTTTGCCGTGTCGGTGGCCGTATCGGCGGTAATATCCCGTTTCAGCCGGGTAAACTCCCGGACGAAGCGACGATGCCGCTGATCGAGTTGCAGTAGCCGCCACTGCCGCCGGAGGAACCGGTTAAACAGGCCATAGATCACGCCCAGCACCAAACCGATGCCCAACAGGGTTATGAGTAAATACGGGTAATTGAACTGTTGCCGCAGGGGCACTACCTCGGTTTCGGCTATTAAGGTAAGCGCACCTGGTCGGCTCAGATCCATCAGGTGCGACCGCAGAAAAACGGTGTCGGGCGTGGACAGCAACACGACCGAATCCGGCCCATTGGTCATGCGGATGGGTACCTGCAACGGCTGTAGCCCTGCCGTCTCGAACGACACCAGCGTGTACACGGCACTATCGAGGCTCATGGCATCCATCGTACCGACGTCCTGCGTTCGGGTCGGAAACAGCGTAACGTCTCGCACCCAAAACGGGGCAAAGTGTCGGCTGGTGTCGGGAAAAAAGACGTCTTCGCCGGATCGGTGCCAGAAGCTAAGGGCATACTGAAACGGGCGGCCAATCTCGATGGTATCGGTCAGAAAACGACCAACGGGCAACCCCGCCATGGGCACCGGCTCACTCACGGCTTCGGTCCGAACCGGTACCACAACCGGCAACTTATTCCCTGCGGTCTGCGCCAGCGCGGCCGACCGGATAAACAGGAATAGGATCAGGATCAGTCCATTGGAGCATTTAGTGACCCGCCCGTTGGTTGGTGTGCAGGGGTGACGGTTCATCGGTACTTTCGGATTCGGAACAGCTCAATCAGGTTCGGTACAAAGTCGGCCTGCGCATCAAGGGCCACGTAATTAGCATCGTACTGCCGACAAAACCGCTCCAGACGTGTGCGGTTCTGTTCAAAGGTTTCGCGCAGGTTATTGCGAAACGAGCGGGCCGACGTATTCACCCAGACCGTTCGGCGGGTTTCGGTATCGAACACCGGAATGATACCCAGCCGGGGCAGGTTTACTTCCCGCTGATCGTAAAAGTGAATCACCACTAAGTCGTGCTTTTTGGCCAGCGCCTTCAGGTTATGCTCATACCCGGCGTCGATAAAGTCGGAAAGTAAAAACACCACCGACCGTCGTTTCAGGATGTTGAGCGTAAACAGCAGCGCGTTGGCGAGGTCCGTTCCCGCCGAGAGTGGTTGCAATTTGAACAGGCTGGTAATCAGCGTATAGCCCTGTTTAAGCGTATTGGCGGGTTTGAGGTATTTTTCCTTCTGATCGGAGAAGCAGTACATACCCACGTGGCTGGCTTCGCGCAGGGCCGACATCGCCAGCACACCACACACCTCACGGGTGGCATCGAGTTTGGAACGCTGTAACGGACCCACCTCCTGCGAAGCACTGACATCGACCACAAAAAAGACGGTTTGGTCTTTCTCCTCCCGAAACACTTTCACGAAGGTGCCGTGGCCTTTAGACGATACGTTCCAGTCGATAGCCCGCACATCGTCGCCGTACTGATACGTCCGCAAATCACTGAACTCCAGCCCACTGCCTTTGAAAACGGACCGAAAGTTGCCGCGCATCTGGGAGTCAACCGCCTTGCGGATGCGGATCTCGTAGTTACGAAGCCGGGCCAGAAATTCGTCCATACTGCCTGATTATTACCGAACTTTGCGGGAAGGATGGACCGCAGATTTTCATGATTGTTAAGATTAGTTATGATCTTTTTTAAATCATAATAATCATTAAAAGCTGCGGGTTATTCGTTCACAAAACTAACGCGAAAACCACGCACTCCGACATGAAACGCGCGAAAGCCCTGTCCCATACGATCTGGTTGCTGTGCTGCCTGCTCACCGCAGCGTGCAGCCCCGGTGCCGGCGACCAAACCCAACGCCCCGATAACCTGCTGCCCGCCGATCAGATGGTCGCTATTCTGACCGAAATACACCTTGCCGAGTCGCGGGTGAGTAGGTTGGGCCTCACATCGGCGGATTCGGCGTCCTTAGTTTTCAAACGGCTCGAGGGGCAGATTTACACCAAATTAAAGGTCGATACGGCCGCTTACCGGCAGAGTTACATTTATTACGCGGCAGACCCCGCCAAGCTCGAAGGCATTTACAAGGAGGTAGTCAAAAAGCTGCAACAGCGGCTGGAACCGCCCAAAAAACCGGCTCGCGCATGACAACGGGAATCATTGGCGGGGGCATTTCGGGCCTCACGCTGGCCTACGAACTACAGCAACAGGGGCAGGCGTATCACCTTTGGGAAGCGACCGACACCCCCGGCGGCTACATCCGGTCGGTTCGCGACGGAAAATACCTGCGCGAACTCGGCCCAAACTCCCTCCTTGGCGATCAGGCATTGCTGGACTGGATCGCGGGTCTCGGCCTGACCAACGACCTGCTCTTTGCGAAGCCGGTCAGCAAATCGCGGTATATTTTTCGCCGGGGTCAGTACCGGAAACTGCCTTCCGGCCCACCCTCGCTGCTGTTCGGCTCCTTCTTTTCGTGGAAAACGAAGTGGGCTGTTTTTCGGGAGCTGAGTAATAAAACCACCTCCCCCATTGGCGAAACGCTGGCCCAGTTTTTCCGGCGCCGGTTCTCGAGCGAATTAGTCGACTACGCCCTGGCACCGTTTGTGGCGGGTATTTACGCCGGTGACCCGGAGCACCTGCTGGTTTCCGAGACGTTTCCAGCCCTGCTGACGTACGAAAAAGACTACGGCTCGGTCGTGCGCGGCCTCATCAAAAATCAGTCGGCAACCGGCCGGCGGCAGTCGTTCAGTTTTCGGAACGGGATGCAAACGCTGCCCGTCGCCCTGGCGCAGCAACTCACCCACGCCCGGTTCAGCCAGCCCGTGCAGCGCGTCGACCGGCTAGCCAACGGGCAATGGCAGGTAAGCACGGCATCGGGTCGGGTGGTGGTAGACCGGCTGGTTATCTGCACCGGCACCGACGCAGCCACCCGGCTGCTGGAGCGTAACTATCCCGCTGTGGCAACAGCCCTGCGACAGATCGCGTATCCACCCATGACGGCGGTCCATTCGGTATACAAACGCGCCGACGTAACGCACCCGCTCAACGGATTCGGTGCGCTGAACCCAACCGTCGAAGGCCGTTTTTCGGCGGGGCACATCTGGAGCAGTTCAACGTTCGATTTCCGCTGCCCGGCTGGCGAAGTTCTCTTCACCACATTTGTCGGGGGAACGGCGGGGGCCGATAAAGCGCAATTACCGGACGACACGCTGTTACAGAACGTTCATCGGGAGCTGAGCGATGCCTTTGGCATCAGTGCGACAACACCCGTCCGGCGCGACGTGTACCGGTGGGAACGGGCGATACCGCAGTACGACGCCCGGTCGCTGGTCCTGAAACAACTCATCCCGGCTTTGGAATCAGATGGACTCTGGATATGCGCGAACTGGTACAATGGCGTATCGCTGTCGGACTGCATCAAAAAAGCAAAGGAACTCGCCATAAAATTTTTGTCTTAAAATTTCTTAATCCTGTACCATTTCTGCGGGATAACTGTTATATTATCAACGGATAGTAGCTTCGGCTTACCGCCTGTTGTGGCAATTCCATTGTGGCACCGATTTATATAACCCATCCCCATGAAAACTTGTCTGGTTGTTATTCCGACGTACAACGAGATTGAAAATATCGAAGCCATCATCCGGCGGGTGTTCGACCTCCCTGAACCCTTCGACGTACTGATTGTCGATGATGGCTCGCCCGACGGTACGGCGAACTGTGTGCGTATGTTACAGGAGGAGGGATTTAGCGGGCGGCTGCACCTGCTCGAGCGGAAAGGAAAACTTGGTCTTGGCACCGCTTACATCGACGGGTTCAAGTGGGCACTGGCGCGGGATTATCAGTTTCTGTTCGAGATGGACGCCGATTTTTCGCACAACCCCGCCGACCTCATTCAGTTGTACCGGTCCTGTGCGGTCAATGGCAACGACGTGGCGGTTGGCTCCCGGTACATTAAGGGGGTAAACGTGGTAAACTGGCCGATGGGCCGGGTGCTGATGTCGTATTTTGCGGGCGTATACGTGCGGTTTGTCACCGGTATGCCGGTCATGGACCCTACCGCCGGGTTCGTCTGCTACCGGCGCAGCGTGCTGGACGTGCTGCTTCAGAAACCGGTTAAATTCGTCGGGTACGCTTTCCAGATCGAAATGAAATTCACCTGCTGGAAGTATGGTTTCACGATTCAGGAGGTGCCGATCATTTTTACGGACCGAACCAAAGGCGTGTCCAAAATGTCGTCCAAGATATTCAAGGAGGCCATTCTGGGTGTCATTCAGATGAAAATCAGTTCGTTTTTCCGGCAGTACATTCCCCGCTACAGTTCACCGTTGGCACGGCCCGAACCCGCCGATGTAGTGTAAGAATATGTGCTTTTCTTTTACTATGGCCCGTGACAACACGGGCCTTTTTTATGCCGAATAATGCCAGATTAGACCACTGGTAAGCCGTTATCAAAATGATGAAAGGTAAGAGAGACGCTGAATAGATACAGTGCCAAAACAGGATGAAGAGAGAATATGAATGGCGTTTTTCAGTCTAACCCGGATAATCGCTCCCGGTTCTTCTGGCTGTCTATTTTCGTCTGCGCGTACATTTTACGGTTCGTAGTCAGCAGTTTGTCGTACTTCTCATTCAGGCGACGTTTAAACGGTTCATTGTGTCTGTTCTCCGAACGTACTTTCCGCACCTCCAGCAGCAGTACCATTTTTTTCAGATGGGTCAGCATGTGTTCGTAGTAGCTGTCGAGTTGACCGTACCAGCCTTTGAGCCGCTGATTAGCGGAATCGGCCGGGATACTGGGCTGGCTCGTCAGAATTTGTTGCCACTGCTGCTGCAACGCCTGAATGTGAACCAGAATCGGCTGACCATCGAACACGTCTATCGGCACGGCCATGCGGTCATGTCCGTCCATAACGGTCGCATTTTTCAGCACCCACCTATCGGCCACTAATTTGGTCAATATTTCAAAAGCCGATTCATGGTCATCTACCCAATAACCGAGGTTGGTACAGTCAATATCTTCCGAACTGGTAGCGTCCACAAAAAGCATCATATCCAGCCGTGCCGAAGCCTGAAAGAAGCTCGCATGGTGAATAACGCGTTAAGGCAGAGTTGTTCAATAATAAAGTTGCGAAAATGAGGCTGCGGTCGGTCAATACGGAGAAATGACCGATATATGGCCGGACCAATGCGTTCAGTGCAAATTGTAATTCCGGTATTCACCGATGCGCCACCCCGTTATTTTTTCAATAACCGTCAGGATTCTGTTTTTGGGAGATGAATAATCGTTGGTGATGTCGAACTCGAATTCAGCTGTGCTCTTCGCAATTCGCTGTTGCATCACGGCCGGGTGTGTACCATCGAACAGGGCTAAGGAGTCGATGTTTTTCGCATAATCGAACGAACCGGCCCGTTCCAGCCTGGCCTTAATCTGCGCATCGCCGTGCCAGAACCGCTCGAAATAACCCACTTTCGCCCGCTGTTTGTCCAACGATTTCACCCAGCCATAGTGATAAATATAGGCGTCGATGAGTTTGACGCGCAGTTTCTCATTGCCCTTTTTGCGAAACCCCTGCGCATCGCGATACGACGCCACATCGCCCGTATGGCGTATAATCCGTATCTCCCGACGGTACCAGCGCCGGGAATTACCCACGTACCGATAAGCTCCGTAGAAATGCAGATACCTGAACAAAAGCCCTTCTACCGACGGGTCATTCAGGTACCGGCTCATCGACTCCTGCACAACGGGCAGGTATTTTTCGTGCAGCACTTCATCACCCTGCATGTAAAAAGCCCAGTCGGTATCGGGTGAGATCGCGGCCAGGGCTTTATCGGTTTCCTGCGCCAGTACGCGCCCGCCTTCCCGCAGGGTATCGTCCCAGACGGTGTGGATAATTCTGATTTTTGGGGAGCCAATCGCCCGGATCAGTGCCTCCGTCTCGTCGTCGGACTGGCCAACGGCAACCACGAATTCGTCGCACAGGGGCAGCACCGACGTAATGGCTTCGACGATAGGATAATCGTATTTAATGGCATTCCGAATAAAACTAAAACCGGCAACCTTCATCTGTCTGACTCGTTAAAAAGGGCCATTTACACCCGTTGCAGCAAATCCAGTTCCGCCCGAATAACCGATTCGTCAGCGTTGATGGCCAACCGTTTGTGCGGATTGGTAAAGCCTGACACCAGTGTAATAGCTGATTTAGCGACGCCGAATTGCTTCGCCAGAAAGTCAATCAGGTACGCATTGGCTTTCCCATCCTGCGCCGGTGCTTTCATCTTAACCGTAAGCGACCCGGCCGCGTCGTAAAACAATTTGTCCACGCGGCTACCGGGTTTTACGGTCAGGTGCAGCGTCATGCCAGGGTTTTACGACAGTTGGCCCGCCAGCACGGCAATTCCCTCCTCAAAACTGTGCGGTTGGTAGCCAAGTAGG
>JBBQLG010000056.1:0-34424 GCA_038327655.1 Cytophagales bacterium
GGTATCAGCAAGCAACAAGGAGGTTGGTGAAGAAAGGGCGGGTGGACACCTTTTCCCATTCCGAACAGAGCCGTTAAGCCCCGCGCCGTCGATGGTACTGGCTTCACTGCCGGGAGAGTAGATAGATGCCACCTCTTGTTACAAAGAAACACTCCTGACTCATGTTGGGGGTGTTTTTTTAATTATTCTCCCGCTGTGTATTGCAGTGGATTCGGGGTGTAGCGTAGCTTGGTAGCGCGCTACGTTCGGGACGTAGAGGTCGTGGGTTCGAATCCCGCCACCCCGACAAAACTTTCTGAAACTGTGGTTTATTCTAAAGTTAATAGCATGATCTGGTGGTGGCGTTTTTCTCGTTCGAGATGAATGGTGCCACCCTTTGCTTTTTACCAAGCAACATATAAAAGGCCTACCGTTCGTCGCGGTAGGCCTTATTTTTTGTCCTAATCTCAAAAAAATAGTATGGAAACGTCAATGCCCCCTGTCACTTACAGCGTTGGTAGTCAATATAAGCGAATGCTGGCTGACGTAATCACACCGGTTAGTATTTACCTGCGCATCCGTGATCGCTTTCTGAATAGTATTCTTCTGGAAAGCTCTGATTACCATGCTAATGACAACACATTCTCTTACCTGTGTTTCGATCCGGTAGCTCATTTTGACTACAATGCAGGTATGTTGAGCATAAAACTGCCCGGTGAGGAATTGGTCGTTCAACCGGTAGCTGAGCAGGAAATGCTGCCTGCTTTACAGACTTTTAAGAATAGTTTCAAACACGAGAAACTCAACTTTCCATTCATCACCAATGGTCTATTTGGCTATTTCGGTTTTCCGGCTGTTGAGAGTTTCGAGGATATAAAACTAAATGCGCCCATTCCTGCTGAAAATGAAATGCCCTCAGCGGTTTTTCTGGTGTATCGCTATGTAATTGCCATTAATCACTTCAAGGATGAGCTTTATTTATTCGAGCACAGCTACGTGAAAGATGGCGATGCGATTCCTGAAAGTAATCTCGATTTCATTGCTGATTTAATAAAGAACCGAAATCACCCGACCTATTCCTTTAGTATAACCGGGGCTGAAAAGTCGAACTTTACGGATGATGAATTTAGGGGTATAATACAGAAGGGAAGGGATCATTGTCAGCGGGGAGATGTCTTCCAAATTGTGTTGTCCCGGCGGTTTTCGATTCCCTTTGTCGGTGATGAGTTCAACGTTTATCGCACGTTACGATCGTTAAATCCATCACCGTATCTCTTCTATTTCGATTACGGTAATTACAAGCTCTTCGGCTCTTCGCCGGAATCTCAAATCATCGTAAAAGATCGGAAGGCGACTATTTATCCAATTGCCGGTACGTTTCGGCGGACGGGTGATGATGTGGCTGATGCCGAACTGGCTCAAAAGCTTTACGACGATCCAAAAGAGTCGGCTGAGCACGTGATGCTGGTTGATCTTGCCCGGAATGATCTAAGCCGTAACTGTAACGTGGTGAAGGTTGAGACATTTAAGGAGGTTCAGTACTATTCCCACGTGATTCACTTAGTCTCTAAAGTCGTTGGTGACCTGAACGAGCAGGCTGATCCGTTGCAGATTGTTGCGGAAACGTTTCCGGCCGGGACGCTGTCGGGTGCGCCGAAACACATGGCGATGAAGCTGATTGATCGCTACGAAAATCAGAGCCGGGGCTTTTACTCGGGCTGTATTGGCTACATGGGGTTCGATGGTGAGTTTAATCAGGCCATTATGATCCGCACGTTTATGAGCAAAAACAATACACTGTTTTACCAGGCGGGGGCGGGTATCGTGGCGAAGTCGGTGGTGGAAAGTGAACTGCAGGAAGTACACAACAAGCTGGCAGCCCTGCGCATGGCTATTGAACAAGCAAAAACGCTCTGATTATGAAACTGCTCGTTTTAGACAATTACGACTCATTCACGTACAATCTCGTCTATATCCTGCGGGAATTGGGCCATCGCCCGGATGTGATTCGGAATGATAAACTAACCGTTGAGGCTGTTGGGCAATACGACAAAATTATGCTGTCGCCGGGGCCGGGGATACCGTCAGAGGCCGGTATCATGCAGGCTGTGGTGGCCGAATACGCTCCGCAGAAGAGTATTCTGGGGATCTGCTTAGGGCATCAGGGCATCGGTGAGGTATTTGGTGCCAAACTCGAAAACTTAGGTGAGGTACTGCATGGCGTGGCGCACAAGACCTTTGTGACGGATCGGAGCGAGCGGTTGTTCAACGGCCTACCCGACGAGTTGACCGTTGGCCGGTACCATTCGTGGACGGTGATGGGTGATTCGATGCCCGAGGAGTTGCAGGTGACAGCCGTAGATGAACAGGGGCGCGTAATGGGATTGGCTCACCGACAATACGACGTGAAAGGGCTGCAGTTTCACCCTGAATCGGTGCTGACCGAAAATGGCGTGCAGATGCTGGTGAACTGGCTGAATTATTAAGTTAAGCAATCTTTATGCAAGCCATTCTCTACTGATCAACTCATCAGAACACACTATGAAAGCCATACTGAACCACCTTTTTGAGTATAAAACGCTGACTAAAGATCAGGCTAAAGAAACCCTGATCGGCATTGGCAAGGGTAATTACAATTCCTCACAGATCGCATCTTTTCTGACCGTTTATATGATGCGGAGTATTCGGGTGGAAGAACTCGAAGGTTTCCGCGACGCCATGCTGGAGTTGTGTTTGCCGGTTGATTTATCTGCCTATGATGCCATGGACGTTTGCGGGACCGGTGGTGACGGAAAGGATACGTTCAACATCTCAACCCTGTCGGCTTTTGTGGTGGCCGGGGCCGGTCAGCGGGTGGCTAAACACGGTAATCACGGGGTGTCGTCGCTAACGGGTTCGTCCACGGTGATGGAGCGATTAGGGTACACGTTTACAAGTGATATCGGCGAGTTACAGCGTAAGATCGAAACCAGTAATATCTGCTTTCTTCACGCGCCGTTGTTTCATCCGGCCATGAAGAATGTGGGACCCATTCGTAAAGAATTAGGGGTGAAAACCTTCTTCAATGTACTCGGTCCGATGGTGAATCCGGCGCGGCCCCAAAAGCAGCTTGTAGGGGTCTACAACCTTGAATTAGCGAGATTATATGCCTACCTTTATCAGCAGACAGACAAGCAGTTTATGATCCTGCATTCGCTCGATGGCTACGATGAAATATCGCTGACCGGGGCGTTTAAAGTGATCACCAATCAGGCAGAACAGTTGCTGGAACCCGCTCAGCTTGGGTTGAAAAAAGTGACTCAAGCCTCATTGTCGGGTGGGCAAACGGCGGACGATTCAGCGCGTATTTTTATGAGTGTGCTGAATGATGAAGCGACCCCGGCCCAAAAATCGGCGGTTCTGGCCAATGCCGCGATGGCATTGTTGGTTGCCGGGCACAGCGACAACCGGGAAGAAGCCGTAGCCATCGCGCGTGAATCGCTGGAGAGCAAACGTGCGTTGAAGAGTTTTCAGACGTTAATGGCGTAAACAGTATTACCCGTAGCTGAATGACGATTTTAGACCGAATAATTGAGCAGAAACGAATCGAGGTCGCCCAACGTCAGGCTGCAATTCCGGCGCGGCTCCTCACCCAAAGTCTCCTTTTTGACCGGCAGGTACTTTCAGCACGGATGGCCATTCGGGCAGTCGGCTCAACGGGTATCATTGCCGAGTTTAAACGTAAATCTCCATCCAAAGGTGTTATCAACGATTCGGTTGCGGTGGCCGATGTCACACAGGGCTACGTGCGGGCGGGTGCTGCCTGCCTGTCGGTGCTGACGGATGAGCCGTTCTTCGGCGGTACACCCGCTGATTTGCACGATGCGCGTCAGGCCAACCCGAACACGCCCATCCTCCGCAAAGATTTTGTGATCGACGGGTACCAACTCCTGGAAGCCAAAGCATGGGGCGCCGATTTGATCCTGCTGATTGCGGCCTGTCTGACGCCCACCGAAGTTGCTGACCTGAGCCAACAGGCGCATCAGTTAGGCATGGAGGTTTTGCTGGAAGTTCACGACGAGGCCGAACTGGAGCAGAGTTTGTGCGATACGGTCGATCTGGTAGGGGTCAATAACCGCAACCTTAAAACATTCGTTACATCGGTTGATACGTCACTGACACTCATTGATCGGATACCGGCGTCGTTTGTGCGCATTACCGAAAGCGGCCTGCGGGATGCTGCTACCATGCAGACATTGCAGGCAGCGGGCTACGACGGATTTTTGATTGGAGAGGCCTTTATGACAACACCCGACCCGGCGGGGGCATTAGCCACCCTGGTAGCGGACTATACCCGGACATTTACGTTATCATAATCTACCAACTTCATGAAAATCAAAGTGTGTGGAATGCGCGATACCGTCAACCTGAAGCAGGTCGCCGAGTTGAGTCCTGATTTTATCGGGTTTATCTTTTACGACCAGTCGCCCCGGTTCGTGGGTGAGGAGTTGGAGGCCGATGTGGTGAAAGCGTTGCCACGCTCGATTCGGAAAGTGGGGGTGTTTGTCAATGCCAGTCCGGATTACATTCTGAAAGCTATTCGTAAGTATGATCTGCAATATGTACAGCTACACGGCAATGAAACGCCTGATATGTGCCGCAGTCTGCGGATGAAGGGGGCCAACATCATTAAGGCGTTCCGGCTCGATGCTACGTTCAACTTCAGCATGTTGAACAACTACAAACCGCAGTGCGATTTCTTTTTGTTCGACTCAAAAGGCGATCATCCCGGTGGTAACGGCATTCAGTTCGACTGGGAGTTGCTGAAGCAGTACGACAACGACAAACCGTTTTTCATCAGTGGCGGCATCGGTCTGGACAACATCGATCAGATCGAGCAGCTGAAAGGCATGAAACTGTACGGTGTCGATGTGAACAGCATGGTCGAAACTGCCCCGGCCATGAAAGACATTGAGAAGCTAAAGGCCCTGATCGCGCGGGTACGGCCGATTGAGGAGGAAGAGGTAGTGTAGCTGAATTACAACAAACTTATGGAAGCGATCTTAGACCAACCCATTACCTCATTTGCCGTTAGCGATAAAGGATTCTACGGACGTTTCGGCGGAGCCTTTATCCCCGAAATGCTGTATCCCAATGTGGAGGAACTGCGGCAGCAATACCTGTCCATCATAGCTGATCCGGCTTTTCAGGAGGAACTTCAGGCGTTGCTGACGGATTATGTCGGTCGACCAACCCCGCTGTTTCTGGCGAAGCGTTTATCGGCTAAACTCGGTGCGACGATCTACCTCAAACGGGAAGACCTTTGCCATACCGGGGCGCACAAAATCAACAACACTGTTGGCCAGATTCTGATTGCGCAGCGGCTCGGCAAGAAGCGCATTGTGGCCGAAACCGGTGCTGGTCAGCACGGCGTGGCAACGGCAACGGTTTGCGCGCTGATGGGACTGGAGTGCATCATTTACATGGGTTCGGTGGACATTGAGCGGCAGAAGCCCAACGTCGACCGGATGCGGATGCTCGGCGCGACGGTCGTACCGGCTACATCGGGCAGCAAGACCCTAAAAGATGCCACCAACGAAGCCATGCGCCACTGGATCAACAATCCGGTCGATACGCACTACATCATTGGCTCGGTGGTAGGACCGCACCCGTATCCCGATATGGTGGCCCGGTTCCAGTCAGTTATCTCGGAAGAGATCAGGAAACAACTGACCGATAAGATTGGCCGCCCGAACCCCGATTATGTCGTGGCCTGCGTGGGTGGCGGCAGTAACGCGGCTGGTGCCTTCTTCCACTTTCTCGACGAGCCATCCGTGCGGTTAGTGGCGGTTGAAGCAGCCGGCAAAGGTGTTAATACGGGTCATTCGGCAGCTACGACAGCATTAGGTAAGCCCGGCGTATTGCACGGCAGCCGGACGATTCTGATGCAAACTGACGACGGACAGGTAACGGAACCCTATTCGATTTCGGCGGGTCTGGATTATCCCGGCATCGGCCCGTTGCACGCCCATCTGTTCGATTCCCGGCGCGGTGATTTCTATGCAGTAACCGACGAAGATGCGCTGAAGGCGGGTTTTGAACTGAGCCAATTGGAAGGTATCATTCCGGCACTCGAAACGGCTCACGCGCTGGCAGCCCTGAACGATATGAATCTTCAACCCGATGATGTCGTCGTTGTTTGTCTGTCGGGCCGGGGCGATAAAGATTTGAGCACCTACTCGAAGTTTCTGTAAGGCATGACACACGAACCCATTACCCAAAATCGCATCACCGATCTCTTTGCCCATAAACAGGGCGATGTGCTGAATCTATATTTCACGGCTGGGTTTCCTAACCTGAACGACACTGTTCCCGTCTTGCGTGGTCTACAGGCCGCTGGTGTCGATCTGGTCGAGATCGGAATGCCCTACTCTGACCCGGTGGCCGATGGCGAAACGATCCAGCTAAGCAATATGCGGGCACTGGACAATGGTATGTCGCTGAAATTGCTGTTTGAGCAATTGGCGGATTGTCGCCAGTCGGGACGGTCCGGCGTTCCGATTTCGGTTCCCATTTTGCTGATGGGGTACATCAATCCGGTGCTTCAGTTTGGCGTGGACGCATTTTGTCAGAAATGCCAGGAGGTAGGTGTTGATGGGGTAATTTTACCCGACCTGCCACTCGATTTATACGTAGCCGAGTACAAGGCTATTTTCGATCGGTACGGCGTTCAGAATATCTTTCTGATCACCCCCCAAACCGCCGAATCCCGCATCCGAATGATTGATGAGGTGTCGGAAGGGTTTATTTACATGGTATCGTCGGCGAGTATTACCGGTTCGCAAACGGGCGTTTCGGATACGATGCTGGCATATTTCGACCGGATTCAGGCCATGAACCTGCGGAACCCCCGGCTTATCGGGTTCGGTATCAAGGACAAGGAAACGTTCGACACAGCCTGTCACTACGCAAACGGAGCCATCGTGGGCAGTGCCTTTATCCGCCAATTGGAGCAATACGGGGCAACGGCCGAAAGCATTCAGGCGTTTGTCGATCAGGTGCGGGGTAATTAATAATCAAGGGCAACCGAAAAGGGCCACTTTCTACAGCGAAAGTGGCCCTTTTCGGTTGTTAGTGCAGTCGCAGTCTACGGGTCAGGGCTGACCACGAAAACCGGGAGGTATGCGTTTTTTTTGCTTCGGCGGCTACGCGGTTCACGGCGTTCAGGAACAGGTAATACCCCTGTCCATACCATTGCCGAAATCGTTCGTTTACCTGCGGGTCGTGCTTCGGCAGGTAATCCATCAATAGGTTCAAATCAAAGGTATCAGCGGCTACGCCGGCACCGACCCGCTGCGCATCCAGGGCATTGCAGGCCTGTTCGAAATGATTCGGCTGTGGAATCAGCAACGCGGGTTTTCCCCAATACATCGCTTCGCAAACAGATTCGAAACCCGCCGTCGTTACAATGGCGCGGCAGTGCTGCATGATGTCGAGGTACCGTTTTCCGTCGATTTTATGGTACGTCAGCGTGGCATCAAACGGTTGATCCGGTTCGGTCACGCCGGAGTGGAAGCAGTGAATCGGCACATCGGGCCGTTGCCGGTGGGCCGCTTCGATTTGGCGGCTCAAACCCGGTTGGGTTGTGTAGGCGAGCAAATAATCTTCGGTAGTTGGTGTCCGTTCGGTTACTTCACGGCGGAGCAGGGGCGGCACAATGCGCAGGTTTTCCGCTGGTACGTCCGACTGCTGGTCAAACGACAAAGCCAACACTTCCGTAGCCCCGATGGCGTTGAGCCGGGTGACCAATTTGAAAATCTGCCGATCGAAAAAGTTGCCTTTAGGAAATGTGAAGTTGGGGTGAAAAGCCAGGTACTGATGCGCAATGCAGATCATGGGTACCTTGGGCCGGTATAGCGCGTAGGTCAGTCCACCCAGTAACTGGAAGAAATTAATGATGACATCCGGCTTTTTCTGGTCGATAATGTCCCGAATCAGACCGAAACTCTTGCGGATTTTTGGATAATGCCGACTGTTGCGCAGGAACGTCTGATAGGGTTGGAGTTCGTTGGTTTTGGGGCTGTAGACCAACGCTGGGCCTGCTACGATGGTAATGGGAGTCGGAAACTGTTCGCTGAAGAAGGTTGGAACCGGGCGGCCTTCGGCAACGTCAACGATGGCTTCGATGACTTCGTGACCCGCTGACTGTAAGATTTGTGCCAGTGAAATTGCCTGCGTAAGGTGACCTCGACCCTCGCCCTGCACCAGAAACAGAATCCGCATCGCTGAATTACAGTTTACTAACACTTAATTCAGTTTCGCGCGGTTTAGTTTCAGACATATCCGTGGTGTAATACAGCAAACTCCAGTTACCCTCGTGATCTTCAACCAAGGCACTCAAGGATTCGACCCAATCGCCGGAGTTCATGTACACCAGCCCGTCGATTTCGCGGATGGCTGCCTGGTGAATGTGCCCGCAGATCACGCCGTCGCAGCCCCGTGCTTTGCCGAGTTCGGTCAGTTTCTGTTCGTAGTCGGAGATGTAGCTAACGGCCTGCTTGATCCGCTTTTTCACTTCCTGCGAGAGCGAATAATACGGCAAACCCCGCCATACGCGGTAATTGTTGTAGAATTTATTGACCCACAGTAGAAACGTGTACCCCATGTCGCCCAGGTAAGCGAGCCATTTCATCTGCGTTGTGATGGAGTCGAACACGTCGCCGTGCGTGACGTAAAACTGCCGTCCGCCCGATTTGAGGATATAATCTTTGCGGATCGAGAAGTTCTTACCCACTTTCATTGGCATCACCTGATCCAGAAAGTCGTCGTGATTCCCGCGCAGGTAAATTACCTTTGTGTCGTGCCGGACGATTTGCTTGAGTACAGTTCTAAAGAAGGCGGTATGTTTCTTTTTCCAGGTGCCGTACTGCTTCAACTGCCAGCCGTCGATGATGTCGCCGTTAAGAATCAGTTTCTGGCAGGAGTAATTTCGCAGGAAATCAGTCGCTTCTTTCGCCTTGGAGCCTGCCGTGCCCAGGTGAATGTCGGACATTACGATGGTACGGAAGTGGGTACTTGCTTTCATATTACGAATATATGCTCTACATATGACGTAGCTTTTACCAGCATATTACCGTTTTGCTACGAAACGTCTCTAATGCGTTAATTTATTCACATTGAGTTAATATCTGAATGGACATGAAGAACCCGGTAATCCTGTTTGGGGCTGGTAGTCTGGGCGTTACAGCCCTCGACATCTTTCAGCGGAATGAAGTCGTTGTTTACGGGTTCCTGGACGACAATAAGGCCCTGCATAGTCAGGAATTTGGCGACGTAACAGTGCTGGGAGATACAGACGATGAGGGCTTTACGAAGCTGATCGGTCAGAAATGCGAAGCGTTCATTGCCATCGGCGACGGGCGGGTACGAAAACGCTTGGTGAAGACGCTGAACGAAATTCGGAAGATACAGCCCGTCAATGCGATTCACGACACGGCAACGATCTCGACATTAGCCGTTATCGGGCACGGTAACCTGATCGCGGCCCGTACGGTCATCAATCCATTTGCCACCATTGGGCAGCACTGTCTTATTCTGACGGGTGCGGTGATTGACAGTCAGGCTACCATCGGGGATTTTGTGCAGGTGGGTTCCGGTAGTGTCATCAACAGTGGCGTAACGATTCAGGAGGGTACGTTCATTGGCAGTGGTGTCACGATTATCAGTGGCGTCACGATTGGTAAAAACGCCCGGATCGGAGCCGGATCGGTGGTGGTGGAGAATGTCGAAGCGGGGGCTACGGTGTTTGGCAACCCGGCGAAGAAAGTATAGCATCCCGTCCCCTTCAGGGGACGGGGTTTGGCGTATTATTCCACGTACAGCACCTCGTTGGCCAGGAAGTCCTGATACGTGATTTCGATGCCTTCTTTGAGTTCGGTGGTGTGTTTCCAGCCCAGATTGTGCAGGCGGGTCACATCCATCAGTTTGCGCGGGGTACCGTCGGGTTTATCGGTATTCCAGCGAAGTTCACCCTCGAAACCAACGGCTTCTTTCACCATCTCGGCCAATTCACGGATCGTGACATCTTCGCCCGTACCGACGTTGACAAACAGGGCGTCGTTGTAGTTTTCCATCAGGAACACACAGGCTTCGGCGAGGTCGTCGGCGTGGAGAAATTCGCGCCGGGGCGAGCCCGTTCCCCACACCTCAACAAACGGCTGATCGTTGATTTTCGCTTCGTGAAACTTCCGAATCAGGGCCGGCAACACGTGCGAACCCTGTAGGTTGTAGTTATCGTTGGGACCGTAAAGATTGGTGGGCATGGCCGAAATGAAATTACAGCCGTATTGACTCCGGTACGTTTCGCAGAGTTTGATGCCCGTGATTTTGGCAATGGCGTACGGCTCGTTGGTTTGCTCCAGGTCGCCGGTCAGCAAATATTCTTCTTTCAGGGGCTGAGGAGCCATTTTGGGGTAGATGCACGACGATCCCAGAAACATCAGCTTCTTAACGCCCTGTTCGTAGGCACTGTGGATGATGTTGGCTTCGATCAGCAGATTGTCGTACAGGAATTCGGCACGATAGGTGTTGTTTGCCATGATACCGCCGACTTTAGCGGCCGCCAGAAAAACGTAGTCGGGCTTTTCGGTGGCAAAAAAATCAGCAACGGCGGCCTGTTGACGAAGGTCTAACTGAGACGATGTACGGGTAAGCAGGTTCTGGTAACCCTCTGCCTGTAGTTTACGAATGATGGCCGATCCTACCATACCCCGGTGTCCGGCAATGTAAATTTTAGCCTCTTTTTCCACGAATAGTAGTGAGTTGAGTGGTCCGCCGAAAGCGGTTTGCCCATTTTGAAATAATCAACGGCGCACAAGCGTTGCAAAACTAACAAACTTCGGTGACCAAATGGTTGCCGCCTTCCCGTTTGCGCTTATGTCGAATTACGCGTTGCCCATAATCCTTTTTATCGGTCTTACCAGCCTCAAAGCCAATGCGCAGGCCGTTTCGCAACCGTCGGCGCTGACGACGGCTACTGACCTGGCCCCAAAAGCTAAAAAAGGTTCGGGACTGAGAAAAACGCTGCTTCAAGCGACCGGCATGGAGCAGTCGGTGGAGTCGATCAGCAAGTCAATTGGTGAAACGAAAGGACTCCTGACCGAAACGCTGCCCGATTTGGGGTTGAAAATTAAAAAAGCGAAGAATGCCGTGTCCGGCAAATCGGATAAAGCCAAAGCGTCGAAGACTGAATACGAGGGCTTGCCGATGGTGAAACTCTACACCAAATTCGGGAGTGGCGATCGGGAGGTAGTCGAAGAATTTTACGTACTACGGGGCGATAAAACACCGTCGTCGTACGTGAAAGAAGTATTCTGGTACGATCAGAAAAACCGGCGCATATCGGGCGCCGTCATCAAGGAAAAGGAAAACGCCGTATTGCTGCATGGCCCCTACAAGCGGTATCAGGGGGGCGATCTGCTGGAAGAAGGTTTTTATTATGCCGGTATGAAAGATGGGCGGTGGGAAAAGTACGACGGTAAATTTATGCTCATCGATAAGTCGCGCTGGTACCGGGGTTTTCCCGCCGAAGCGCGCATTTCGTACTACGATTCGACGCACACCAAAATCAAAGAAGTACTGCCGATGGAGTACGGTAAGCTGAAAGGCAACTACTACGCCTTTTACGAAAACGGCCTCCCGATGGAAGAAGGTAAGTATGACAACGGCGTGAAAGTGGGCCGCTGGACCGAGTTTTATTCAACAACGGCGGTGGGCCGTAAACGCCGGAAGTTGACCCAGTACGCAGCCGACCGCTGGGATACCGAATTTGAACCGTACGTCATCAGCGAATGGGACGACCGGGGTAAACTAACCTATGAGCGACCCAAAGAAAAGCGGGTCGTGGCCGACGAAGAGACGGAGAACTGAACTGTCGGGTCATTCATGACCATGAATAACTCTTATTTGAAGATGCCCTGCGGGTCAGGCAGTTTGGCCATCAGCTCGTTGAGGTAGTTGAGGTCGAGGGTTGACAGATCGAGGATGCGCGCCCGGTGAAAATAGGTCCACGCGGGGCCGTAATCAGCCCGGACGAAATGCACCAGCGAGAGTTTCATGAGCGCGGTAGCATTAGTCGGCTGTAGGGTAGTTGCCTTTTGTAGCAGCGATTCGGACTCGTTCAGTTCCGTAGTGTCGCGGGTAGTCTGGTATTGTTTGATCTGGACCGTAGCTAAATCGGTCATCAGCATGGCGTTGGTGTCGGCGACGGCTAATCCCTTTTTCAGCATTCGGATGGCGTCGGACAATTTACTTTGCTGGTAGCAGACCACGCCCAGTCCCCAATAAGCATCGGCATTTTTGTCGTTCAGCAGCCAGGCTAAGTTAAACCGGTACGTGGCCGTATCCAACTGACTCTCAGCAACGTATTCCCAGCCCCGGGCCGCGAAAAACTGGCTGGCTTCGTCGCGGCTGGTGAAGTTCTGGTCGCAGTCGTTCAAAAACTTGATTTCCTGACCAATCTGCTCGGCGGTTTTGCTGCGTTCGCCGAAGAGGGGCAGCAACCGGGCATTTTGCGTGGTAGTGGTGGTGCTGGCCGCTACAACAGCCGTGGCTGGTGTGCGCGTTGAGGTAATGAATTGACTCGATTGCGCATCGGCCAGCCCCGGTAAAAGTATCATTCCCCACAACAGGGGACGCATCCGAATCCGCAACGTGTGCATAGTCACCGCCTTCTTGTTCGGGTAAAACGAATAGCTACATCAAGATAGTGCGTACCGATTCATTTAACGCTTCCCGCCCCGGCCACCACCCGGTTTTGACCCCGGCCGGCGCGGGTTTCCTTTTCCGTATCCCGAACCCGTCGGTTTGGGGCGCGACGCGGCTGCTCCAGCCTTCGATGCCATTTTTTTGGCCTCGGTAGACCGCGCATGGCCGGGGCCTTTGGCTTTGACCGTGACGCCGGGCTTCATTTTTTTCTCGTGGAAGGCACCCGCAAACGTAGGGTCTTCTTTTTTGCGCTGCTCGTCGATTTCGCGGAGCATGTCCTGCTGTTCCTCGAAGGGCGTTTCCAGGATTTCTACCCCCGCCGGAATCGGTTCGCGGGGGACAGTCATGCGAATGATTTTCTGAATACGCTTGACGTGGTATTCTTCGGCCATCGTCATAAACGTGATCGCTTCGCCGGTATGGTTGGCGCGACCCGTCCGGCCAATGCGGTGGACGTAATCTTCGTAAATCAGCGGCACATCGAAATTAATGACGTGGCTCACCTCAACAACATCAATGCCCCTTGCCGCTACGTCTGTCGCGACCAGCACCCGGATGGTGCCATCTTTGAAGGCTTCCATCGAGTTGATGCGTGTATTCTGCCCCTTGTTGGCGTGGATGACCCGAATCTGGTCTTCGGGCACCACTTTACGGGCCAGAAACTTGAAAATATTGTCGGCGGTGTGTTTCGAACGGGCGAAGACCATGACGCGTTTGGCATCGTCGCGCTCAACCAGATAAGCCAGCAGGTTAATTTTGGTGCGCAGATTAGGAACTTCGTAGAGCCGTTGCGTCACCATATCGGCGGTTGAGGCTTGCGGGGTAACTTCCACGCGGATGGGTGCCTCCAGAAACTCCGACGACAATCGCTCGACCCGTTCGCCGAAGGTGGCCGAGAACAGCATATTCTGCCGTTTGGTCGGGATCACTTCCAGAATGGAGCGAATCTGATGCATAAAGCCCATGTCCATCATCTTGTCGGCTTCGTCCAAGATCATCGTTTTGATGTCTTTTACGCCAATTTCGCCGATGCGGTACAGGTCCAGAAAGCGGCCGGGCGTGGCTACAATGATGTCCACACCGTTCTGTAACGCTTCGATCTGTGATTTTGGACCCAGACCACCGTAGATGGCAATGTGCCGCAGATCGGTGTATTTGCCCAGTTCGCCGATGGCTGCGTCAATCTGCATGACCAACTCGCGGGTGGGTGCCAAAATAATCGCCCGGGGAGTTTTGCCCTGCGCGAATTTGATTTTCATGAGCAGTGGCAGGGCGTAGGCGGCCGTTTTGCCGGTACCTGTCTGGGCAATGCCCAGCACATCGTGATTCCCCAAGCTCAGCGGAATGGTCTTGAGCTGAATGGGCGTGGGCTGTGTGTAACCGGCATCGGCCACGGCCCGGAGTAGCTGCGGGTTGAGCGCAAAATCGGCGAATGTTGGCTCCGATATCGGCTCCACGTCGGGTGTAATTTCCATAGTGTAAAGGTAAACAATCCCCAACCCGCAATCGTGCCGTTGTAATTGGCTACAGTTCAAGGGGATGTCGGGTTCTCAAACCCGACATCCCATCAAATGCCACCCTAAAACTGCTTCAGCACTTTCTCGACACCGCTGACGTACCCGGCTCCGAACAGGTTGACGTGAACCAGCAGCGGGTACAGGTTGTAGATGGGCACCCGTTCGTTGAAACCTTCTTCGAGCGGAAAGGCTTCGTGGTAGGCATCGTAAAAACGCTGGTCGAAACCGCCGAAGAGTCTGGTGAAGGCTATCTCGGCTTCCCGGTAGCCGTAATAGACCGCCGGGTCGATGAGGGCGGGTAGGCCGGTTTCGTTGGTGATGATGTTGCCCGACCACAGATCACCGTGGAGCAGCGCCGGGCGTTCGTTGGGCAGGATGTCGGGTAGTTTTTGGTAAAGCCGGTAGAAACGATCCAGCATATCGCTCGAAATCAGTCCTTTATACCGGGCCATTCCCGCCAGCGGCAGCAATCGCTTCTCGAAAAAGAACTCAATACCCTTAGTCGTTGGCGTGTTGTCCTGCGGCAGCGAGCCGATGTAGTTATTGAACGGCAGTCCAAATTTGGGTTGGGTGTGCGAGTGCAGTTCCGCCAGCGACTGCGCCAGGTGCTCCCAGTACTGCCCAATGGGGGTGCCGGCATCAATGAATTCCAGAATCAGGTAAGCTTTGTCGCCCTGCTGTCCGTGGCCTATTACCCCTGGTACTTCAAACGTGTCCGTTTTGCGGAGCAGGTCCAGTCCCAGTGCTTCTGTTTCAAACATGCCTTCGCGCTCGGCGGTATTCCATTTCACGAAAAAAACGCCCTCCGACGAGAACACCTGAGCCGTCGTGTTGATGTCGCCCCCGGACAAAAACTGCGTCTCGATGACCTCAACGGTTTCGCCCAGCGTCTGAAAAAGAATCGTTTCGAAAAAAGCAAACTGCTCGTCGCCCCAGAACATGAAATGGTTTGTAGTTTTGTCGTCGGCCGCTTCCTTATGAACGCACAAATCGAACAACTGTATAAAATTGCCCAAAAGCCCGAACGCCGGATTGTTGGGTTAATGTCGGGTACGTCGCTCGACGGCCTGGACGTGGCCCTGTGCCGGATTGCAGGCAGCGGACCCACCACCCGTGTTGTGCTTGAGCAGTTTGCCACGGTGGCTTACACCGACGACATCAAAGCTGAGATCCGCAATATCTTTGCCAAAGCTACCATTGACTTTCAGCACCTCGTCCTGCTCAATGCCTGGATCGGCCGGTTGCATGGCCGGATGGTGGCCGATTGCCTGACCCATTGGCAACTAAACTCCACCGATGTCGATTTGGTTGCCAGCCACGGCCAAACCGTCTTCCACGCGCCAAAAAGCCAGCACAAACTTGCTCAGTTTGACAATGCTACCCTCCAGATTGGTGATGGTGACCATGTAGCCGCCGAAACCGGTATTATCACGCTGAGCGATTTTCGGCAGAAACACGTGGCGCACGGGGGCGAAGGCGCACCACTGGCGGTTTACGGCGATTACTTTGTTTTTTCGTCACCGAATGAAAACCGGATTCTGCTCAACATGGGCGGTATCGCCAACTTTACGTACCTGCCCGCTTCGCTCCGGGCCGACGACGTGTTTACGACGGATACAGGTCCCGGCAACACGTTGCTGGACGCTTTTACCCGGCAATTTTACGGCCAGCCTTACGACGAAAACGGGGCCATTGCCGCCCAGGGCACCGTCCACCCCGATTTGCTGTTAGCCCTGAAGACGAACGCTTTTTTTGATGCACCGTTCCCGAAGACGACCGGACCGGAAGTGTTCAACCTGGCGTATGTGCAGCGGGCGCAGGAACAAAGCGACGCCAATGACCTGACCCACGCCGACCTGATGGCTACCCTGACCCGGTTCAGTGCCGAAACCATCGCCGATGCCGTCCGGCAAATTATGGAGCCGGACGTGCGTTACCACGTGTACATGAGCGGGGGCGGGATGCACAATCCGGTGCTGGTTAACGCTATTCGGGAATTGCTGCCGAGCGATTGTTCATTCGGCCGAACGGACGAACTCGGCATCAACGGCGATGCGAAGGAAGCTGTTTTGTTTGCGGTGCTGGCGAACGAAGCCGTTGCTGGTGGGCAAACCTCATTTGGCAACCGGCAGAGCGTTCCGTCGGTGACGATGGGTAAGATTAGTTTTCCCCAATAAATACATCTTTCGGGAATAATCATGACAGACGTAATCATCATCGGTGGGGGCATTGTTGGCCTCGCCACCGCTTTAGAACTGAAACAGCAGCGGCCCGGCCTGTCGGTCACGGTGATCGAGAAAGAAAACCGGGTGGCCATGCACCAGACCGGTCATAACTCGGGCGTGATTCACTCCGGGCTGTATTACAAACCAGGCAGCCTGAAAGCAACCAATTGCATCCGCGGGTATCGGCTGATGCTCGATTTCTGCGATCAGGAGGGGATTCCGTATGATTTGTGCGGCAAAATTGTGGTGGCGACCAAGCCCGAAGAAGTAGCCCAACTGGATACTTTGTTGGCGCGGGGACAGCAAAACGGCCTGGGTGGTTTGCGCAAGCTGACCGGTACCGAAATGCGGGAGATCGAGCCGCATGTCAATGGGGTGTCGGGCATTTTCGTACCGCAGACCGGCATCATCGACTATACGCAGGTGACGGAAGCCTACGCCCGAAAATTCCTGTCGCTGGGTGGCGAACTGCGGTTTGGTGAACGCGTAGAGCAGATTACGCCGGGCAATAGTCTGTCGATTGTGGTGACGGATACCGGGCGTTACGAAACCAAATTGGTGGTGAACTGTGCGGGCCTGTATTCCGATAAAATCGCTCAACTGACGCAGCGGGAGCCAATTGATCTGCAAATTGTGCCGTTCCGGGGCGAATATTATACCATCAAACCCGAAAAGCAGTACCTCGTCAAAAACCTGATTTACCCCGTTCCCGACCCGAATTTCCCGTTTCTCGGCGTTCACTTTACACGCATGATACACGGGGGCGTGGAGGCCGGACCGAATGCGGTGCTGGCGTTCGGACGCGAAGGCTACAAAAAGTCGGACGTGAATCTGAAGGAGTTCTACGAAACGCTGGCGTGGCCGGGTTTTCAGAAAGTAGCGACCAAATACTGGCAGATGGGATTAGGCGAGATGTACCGGTCGTTTTCCAAAGCTGCGTTTACAAAAGCGTTGCAGGCACTGATTCCCGAAATTCAGGAAAACGACCTGATTGAAGGCGGAGCGGGCGTTCGGGCGCAGGCCTGCGACCGGACGGGCGGGTTGCTGGACGACTTTTCAATCATTGAGACCGACCGGGCCATCAACGTCTGCAACGCACCTTCTCCGGCGGCTACCTCGTCGCTGGCCATTGGGCAGACCGTCGCCGAAAAAGTTCTAACTCGGTTTTAATGGTTTTTGCCGAACAATAGCCTATCCATGGAGTTCTCAAACGAACAGGCTCAATGCCCTAAAACTAACTCATCTTATGGACGCTATTAATCAAATTGAGGTACTGGATACCCCCTCCGATCTGAAGGAGAAAGGCCGTGAAAAAGTAGCCGATGCAATAAACGGACTCGTTGCCGATGCATTTGCCTTGTACATCAAGACGAAAAATTACCATTGGCACATGTCGGGTCGCCATTTTCGCGATTACCATTTGCTGTTGGATGAGCAGGCCGATCAGATTTTTGCATCAATCGACCCATTGGCCGAGCGCGTTCGTAAGATTGGCGGCAACACCATCCGGTCGGTTGGCCATATCGCGCAGTTGCAGCGCGTGAAAGACAACGACGAGGATTTCGTTGCCCCAAAAGATATGCTGACGGACTTGATCGTCGAAAATAAGCGGATGGCTAAAAACATGCGCGATGCTCACCAGATCGCCGATGATGCCGACGATGTAGCCACGGCCAGTTTGCTGGAAGTGTATATCGACGAAACGGAACGCCGGACGTGGTTCCTCTTCGAGACTACGCGGGAATTGAATTAAACCGGGCCGTATATAAACGTAACACCGGGTTAAAACCCGGCGCATAACAATCGGATGATCTCCTTTTGTCCTGCGCCGGGTTTTAACCCGGTGTTATATTATTCACCCTTTACTTCTTCCGGCCCATTGTCCACTTAATACCACCCAGCACGTGCTGCAGGAACAGGTCTTCGGTATACGACTCGTCGGTATGGCCCAAGCCGGTGTAGAACGTCCGGCCCCCGTCGAACTCGCGGTACCACGCAATCGGGTGATTGTCGCCGTTCTTGCCGCCTTCGTAGGTTTTCTCGTCTAACTTGGCCAGTACCTTGAGTCCCGGTTCGATGCTTTTATAGCTGTACCACTCGTCGAACCGTTTCCAGACGTCGGGCAGCATTTTGGTAGCGACAAACTTTTTGTCCACCACGTCGATTTCGGCGTTCTGCTGTTTGGGGTGGGCCAGAAAGTAGGCTCCGCAGAGTTGGTTATACCACGGCCAGTTGTACTCGCAGTCGGCAGCGGCATGAATACCCACGTAACTGCCCCCCTGCCGGATGTACTGCTGAAACGCAATTTGCTGCACCGAATCCAGGACGTCGCCGGTCGTGCTGAGGAAGATAACCGTCTTGTATTTCTTCAGATTGTCCAGCGTGAACAGGGCGGCATCTTCGGTGGTGTCCACTTTGAATTTGTTTTCGCTGCCCATCTTCATAATGGCCGGTTTCCCTTTCTCGATGGATTTGTGCCGGTACCCTTTGGTTTTGGAAAACACCAGTACGGCATCCTGCGCGTAGGCGGTGGCGAACAGAAAAACGCTCAGTACAAGCGAGAACAGGAGTTTCATAATTGGAGTTTGATTAATGTTCAGGGCTAAAAGCACCGGTTTGGTGTTGTTTTACCGGTTCCCCCATCTTTTTTATGAACGTACGTCCTGGTGTATTGCTTTTTAACTCAGCCAACGGTGCCATACAAGCCGAAATTCTGCTGCTTCGGTACAACTACAACGGGCAGGATGTGTACGCCTTACCCGGCGGTAATCCTGATCGGGGCGAAACCCTGCCCGCAACGATCATTCGCGAATTGCGGGAAGAATTAGGCATCACCGTTGCCGTTGGAACCATGATATTATGTGGTGAAGTGCTGCTCGCGGAAACGAAAAACGATGTGTTACACACCGTTTTTCAGGGCGAAATCACCGCCGGGACACCCGCGTTGAACCCTGCCGAAACGACCGCACTGGAAATGGTCTGGCGACCCTTCAGCGACCTGGAGACGCTGAATCTGTACCCCAACGTCGGCAAAGAAATTCACCGCTGGTTCATGGACGATTTCCCGGAGCCGGGGTATATCGGGACGATTCAGCAGCAGTATTTTTAACCCCAATCAAACTCCCGGCCATCATTCCCGCCGTACTGGCGATGAGTCCCCAGAGCATGGGCGGGAAATGCGTGTCGAGATACAGGCAGAAGAGCCATACCCCAAAACCGACGCTCATGGCCAGCAGGCAGCCCGGCAGATTGGCCCGTTTCCAGTAGATGCCCGCCACCAACGGCACAAACAGCGAGACCAGGCTGAAGGCCGACGATTCGCTGACGAGATCGAAAATACTCATGTCGCGGGCTGTACTCATCCAGACGCTGATCACCGTGATGACCACTACGGCCCACCGGATGGTCGCCAGCAACACTTTGTCGCTGAGGTCAGGCCTGAAAAACTTCACGATATTTTCGCCGAAAACCGTAGCCGGGGCCAGAATTGCTCCGCTCGAAACGCTCAAAATGGCGGACGTTACGGCCCCGAAAAACAGGATTTGCAGCAGTAAACTACCGTGCCGCAGCACCATATTTGGAATCAGCAGTTGCTGTCGGTTCTCATCGCCCGTCGCCAATTCGGGGTGAAGCAGTTTGGCACTCAGGGCGATGAACAGGGGCAAAAACGCGATGGTCAGGTAAAAACCCGATGCTAAATAGGAAGCCCGAACGGACGTATTCTCGGTTTTGGCGGCCATCACCCGCTGAAAAATATCCTGCTGTGGAATCGACCCCAAGCCAATCACCATCCAGGCCGCTACATAATTGACCCAGCCGTCGAAGGTCATGTCGGGCAGGAATTTGAAGAAACCGACCGGCGTCCGGCGTTGAATGGTTTCCCAGCCGCCCACCTGTTGCCAGAGTACTACCGCGAGCACCACTAAGGCCAGCACAATCACGAGGTTATGGAAAAAATCGGTCACGGAGATGGACCACATGCCACCCAGCAGCGTATAAATCAGGACGATACTGGCACTGGCGATGATGCAGTATTCGCGTTCGATGCCCGTGACCGCATTCAGCACCACGCCAATAGCGATCAACTGGGCGGCAATCCAACTGAAATACGACGGAATCATCATCAGGGCCGATAGCAGTTCCGCCGACCGACCGAACCGGATGCGGAAGTAATCGCAGAACGTGGTGATGTTGAGCCGGTACAGCGGTCGGGCGAAGAAAGCACCGACCAGAAACAGACACAACGCCGACCCGAATGGCTCCTCGATAATGGCCGGTACACCCCCGTTCACAAACTTCGCCGGGGCACCCATGATCGTTTCGGACCCGAACCAGGTTGCAAACGTGACCGAGGCCGCCAACGGCAACGACAGCCCCCGCCCCGCCAGCACGAAATCCTGTGAGGTCGTCACGCGCCGGGCCGCCCACACGCCAACGGCAATGTTAGACAGCAGATAGAGTGAAATGAAAAGAAGCAGCATCCGCGCAGATTAGTAGCCGATCAGGCAGCATTAAGCCGGTATGACTCGCTTCAGACCGGCTAATACAAAAATGCCAAATCCAACCCTACAACCGAACCGTTGCCGGTAGGTATTTGGCAATCAGGTCTTCGTAATAAGGTTTCAGCTCGCTCACAACCGGCGGCTCAGGGCTTTTCGAATACAAATCGTACGGATTGAATTTGTCTACCCAGGGGAACATCGCCCGGTCGTGATCGTCGAGCAAATGCGCATAAGCATGCTCCCGGTGCTGCGAGTAGAACGAGTGATAGCGGATCATGTACAGGGCTGGCTCGGGCAGGTAATCCTTCGCGATCTGGTACAGATATTCATCGTGGCCCCACGACATGTGTACGTTTTTAAGGCCGCAATTGGGTGTATAGACTCCGTATTTGGTGTTGTAACGCTCGTCGTAACTGTCGGGGTTAGCCGCGAAGAATTCGGGATACACAATCTTGTCGGAATGTTGGCAACCCACCGGAAAGGTGTCGCCCACCACGGCCCACTGCGGCTCACCGAACAGACAAAGTACTTTACCCATGTCGTGCAGAAAACCCGTCAGCACAAACCAGTCGGGGTGTCCATCGGCGCGGATGGCTTCGGCGGTTTGCAGCAGGTGTTGCAGTTGGTCGAGGTCGGTATCGGGGTCCGAGTCGTCGACCAGTGTATTCAGAAACTCCATGGCGTTCCAGACCGGCATCTCCTTTTTGTCGAATTTCAGGAACTCCCGTTCTTTCTCCTGCACGAAACCGAAGGTCTGGTAGCGGTGATTCAGCCGGTAGAATTCCCGCACGGTGTCCCGCTCCGGACTGTCGTAGTTGCGGTATTCTTCTTTGGCTTTGTGCTCCGCCCGGTCCACGCTCGGCTCTGGATAGCGCTGAAGAATATCGTCTTCCCACTGATCGAGACTGGCGAGGGGACTGCTTTCCTGTTGGGTAAACACCGGCTGGTTTTGCATACGGATTTGAGAATTAATGCGATATACGCCTAAAAGTAAACGTATTTTTTGAACAGAAAACGCTATTGACTGGAATTATGAATGGTATTGTACTGCGTTGTTAGTCAGGCACAAATTACCAAAATACCGAGTACAGTCCGGTAAGGATGCCCGCAATAACCACCGACCCCACAACAAACGACAGCGATACCCGGAACATGCGCTGATCGATAGCTAAGCCTTTGGGATTGTGAACGCTGGCCGGGTCTGTCAGCGATACCACGACCATCAGCACCATGTCGATACAAAACACCCACGTCGTTCGGTGAAGGAAAGGGATCTCGGCCACCTGACGACCGAACAAGTGCATGATCTCCGGCCAGAATTTAAAGAAAATAGACAGAGGAATCGTCAGAATGGCTACCGTCAGGGCGGCCCTGTTGGTGGCTCGTTTCCAGAAAAAGCCCAGCACAAAGATCGAGAAGACACCCGGTGTGAGAAAGTTGGTGTACTCCTGAATGTATTGATACACCTGATCGAACGACCGCAGCATGGGCGCAATACCAATGGCCACCGCGAACGACACCACCACCGCCCACCGCCCGACGTTTACCAGTTTTCGCTCCGATGCCCCTTTATCGAAAAACTTCCGGTAAATGTCCAGCGTGAAAATGGTCGAAATGCTGTTGCATTTCCCGGCTAAAGATGCTACCACTGCCGCCGTCAGGGCCGCGAAGGCCAGGCCTTTCATACCCGTTGGCAGCAGGTTCATCAGCACCGGGTAGGCATTGTCGGGCCTGACCATGCCGTTTGCATCGGTCATGGCCGCCTTGAACGTGCCATCCTGATACAGCACAAAAGCCGCGATACCGGGAATAACCACGATCAGCGGAATCATCAGTTTCAGGAAGGCCGCGAACAGGAGGCCGCTGCGGGCGGTTTTTAAGTCGGCACCCAATGCCCGCTGCACGATGTACTGATTGCAGCCCCAGTAATACAGGTTGTTGATCCACATGCCGCCCATCACCAGCGACATCCCCGGCAGGACATTATACTGCGGGTGCCCTTCGGGGAAATACAGGTGGAAATGATCGTCGGAGCGGGTACGGAGTGCCTGCAGTCCATTCCAGACGCCATCGACCCCTGATTTGTTCGCCACGAGTTGCAACGAAAGCCAGGTCACGACTAAGCCGCCAAAAATCAGTACTACTACCTGAATCACGTCGGTATAGCCAATTACTTTCATGCCGCCGAGGGTGATAAAAATGGCAAAAACGGCCAGTCCGATGGTACAGGTGGTAAACGAGATGCCCACCAGCGACTCAATGGCAATCGCGCCCAGATACAGAATGGACGTCAGGTTGACCAGCACGTAAACCACCAGCCAGAACACCGCCAGAATGGTGCTGACGGTATCGCTATACCGCTGCGCCAGAAACTGGGGCATGGTCGAAATACGGTTTTTGAGGTAGATGGGAATAAAAAAAACGGCTATAATGACCAGCGTGGCGGCTGCAATCCACTCGTACGACGAGATGGCAAGACCCATCGCGAAACCGGACCCCGCCATGCCGATAAAATGTTCGGCGGAGATGTTGGAGGCAATAAGGGAGGCACCAATAGCCCACCACGTGAGCGAGCCTTCGGCCAGAAAAAAATCTTTGGTGTTGGTTTCGCCCGATTTTTTACTTCGGTATATCCAGTAACCGTACCCAACAACGATGATAAAATAGGTGAGAAAGACCGCGTAATCGGCAGCAGCGAGGTGATTCATGGTGGCGGGGGCTTGGCTGCCGGTAAAAGCCGACGACGTGTTATTTTTACCAGTTGCGTCGGCCCGTTATCTTGCCTGCCCAATGGCTACGCCTGCCATCAGGCCCGTAAATCGGTTCTCCCCTTATGAATTTTTACGAAGCACGCGTAACGCAGGAACTGACCGCATGGCAGCACCGCATGATGGCACCGGCTTCGCCGGTGAGTCGACTGGCGAAGGGGTTGCAGGAGCGGATCAACCGGTTTATTCCCGACAAGGTACGGCAGACGATTACTACGGCGATCAAGCAGATGATCCGGGCCATGCTTTTTGGAGCCGAACAGCTTACGAGTCAGCCCCTGATTGGTGATGTGTCCTTTCAGCAGCGCGAGCAGCGGGTCCGGACTCGAATCAAACACTATAAACGGATTGGCGCGGCCGAAGGGGGCGTTACCGGAGCCGGTGGCTTTCTGCTTGGACTGGCCGATTTTCCCCTGTTGTTGTCCCTGAAAATGAAACTGCTCTTCGACATTGCGGGGTTGTACGGCTATTCGGTGAGCGATTACCGGGAGCGGCTGTTCATGCTGCACATCTTTCAACTGGCGTTTTCCGGCCCCGACCATCGGCAGGTCGTTTTTCGGCGGTTACAACATTGGGACACGTACAGCCAGCAACTGCCCGACGATATTCACCGGTTCGACTGGCAAACGTTTCAGGAAGAATACCGTGACTATATCGACCTGCCCAAAATGGCTCAGCTTGTTCCGGGCATTGGGGCTGCCGTTGGCCTGGTGGTCAATTACCGGCTCATCAACAAGCTGGGGGTTACGGCCATGAATGCTTACCGAATGCGGTGGCAAAGCCGGTCTTTGGTTGAATCACAAATAACGTAACCAGCCGATTTCGGGATGGTTGGCTTTGTAGCGGCCATACCAGCGGCAAAGCGGATAGAGCAGCACAACCAACGCCATCCAGACGCCATACACCGCCGGTAATGATACCCCCGCCCCCGGTGGTCGGCCAAAACTCTGCGGCCCAATGGCCGGGTCGTTCAGTGAGTAGCCCTGCAACAGTGCCATTCCAATCAACGACAACCTCACCAAATACCAGTGAACGAGGTAGTAAAACAGCGGTACCTTACCATACACCGTCAGTACCCGCGTAACGGCATTGTCAGCACCATCGGCTGCCCAGAGCAGTAAACAGGCGATGCCAAGGGTAACCGCTGTATACAACAGCGACGGCGGGTATTTGCTGACGTTCAGGAAAGACAGCACCGTGAAGAGCGTATTTTTCTGCGTTGCCCAGGGGTTAGCATCGCCGTAGATGTTGATAAACCGCAGCCCGATAAACAGCCCCAGCGAGGGCAGCCCAAACAAGAGCAACCGTTTTTGGCGTTCGGGCAATGGCCGGGTGAAAACGGGTCCGCAGGCAAAACCAACCAGCATCATCCCGAACCACGGAATCAGCGGATAGGCCACGAGCAGAGAGAAGTTGGGAGTGAGCGAAAAAAAATCTGTTTTGAACAATAACGACCACCCCAGCCGCCCCCCCAGGTTAGAAAACCCCGGAACCAGCAGGAGCAAATCGTGGCCGAAAATAATGACAAAGCCAACAGCGGCCAACCAGCGGAGCGGCAACCGTACGAGCATCGACAGCAGAACCAGTCCGCCCCCAATGGCGAAAATGACCTGCAACATCAGCATCCTCAACTGCACATCGCCCCAAATCGCGACATTGATTAGCGTCAACTCTAAGGCAATGAGTACCAGCCCGCGTTTGAGCAGCCAACCCACATCGCCGACCTGGCCCAACTCCCGTTGTTTTTTCAGGGACAGGTACACCGAGGTACCAGACAGAAACACGAACGTCGGGGCGCAGAGATGCGTGACCCAGCGGGTCAGAAAAAGGGGAGCTGTGGTGGTGCTGAGGTCCGTCGGGTCCTGCGTCAGAGCGGGCAGATGGAGCAGGTCCCGGACGTGGTCCAGGGCCATAATCACCATCACGAGGCCCCGCGTAACGTCAATCGTGGTAATCCGTTTCATAAAGACGTGTTTCTGACGGGCAATGTATGGATTATTGTCCGTCAGAAACACGTCTGCCAGTCGGTCGGTCTCCGGCCTGGCTTGTTCAGCAACTACGCCGATTACTCCGTCTTGGGAGCCGCGTCCTGGTGCATGGTTGTGAAGTCGCCTTTCTGCCAGCGGGGATGACCCACGTAACTGGGATCGAGCAGGAACTTACCGGTCTTAGTGTCGAGAATGATCGTGTTTCGCTGGTCGGTAACGACCTGATACCGGCGTACTTCATCGGCCGGATCGTTTTGCCGGGCGTCGGGCTTGTTGAAATTAGACAGGGCCACAATGCACAGCACACCGACGGCACCGATGCAAATGGATTTGAGGTCTATCGTAATGGTTATGTTTTTCATGGCGTTGGTTGGTTTACAATTGGTCTGCGACAGCTTTCTAACGGCAGTCATCACCAAATATTGAGCAATCGCCACGCGGCTGCAACCTGCTTTCATTTTCGTATTTTTACCTGATGATCTACCATATCGACGGCCCGGCGTATCGACGGCCCGGCTCGACAACAACGCCACCACAATGATCTACCTTGATAACAACGCTACGACCCGCATTGACCCGCGCGTTCTCGACACGATGATGCCGTTTCTGACGGATAACTTCGCCAATGCCGCCAGCACGCACCCGTTTGGCGTGTCGGCCAGTGAGGGCGTAAAAAAGGCGCGGCAGCAGGTAGCCGATTTGCTGAACTGCGAACCGCACGAGTTAGTCTTCACCTCCGGCGCCACCGAGGCCATCAACTTAGCCATCAAAGGCGTGGCCGAGAATAACGCCCACAGGAATATCAACCAGCCCGGTCACATCGTCACCGTGCAGACCGAGCACAAAGCCGTGCTTGACGTTTGCCAGTATCTGGAAACTCGTGGTTTTGCCGTTACCTACCTGTCCGTCCAACCCGCCGATGCGCCTGACGCGGGGTTGCTGGACCTGAACCTGGTCAAAGCCGCTATTCGCCCGGATACGATGCTGGTCTGTGTCATGACTGTGAACAATGAAACGGGCGTAATTCAGCCAATCCGGGAGATTGCCGAAATGGCCCACGAAGCCGGTGCGCTGTTCATGACCGATGCCACGCAGGCGGTGGGTAAGTTGCCCATGGATGTAGACGCGCTTGGCATCGACCTGCTGGCGTTCTCGGCGCATAAACTCTACGGTCCCAAAGGCGTGGGTGGCTTATTCGTCCGGCAGCGCAGACCAAATAAAGTAAAACTGGAAGCCCTGTTGCATGGTGGCGGTCACGAACGCGGGCTGCGGAGCGGTACCCTCAACGTACCCGGTATCGTGGGCATGGGTAAAGCCGCCGAAATTGCCCAAGCATCTGACAGTAAGCGTATCGGCACCCTGCGCGACCAACTCGAAACTGCCCTGCTGACTATTCCCGGTACCCGCGTCAACGGGGATGTAACGAATCGGCTTTACAACACCACTAATATTTATTTTGAACACTGCGATTCCGACGCGCTGATTATGGGGTTAGAGGGCATCGCCGTCTCGAACGGTTCGGCCTGTACGGCAGCCTCCATCGACCCGTCGCACGTCTTGCTGGCCATGGGCCTGACCGAAATCGAAGCCTTCTCGTGCCTGCGTTTCAGTTTGGGCCGCTTCACTACCGAAGCCGATATTGTACAGACCGTTACGGCAATGAAAGAGGTGGTAGAAGGTCTGCGGTCGATGGTAGGGTAATGAAACCTACAATCCGTAAAATCACCAAAAACTATGAGAGGCAGTAACTGAGGCTGAATACGTTGGTGGATACCGGTTGCAACTCACCTTCTCCGATGGCACAGCGCAGGTTATCGACTTTGGGCCATTTTTGCTCAATCATCCGCATCCCCAACATAATAAATACCGTCAATTAGCCAACTTCAAACGGTTCCATATTGAGCGCGGCAATGTCGTTTGGGGCCGTGACTGGGATTTGATCTTCCCTGTTTCGCAACTGTATCAGGGCTACGTGGCCCCGGCGGTGTACTAATTCATTTTTTCGGAAAACTCTGGTCAAAATCGGTGAATTCGTCTTCAAGATGCTGTCGTTCGCGAGCGTCCAATAAGCTCAGTTCGTAGCGAATAGCCTCGGTATCATAGGCTGGTTTTAGTTCATCAATAGGTATTTCAAGTTCCCACACGCAGGTCCGGCTGTGCGTTTCGAGTAGTTCCCTGAGCCGGAATAGGTGCATGAGCCGACCTTCGTGAAAGCGGGCTTTGAAACAGAACCATTCATTGTTCAAACTTGTGTAAAAAATGACAACACCGTGTGCATCAACCATACGGACGTTTGATTTCTCCAGATAGCCATCGGTCGTAATTTCGTAGGCACCGTACATTCCTTCCAACGATTGAGTCTGGAAATCGGCCTTTGCTGCCTGCAACCGCTGAACCTCGGCTTCGGATAATGGCAGTTGAGTAGGGGCTATTTTGATATTATCGTAGAAGCTCATGACAGAGAAATACAAACACTATGCGATTAATCATTGCAGTATGGTATGAGATTGCTAAACGTCGCTTCCATACTTTTATGTGGTCGATTAGTGGCAAGATAACGACAGTTGCGCTTACTTTGTGCGACTATAAATACGGGATAACCAAATGAAACTTTTCGAGGAATTAATCTTTAAACGTGTGCTTTCGGTGCCATGCAAATGCTTCTATGTCAGGTGTATATCTTCTGTCTTTCGGTAACTCAATTTGCTTTCCTGACAATGCTTTAAAGCTGTAATCGTTACTATCGTTCTCAACAAATGTTCCTGAAACGATAACCTGGTAATTGTCATCAATAGCGATGGCTCCCTTGTCAAACGCCCGGTGCAGATTTGGGCAAAGTGCGATGCCGTTGGTCGGGTGATTGTTGAATGTCTTGTAGAATGGTACAATGTGACAGGCATCGACCATCGAAAATGAATACGGAGCCGATACGCGGACACCAGTAATGCAACAGGTATCGTCGTAGAGCCGGACGATTTCGCGCCGGAACAGCGTGTCGCGGGCGTAGACTTCAATTTGATAGGTTTCGGGGTCTAATTTTGTCTTTAATGCTTTCAGTTTGGCTCGGTATTCTGCGGGCGATTCCTCCAGCATTTCACGCTTCAGGTCGTCAAGGTGCGTGTCTGAATTTACGGCAATAGTAACCGTTTGATTTGGGAAGTACGTATTTAATAATGTTCTGCGGAGAATAGTCCGAGTTGTTTCGTCTTTGAGTAATTCCGCCAGATTGGGATCGATTTGCGCGTAGGCAACGGCGGCACTCAAACTGCTGAAACTGGATAGGTTACCATATTGTACCCACGTTTCGCAACCCGGATTAGCAATTAATTCCCACCAGTTGCCTTTTTCATTTTTGAGGTGAAAGAACGGGAGCGCGAAACCCAACGTATGATTTGTTGTAACAAATAGATTCCAATTGGTTTTAAAGATTCCGGTAAGTTCCGGTGAGACAGGGATTTGATTGGTCGTCAGCAGCTTGTTCTCGTATGCCTGAATAATAGACAGTAGTAAAATAGGTTTATGTGGGGCTTTTTCTTTGATTTTTCCGCCACCCAGATTTAAGTTTGAGAAGGCATAAATATAGTAGTCGAGTATACTTCCAGACATTAGATTTCAGTTATGTTACTTGCCAATATAATTAAATATAGCAGTCCACGGCCTTGGATTCTCATCGTAAAGATACCCGACGACCTGAACGTACCCAACGCCCTGACGGCTATAACCACCTTGCTACGAATGCGCCGGGCTGAGAATTAAGCAGACCTGCTGTCTAAACAAGTCCATTTTTGAAAAAATAACTGGTAAACGTAAGAACATAACAAGATGGCTTACCAAAGCATTTGAGCCGATGATGCGATGCTGAACCCCTACTCCATGAAAAAGCTGATCCTACTCATCGCTGTCGTTTGCCTGTGCTGCTCGTTCAGACACGACCAACTTACCTGGACCGCCATTGGCGACTCGATCACCTATCTGAATGACCATCCCAACGAAACCGGTAATCGGGTGACGAAAGGCTACATGACCCGCGTGGTTGAGAAACTGCCCTATATTCACTATACCAATCAGGGGCATAATGGCTGGACGGCCGGTCAGATTGCCGATAAAATTGATACGTTAGGGCTGGGGAAAGCCGATGTGTATTCGGTCTTCCTGGGTACCAACGACTGGTGGCGGGGGAGACCGCTGGGTCGCTTTGCTGATTACCAGAACAAGGCGGGCAACAGCACCGTCTACGGCTCGTTTCGCATCATCATCGACAAACTGCGCAGCCTGAATCCCGCAGCCCGCATCGTGTTGATTACCCCCATGCAACGGGCTGATTTTGTGTATGTAGCCAATCATAAAAACAACGCGTATGGCTCGTACAAGGCTAAGAATGGGCAGTACCTCGAATCATTTGCCGCAGCCATCGACTCCATTGGTCGCGCTGAACAGGTTCCCGTGGTCGATCTTTATCACGCAAGGGGGCTGGACGTTAAAGACCTGGTGACCTACAAACGCCTGAAAGACCCGCAGACGGGAGCATATCGCAATTACAGGTATCCGGCGTCCGTAAACATCCCGTTCAATCCCGAAACGGACGAATATCCTTATCCGGTTGCCGCCATAA
Organism: Cytophagales bacterium; assembly: GCA_038327655.1. Classification (GTDB taxonomy): domain Bacteria; phylum Bacteroidota; class Bacteroidia; order Cytophagales; family Spirosomataceae; genus JBBQLG01. Next base: position 30,336 of record JBBQLG010000056.1, read on the forward strand.
ACAAGACTTACGACGGGCTGCATCCCTCCGATGCGGGTAATGCGGTAATTAGTGAATGCCTGGTTAAAGTAATGAAGAAGTACTGAGGTAGAAAGCTTTCCTATTTTGTCATGCTGAAGAATGAAGCATCTTAGCTATCCGATTTCTAAGATGCTTCATTCTTCAGCATGACAGCAACGCAAAAAACCGGACGTTAGCGCCCGGTTTTTTGCGTTGCTGTCACCCAATATCTTACAATTTCGAGAAATCAAACCCTTCCAGAAACGAGGTGTTAAAGTGGCCGGATTGGAATCTGGCGTCGTCCATGAGCCGGATGTGGAACGGAATCGTGGTTTTGATGCCTTCGATCACGAACTCCTGCAACGCCCGCTTCATCCGGGTGATGACTTCGGCCCGCGACTGCCCCGATACAATCAGCTTGGCAATCATCGAGTCATAATTGGGCGGGATGGTGTAGCCCGCGTACACGTGGCTGTCGATGCGGATGCCGTGCCCGCCGGGAAAATGCAGGTTAGTGATCTTGCCCGGCGACGGACGGAATCCGTTGGCTGGGTCTTCGGCGTTGATCCGGCACTCCATCGCGAAAATCTTCGGCGTGTAGTTCTCCCCGGAAATGGGTTCACCGGCCGCTACCTTGATCTGCTCTTTGATGAGGTCGAAATCGGTCACTTCTTCCGTAATCGGGTGCTCGACCTGAATCCGGGTGTTCATCTCCATGAAGTAGAACTTACCGTATTTGTCGACCAGAAACTCGACGGTACCGGCCCCTTCGTAGCCAATAAATTGCGCGCCTTTGATGGCAGCCGCACCCATTTCGGCCCGAAGTTCAGACGAGACGATGGGGGATGGCGTTTCTTCCAGCAATTTCTGGTGCCGACGCTGAATGGAACAGTCCCGCTCGGATAGGTGACAGACTTTGCCGTATTGATCGCCCACAATCTGAATCTCGATGTGGCGCGGTTCCTCCACGTATTTTTCGAGGTACAGGCCGTCGTTACCAAAGGCCGCGCTCGATTCGGTGCGGGCATCGTTCCAGGCCTTCTCGAACTCATTTTCGGCCCGGATAATGCGCATGCCCCGTCCGCCACCACCAGCGGTTGCTTTCACGATGACGGGATAGCCCATTTCGGCGGCCAATTGCTGGCCCTGCTCGAACGATTCCAGCAACCCGTCGGAACCGGGAATGACCGGTACACCGGCAGCAATCATCGTGGCTTTGGCCGTGATTTTATCACCCATGCCGTTGATCTGCTCGGCGGTGGCCCCGATAAACTTGATGCCGTAATCGGCGCAAATCTGGGAGAATTCGGCGTTTTCGGACAGGAAGCCGTAACCCGGATGGATGGCGTCGGCGTTGGTAATCTCGGCCGCCGAAATAATATTGGGGATGCTCAGGTAGGAGAGCTTGCTGGCCGGTGGACCAATGCACACGGCTTCATCGGCGAATTTCACGTGCAGGCTGTCGCGGTCGGCCGTCGAATAAACGGCTACCGTTTTGATGCCCATCTCGCGGCACGTCCGAATGATGCGCAGGGCAATCTCTCCCCGGTTGGCAATTAATATCTTTTTAAACATGATGAGCGAATAAGTGAATGAGCCAATGAGTGAATAATAGCCTTACGCATTCGCTAATTCACTCATTATTTCATTCGCAATTAAATGGGTTCGACCAGGAACAGGGGTTGGTCATATTCGACCGGCGTGGCGTTTTCGACCAGCACTTTCACGATCCGGCCCGACACTTCCGACTCGATTTCGTTGAACAGCTTCATGGCCTCGATGATGCACACCGGCGTACCCTCTTTCACTTCGTCGCCCAGTTCGACCAGCGACGGCGATTCCGGGTTGGGCGACCGGTAGAACGTACCGATCATCGGCGATTTGATGGTGATGTAGTTGTTGGCCACCGCTGCGGGAGCGGCTGGGGTTATCGCTGCAACAGCCGCAGCGGGCAAGGCAGCAGCCGGTGCCGCCTGAACCGGCGCGGGTTGTGGCGCGGCTGGCGCACTCTGCGATTGACCGTAGCGTTTTACGCTGATCTTGAGGTTGTTGGTCTCAATGTTGACCTCGTCTAAGCCGGACTGCGCAATGAAGTCGAGCAAATTTTGTATGTCTTTCGTATCCATAGCTTGTGTAAGGGGTTAGTAGTTGATGGTTGGTGAGTAGTTGTCAATTGGCCCTAAACACTAACCACCAACTACTAATCACTCGTTTATTTTACCCGTTCGACGTAATCGCGGGTGCGGGTATCGACGCGGATTTTATCGCCCTGATTAATAAAAATGGGTACCATGATGCGGGCACCGGTCTCAACTTCTACCGCTTTTTTGGCGGCATTGGCCGTATCACCCCTGATACCCGGCTCAGCATAGGTCACCTGCATTTCAACAAACGGAGGCAGTTCACAGATCAGCGGGGTGTCGGTTTCGGCGTTGATCAGAATCTCGACGTCCTGACTTTCTTTCATCAGGTCCGCCGAATCAATGAGTTTGTCGGAAATATTGATCTGATCGAAAGTTTCCAGGTCCATAAAGTTATAGCCTGAGTCGTCCTTGTACAGAAACTGAAATTTCCGGCGTTCAACCCGTACGGTCGTAACCGTTACGCCGGCGTTGAAGGTATTGTCAAGCACTTTACCCGACGTCAGGCTTCTGAGTTTAGTCCGAACGAAGGCCGCGCCCTTGCCGGGTTTGACGTGCTGAAAGTCTGTGATCTGAAAAAGATCGTTGTTGTAATTAATTACTAAGCCGTTCCGAAAGTCTGCGGTCGTTGCCATTGAAGAAGTTAGTGGTTTTGTGGTGTCGGCTGCTGCCGGTGGGGATTGTTAATACGCCCATTTAATATAAACGGCTCCCCAGGTAAAGCCCCCGCCGAAAGCCGCCATCACGATGTTATCGCCCTTTTTAAGCTGCGATTCGTAGTCGTTCAGGCAAAGCGGAATGGTGGCTGCCGTGGTATTACCGTATTTCTGAATCGTCATCATCACCTTATCGGACCCGATGCCCATGCGGTGCGCCGTGGCGTCGATAATGCGTTTGTTGGCCTGATGCGGCACTAACCAGGCGACGTCTTCGCCCGCGAGGTTGTTCCGCTGCATAATTTCGGCGGAGACATCGGCCATGTTCTTCACCGCAAACTTGAATACCGACGGCCCGTCCTGGTAGGCATAATGCCAGCGTTTTTCGACGGTTTCGTGGGTGGGCGGGTAGCGACTGCCACCCGCTTTCTGAAACAGGTGATGTTGACCGGAGCCATCGGAACGAATAATCGAATCCAACACCCCGAAACCGTCTTCGTTCGGTTCGAGCAGGATCGCTCCGGCGCCATCGCCAAACAGTACGCAGGTCGTCCGGTCGGTATAGTCCGTGATCGCCGACATTTTATCGGCTCCCACCACGATTACTTTTTTGTATTTGCCCGTTTCGATGAACTGCGAGCCGACGGTTACGGCGTACACAAAACCCGAGCAAGCCGCCTGAATATCGAAACTACCCACGTTGCGGATACCCGCCATGTCGCAAATCAGGCCTGCCGTTGCCGGAAAGATGAAATCGGGCGTGGTGGTGGCGCAAATCAGCAGGTCGATGTCTTCGGGCCTGGTGTTGGTTTTCTCCAGCAGACCCTGCACGGCTTTAGCACCCATGTGTGACGACCCCATGCCTTCGCCCTTCAGAATATGGCGTTCTTTAATGCCCGTGCGGGAGGTAATCCATTCGTCGTTGGTATCCACCATGCGCTCCAGTTCGGCGTTGGTCAGCACGTAGTCGGGGACGTATGCGTGGATTCCGGTAATGGCAGCTTTAATGGTGGTCATAGATCAGTTATAAAAGGGTTTGTAATTCGTAGTTATTAGGAAGCTACGAATCACGCCGGCCGGCCGGCGCAAACCACTAACTCAAAGCCTGAGCAATTTTGGTGTATGCATTGGATTGAACCTGCCGAATGGCTAAGCCAATCATGTTTTTAATGGCTAATGGTGACGAAATGCCGTGAGCAATAATTACGTTGCCATTGACACCGATAATCGGGCTGCCACCAACAGATTCGTAGTTGGTTTTGTCGATAAAGTCGTCCTGTATGCCCCGTTCG
>JBBQLG010000057.1:0-33983 GCA_038327655.1 Cytophagales bacterium
GTGAAATACTTGTATTCGCCCAACCCAAAGCGGTGTTGGGCCATATTGATTGTCTTCCGAAAAGCGGATTCGTCCTCGTAGCCGGTAATTAAACCGGCGCAGTCAACGGGCGTCAGTGCGTTTGGAAGCAGCGCGTAGCCCGTTTCGAGGAGTTGACGGGTCACGGCAGACCAGTCGTAATTGGGGAGTATCGGCATGGTTGGCAGGAGCAGAATTGAGCCGTAAAGGTCGCCTGGTCACCCGGCCACTGCCAACCGAATCTTGCGCTTCTCAAACCATTTTATTCTCCGTGAAGCCTAATTTCTCGATCTCGACCCGCACCACATCGCCGGGTTTCAGCCAGGGTTTGTCGGGCATGCCCATCGCGACGCCTTCGGGTGTACCAGTCAGGATGAGGTCGCCAGGTTCGAGGGTAAAGTGTTTGGTGAGGTCTTCGATGATCTCGGCTACGCTGAACACCATGTCGGCCGAACTGGAATCCTGCCGTTTGTCGCCGTTCACGTGGCAGGTCAGCCGGAGGTTCTGCGGATCGCTGACTTCATCCGCCGTTACGAGTGTCGGGCCAAGGGGGGAGAACTTGTCTAAGCTCTTACCCATCAGCCACTGCGAGGTCCGAAACTGCAAATCGCGGCACGACAGGTCATTAGCCACGCAATAGCCCAGTACTTTGCTCAGGGCTTCTTCTTTCGAAACGTTTTTGCAGCGTTCGCCAATGACTACGCCCAACTCTACTTCATAGTCAAACTGCTCGCCCACGCTACCCAGCGGAATAGCCTCGCCGTACTCGCAAAGCGTGTTATCGTACTTGGTAAACACCACTGGAATCGTCGGAATGGCCATACCGCTCTCAATGGCGTGTTTTCGGTAGTTGAGGCCGATGCAGATGATTTTATGGGGCCGCTGCACACACGACGCCAACTCGACCGAATCGGTGGGTAATCGGAAGGCATTTCCTTCGAGGTTTGCGATTTGCCGGAGTTCGGTCAGGTCGTCGTTGGTGACCGGATCAAGACCAAATTCAGGAGCGTCGTTGGCCCGGCACCAGGCATCAACGTTGATAATGCCGGTCGGGGTCTGGATGCCCAGATGAACGCCGGTAGCGGTTTTAAAGTACAGGAGATGCATAGGTCTAAGGGGTTGGCGTAATTCAGGCGCAAATTATGACTTGGGGCGGGTTTTCGCGGCAAACGCCCTAAAATCATAGCTGTTAACGGTTTTGCTTTGCAATCATTGCCAGCGTTACGTTTGTCATCCTGACCGGTCCGCCGGTGCGGCAGGAAGTATCTTAGCAACCAAGCTTCTAAGATCCTTCCTGCCGCACCGGCGGACCGGTCAGGATGACAAACGCAACGTCAGTTTCAGGCCGTAAATTGAGTTCCTTAACGGCTTGATCGTTAATTTGGCCCCTTACTTCGACCGTATTACCGTTTTTATGTCCCCAACCCACGCACAACGCATTGCAGCCATCCTCGCCATCTCGGCCCGGCAGGTCGCCAGTACCCTCGACCTTTTGGCCGGCGGAGCCACCGTGCCGTTCATTGCCCGCTACCGCAAAGAAGCGACCGCATCGGCGGACCGCGACCCATTAGATGAAGTACAGATTCTGGCTATTAAAGACACCTGGCAGAAACTCCAGGACCTCGACAAACGGCGCGACGCCATCCTGAAAGCCATCGACGAGCAGGCCAAACTTACCCCCGACCTTCGCCAGAAACTTGAAGCCGCCAGCACCCTCGCCGAACTCGAAGACTTATACCTGCCCTACAAACAAAAACGCAAAACCCGCGCCAGCATCGCCATCGAAAAAGGCCTGGAACCGTTAGCCAACCTTATTTTCGACCAGCGCGAAGCTGATGTGCTGCGGTCTGCCAACCGGTTTCTGACCGATAAAGTAGCCACGGTGGATGACGCCCTTCAGGGTGCCCGCGACATTCTGGCCGAGCGCATCAGCGAAGATGCCGACGCCCGGCAGCGCATCCGCGTTCTGTTCGAGAAAGAAGCCATTATCCGGTCGGTGGTTAAAAAAGGAAAAGAAACCGACGGGGCCAAGTTCCGCGACTATTTCGACTTTGCCGAACCGCTGCGCCGGGTACCCTCCCACCGGTTGCTGGCCCTGCGCCGGGGCGAAACCGAGGGCTTTCTGGCTGTCAGCATCGGCCCCGACGAGGAAGCCGCTCTGGACCGGCTCGACCGGCAGATCGTGCGCTATGCTGCCCCGGCCACCGTCCGCGACCAACTGACGCTGGCCATCCGCGACAGCTACAAACGCCTGCTGAAACCCTCCCTCGAAACCGAATTCGCCAACCTCTCCAAAGAAAAAGCGGATCAGGAAGCCATTAAAATCTTTGCCGACAACCTGCGGCAGTTGCTGCTTAGTGCGCCATTGGGCCAGCAGCGGGTACTGGCAATTGATCCCGGTTTCCGCACGGGCTGCAAGGTGGTTTGTCTGGACGCGCAGGGTAGTCTGCTCACCGATACCGTCATCTATTTAGCGCAGTCGAAAAGTCAGGAAGCACAGGCCGCCGAGGTGGTAAAAAAGTTGGTCAGCCAGCACAAAATCGACTCCATCGCCATCGGAAACGGCACGGCGGGCCGCGAAACGGAAACCTTTATCCGGGGCCTGGCCCTCGGCAAACCCATTTTTTTGGTCAGCGAACAGGGCGCGTCGGTGTATTCGGCGTCGGAAGTAGCCCGGCAGGAATTCCCGACTCAGGACATAACCGTGCGCGGGGCCGTGAGCATTGGTCGGCGGCTGATGGACCCGCTGGCGGAGTTGGTGAAGATCGACCCGAAATCCATCGGTGTGGGGCAGTATCAGCACGATGTAGAGGCTAACGCGCTCAAAAACAGTCTGGATGCCGTCGTGGAAAGCTGCGTGAACCAGGTCGGCGTGTCGCTCAATACGGCCAGCAGTCACCTGCTGCGGTACGTGTCGGGTTTGGGGCCGCAGATTGCCCAGAATATTGTGGACTTCCGGGCAGCGAACGGGCCCTTTGTGTCGCGGGCGCAACTGAAGAAAATACCCCGGCTCGGCCCGAAGGCGTTTGAACAGTGTGCCGGTTTCCTGCGCATCGACCGGGCCGAAAACCCATTGGACAACAGCGCGGTACACCCCGAACGGTACGCGGTAGTGGAGAAAATGGCCCGCGACCTGAACGCCACCGTATTGGACCTGATGCAGAAATCCGCCCTTCGACAGCAGATCAAGCCCGAACGCTACGTGTCGGCCGAGGTGGGTTTACCGACGCTGAAAGACATTTTAGGCGAACTGGAAAAGCCCGGCCGCGACCCGCGTAAGCAACTATCCGTCTTTGAATACGACGACCGCATCCGCAAACCCGAAGACCTGCACGAAGGCATGGTTCTCAACGGCATTGTGACGAACATCACCGCATTTGGGGCTTTTGTCGACATTGGGGTGAAGCAGGACGGACTGGTCCACGTGTCGCAGTTGGCCAATCAATACGTATCCGACCCAAATGCGGTGGTAAAAGTCTTCCAGAAAGTAAAAGTTAAGGTACTGGAGGTCGATTTAACCCGCAAACGCATTGCCTTGTCCATGAAATTTTGATAGCTTTCATCGTTATCGGGTTAAATCGCCCGGTACCGATGCGAACAAACCCAACGCCAATGCCTACCCGTTCGACCCTGTTCCTATCCCTGCTGTTTCTGACGATGCTCACCGGCTGCGACATTTTTAAACCGGCCACCCATACCAGCCGCCCCGCAACGGCCTACAAACGACCAGCCGCTAAAGCCCCCGCCAAAGTGCTGCGCAAAGTAGACACCAAAACCTACGAACGCAGCTACGCCCGTGAGGTAGTGAACGTGGCCCGCAGTTACACCGGCACCCCCTACCGCAGTGGCGGCAACTCGTTCGACGGCATCGACTGTTCGGGGTTGTTGTATGCCGCCTATTCAACGGCCGGGCTGCAAATTCCCCGCATTTCGTGGCAGCAGTCCGAGTTTGGGCGTGAGGTGGAGGTAGCGGATATTATGCCCGGCGACTGGCTCTTTTTCGTGCCCGACAAGGGCAAGGCGGGTTACGTGTCGCACACGGGCCTGGTGACGGAGGTGCGCGGCAAGAACGACATCGCCTTTATTCATGCCTCGTCGTCGCGGGGGGTTCGGGAAGATAACCTGTACTCGGACTACTTCAAAGGCCGCTTTGTGAAGGCGGTGCGGCCGTTTTAACCATAGTATCACTGATGGTCATTTGGTGTCTACAGTGAGCGAGCACTTGATAACGCGCATCAAATGACCATCAATGACTACACCGATGCCGTTACGAGTTCGGCCAGTTCCTCCTGCTTTTTGTGCTTAAGCTTCATTTCGAGGCTTTGCGCTTCGTTTCGGGTATCAAAGGCCTGGGTAAACTTCACCACCCACGGTTTACCTTCGGCGGTGTCGGTATTGGCCTTGCCATTGTGCAGCCACAGGCTAACTTGCATGTCTTTAGTCTGTCCAACAAAATACTTGTCGAGCGACGCGCTGTAAATGATATAGACGGTATGCATGAAGAGTACAGCGTTTAGGGGGGATGCCAATTGGTAAGGGATAATCAAGTAACGAAACTTACTGGCTAATTACAATACAAACCTATAGACTTTCTTTACCGGTAAAAATGCCCGGCTGTTTCTGAGCGCCATACAGCCATAAAAAAAGACCATCCGGTGCGGACAGTCTTTTCAGTTCGTGGAGAATATCGGAGTCGAACCGATGACCTCTTCCATGCCATGGAAGCGCTCTAGCCAGCTGAGCTAATCCCCCATTGTTTTTGTGGGTGCAAAGGTGAGCAAAAAGCGAACGTATGTCAAGCCGTGCGTTAAAACTTTTTGCTCACCGGCCCCATCCTACCCGCTCAGGAGTCAATTTCAGCCTCGGTCAGGATGTAGTTCAGTTCATAGATGTTGTCGGCGTTCAGCTTCAATGTTCCCCGAAACGTCACGCGCTCATCGGTCTTGAATTTACGGCCTGCCTTCTTAAATTTCAGCGAGACCACTGATTCCGGTCCGGCTCCCCCGCAGAAAAAACAGGCACTGTACGGAAACGCCGACAGTACGTACAGGTTCGCGTCCAGATCGACGGGCAAAATGTAGCCCGTCAGTTCGACCGGTTTGCCGTTCAGTTTCTGGATCCCCGGCCCAAACGTTGGGTACAGCATATACACCGACTCTTCGGCGTACCATTTCTTTTTGAAGGTCACATCACGGAGAATTTCCCACGACAACTTGACCGGCTCGATCACTTGCGGGGCCAGACGCGTTACCAAAGGGTCAGCCGACCTAAATCCGGTTGTAAACAAAACCACACTAAAAATGACGATGCCAAGACGGTTCATGCGGGAGTTGCGTTAGTGTTCTGAGTATGTTTGCGTACGTAAATCTACAAATTTTACTAAGTTTACTGATTGCTACGGCCATTTCTGTGACGGTATGCCCGATTTATTCAACGACAACAACAAAAACAACCCAACGATTCCGTTCCGGTTCAACCGCCTGTACGTTCGGACGCTGATTTTACTGGCCATCCTACTCAGTGTTGGTCAGGGACTGACGCAGTGGCGACTCAGCGCGGTCAGCGACGAATTGTACGTGATCCGGTACGCATCCCTCCAGCGCAGCCAAAGCCAGCAGATTGTCACGAAAGCCCTCCAGTTGGCCGATGACCGGGAACAAAGTACGTTCGGGACCAACCGGAACGAGTTGCGCACCATCTTTTTAACCTTTGAACGCTACCACCTCGAAGGGCGGCAGGGCCACCTGCTGGACCGCGACATAACCATTCAGAAAAGTGACAGCGTCGAGCGGCTTTACCGAATCATCCGGCCGCACTTCGAAGCCATTCAGACTGGCACCCGGGCCATCCTCAACCTGCATAATACTACCGAAGCCAACCTGCCAGCCGCGCAGGCCAATCTACAACTGCTGCTGGCCAACGAAAAGCCTTTTCTGGAACAGATCGACACCATCGTTCGTCAATACTCCACCGAACTGCGGCAGAAAATCAGTCGGCTGCAATACATCGAGTTGTACCTCTATCTATTCACCATCGCTATCCTGATTGGCATTGGACTTTTTCTCTTCCGCCCCGCCGTCCGGAAACTCCGGCAGACCATTGCGCGGTTGGTCGAAGCCGAAAAGAACAGTACGCTGGCAAACAAAAAACTCCTGTCGCTCAACCGGTCGCTTAAAGCCACCCGGCAGAAACTATTCGAAGCTTCCAAGCAACAGCATGAGCAGGAATTGAACGACCAGAAATTACGCGCAGCGTACCTGATTGCGGGCCAGGAAGAAGAGCGCAAACGCCTGTCGCGCGAACTGCACGACGGCCTGGGTCAGATGCTGACAGCGATTAAATTACAGGTCGAAGGCCTGAGCCGGATCCGCCAAAGCCCCACTGGTACGGTCAGTGGCGTCGACAACCTGAATACGCTGAAAGCCCTCATTGCCCAGACGATTCAGGATACCCGCTCCATCTCCAACAACCTGATGCCAAGCGTATTGAGTGATTTTGGCATTATACCAGCGTTGAAGGGCCTTGCCGAAATGCAGCGGCAAAGCGGGCCGGTCGGGGTGCTGTTCCAGACCAATCTGCCGCCCGTCCGGCTGGATAAGCAGGTCGAGATTATGCTGTATCGGGTCTCGCAGGAGGCCGTAAGCAATGCCCTCCGCCACGCGGATCCGGCGCACATTATTATTGACTTATTCGAGAAAGACGATTACCTGCACCTGATCATCGACGACGATGGCCGGGGTTTCCAGCCGCAGCGGTCGCGTACCGCCAATGGTCAGGGCATTCACAACATGCACGAACGGGTCGAACTCCTGAACGGCAAATTCCGGCTGACGTCCGCGCCCGATAAGGGCACCAAAGTACAGGTCAGCATTCCGTATCATTCTCAATTAGCTCCTCATGAATCCGATCAAACTTATGCTCGTTGACGATCACTCGATCGTCCGCGACGGTATCCGCCTGCTGCTCGAACAGGTCGAAGGTCTCCACATAATCGACGAGGCCAACGATGCCGAAGAAGCACTCGAAAAACTAAAAGCCCACCAGGCCGATGCCACCCTCCCCGACATCGTACTGATGGACATTTCGCTGCCGGGGCTGACCGGAATCCAGGCCACTCAGCTCGTGACCAAACAACACAAAAGTGTGCGGGTGCTGATGCTGTCGATGCACAACAACGAAGATTATATCCTGCGGTCGGTGGAGGCCGGTGCCTACGGGTACATGCTCAAAGACTCATCGAGCGAAGAAATGATCAAAGCCATTCAGACCATTGCCACGGGTGAAAAGTACTTCAGTTCGCCCGTAGCCACGATTATCCTGAACGGCTACATGCAGCAGTTGAAAAAAGGCGACCGCTTAGCCAGTACCCGCCGGTCGAAACTGTCAAAGAAAGAAAAAGAGATTCTGGGCCATTTGGTCGCCGGGATGAGCAGCCGCGAGATTGCCGAAAAACTCCAGTTGAGCGTCCGTACGGTTGATAATCACCGGGCCAATATGATGCGTCGGCTCCAGGTACGGAACGCGGCCGAACTGGTACGGATGGCGGTGGAGGAGAAGCTGTTGTAACGAAACTTTTCATGGATGAGCGTAGTTCTCAGCCCGAAGACCGGCAGTCAATGGCCGGTTTTTTCGGTTTCTCATAAAACCACAGTCAACCAACAGCGTATTAACAATTTACGAACCAGCCCAACCACGTATGGCACTTCAATTAGGCGACATTGCTCCCGATTTCACGGCGGAAACCACCGAAGGCACGATTCATTTTCACGAGTGGCTTGGCAATGCCTGGGGCATGATTTTCTCGCATCCGGCCGATTTCACCCCCGTCTGCACCACCGAACTGGGCCGCACGGCACAACTTAAAGGTGAGTTCGACAAGCGGGGCGTCAAAGTAATTGCCGTTAGTGTAGACCCGCTCGGTCAGCACCGCGAGTGGGTGAAAGACATCAACGAAGTAAACAACACGACGGTAAACTTCCCGATGATTGCCGATCCGGACCGCACTGTATCCATGCTCTACGGCATGATTCACCCCAATGCCAGCGCGACAGCCACCGTTCGGTCGGTGTTCATTATCGGGCCGGACAAAAAAATCAAGCTCACCCTGACGTATCCGGCATCGACGGGCCGGAATTTCCTGGAGATACTGCGCGTGATCGACTCGCTGCAACTGACGGCCGATTACCAGGTAGCTACCCCCGCCGACTGGCAGGAGGGCGAAGACGTGATCGTGACGCCCGCCGTGACAAACGATCAACTGGAAGAGAAATTCCCAAAGGGTGTGACGTTCGTGAAGCCGTACCTGCGGAAAACACCCCAGCCGAATAAGTAAGTTAATGGTTTGTCGTTTGTCGTTTGCTGAGCGGGCAGTTACCAACCACAAACTCAATAACCACAAACACTTTCCACCGTGTGGGGTTAGGATTTCAATGTTCACTCAATAACCAAAACACGTTATGACGACTGACTTGAAAGCTGCGACAAAGACGGTGAAGAACCCCAATTCTAAAAATCCGAATCCGGAACACAAGGAAGGACCAGTAGCCGAAGCCATTGAAAACCAGACTGCTAAACTACCCTCGGACATTTTTCTGTGGAGTGGCTTAGGTGCTTTGGCGACGGCTGCGGCCATATTTGCAACCGGAAAAAAACACGAAGCCTTACTGGTTGGTCAGTGGGCCGCCCCGATCCTGATTCTGGGTCTGTACAACAAAATCGTTAAGCTCGAAGGCAACGACTAATCCGCTTGCAGTCGCCTTACTTCAGAAACCCTCCGCCGAACGCGGGGGGTTTTGTTTTGTTGGGTACTTTTACCGTAATGAAACCACGCGTCCTGTTGCTCTTCCTGATTAAACGGTATCGTTACCCGCTTTTACTGGCCCTCGTCGGGCTGGCCGCATTCGGTTTCTGGCGACTCCGCGCTACCACGCAACCCGATGAGCAGCAATGGCAGTTTGTGCAGGCCCTCGGCGTCCGGGTGCCGCTGCGCTACGCCATCCACGGCATCGACGTATCGCGGCACAACAGCCGGATCAACTGGGACCGGGTAAAGCAGGTGCAGGTGAATGGTGTACCACTACAATTCGTTTTTATCAAAGCGACGGAAGGGGCCACGCTGGGCGATAAATCATTCGTCAAAAACTGGCAGGGGGCTGGTGAAGCAGGCCTGCGCCGGGGGGCCTATCATTTCTATCACCCCACCCGCGACCCCATCAAACAGGCCGATAACTTCATCCGGCGCGTAACGCTGGAACCGGGTGATTTTGCGCCGGTGCTGGATTTTGAGGTGATGAACGGCCAACCCGACAACCAGATTCTGCGTGACTTACAAATCTGGCTGTCAGCAATAGAGGAACACTACCACCAGAAGCCGATTATTTATACCAACGCGTACTTGTATAACCGCTTCATCAAAGACCATTTAGCCGACTATCCGCTCTGGATTGCCGATTACTCCAACCCCCACCTGCGCAACTACGACCGCACAAATCTTTACATCTGGCAGCACAACAAAAGCGGCTACGTGGCGGGTATTTCCGGCATGGTCGACATCAACACCTTCGTGCAGGACCCGGACGCGTTGAAGACGATTTGTTTGTAGGGTTGTGGGGCATGACCAATCGGCGCATTGCAACACATCCCGGATTTTTACCGTTTGCTACCTGCCGACGTACATCCTACTTGTACTCCATTTTGGTGTGATGCATGTTTGTAAACATCCATTGATTGTTGATCCAGCGCAGAATATAGGTAAAGGCATCCTTATAGATACTGGTTTTGCTGCCATCAAGCGAGAGGCCGTAATGGTGCTGATACCCGTGGCCACAGCCAAATCACCCGCCTGCTGGATGGATAGATTCGTGATGTCAGCTTTCTGGCTTTTCTGATTCTTGAACAAACCCAGCAACCAGTCTTTGTTCTGCCGGGAGCCGTCATGCCCGGCGATGAAGACAAAGTCGGGTGTGGTGCGTGCCTGGACGAAGGCTGTGGCATCGGCGTTGCGAGCCTGCATCATAGTCGGAAACTCTTCGGCAAGTTTGGTCTGGGCGAAACTGACGGAGCCGGTCATCAGCAGGGCGATGAATAAAAGTGGTGTTTTCAATGGGTTTGTTGTTAAAAGGTGGTTGCTAGATCATTTCCTCAGGCAACTACGGTCAAGTAGGGCCGCACGTCTGCGCCTAATTGCGCCATGCCCGCGATCCAGGTTTCTTCGTCCATGGCTGCCGACGCGATCCAGTCTTCATCGGAGAGTGAGGCCCGCCAGCCCAGCAACGGACCGGCATCGAGTCCCACCGGATTACGAAACGCGGTTTGTTCACCCGCAGCGATTGCGCAAACCACCTCGGCAACTACCGAAGCCGGTACGTGATTGGCCGCCGAAGCAGTCAGGTACGCCAGCAGCCGGGCCTGATTCGGGTAATTGGTATCGGTGGGCATAGTCTCCATTTTCTGAATGATGGGCGTATCAATTACCCCCGGCTGAACCAGCGCGACCCGAATGCCGAGCGGACCTACTTCACCCGCCAAGCATTCGCTGAGCGCTTCGACAGCCGCTTTGGAGGCACAGTACGCCCCGTGGTAGGGGCTGTACAGTTTCCCCGCCACCGACGAGATGTTGACAATACACCCCTCTCCCCGTTCGCGCATACCGGGCAGCACCGCCTGAATGCAGCGAAGCGTTCCCCCATAATTGGTCTGCATAATAGCCTGAAATTCCGTTAGCGGGGTTTCTTCAACGGAGCCAATCGGGGCAATACCCGCGTTGTTGACCAGCACATCGATCTGACCGGCCTGCGCCAGCACGTCCGCCACGGCTGTTCGCACCGATTCATCAGAATCAATATCCATTGGCAGAATGGTAATCGGCAGGTTATCCCGCCCGGCGAGTTGTTCCAGTTCGGGAGCGCGTTGCGGATGGCGCATGGTAGCGAATACGACGTGGCCCCGGCGGGCCATGAGTTCGGCGGTTGCGAAGCCAATGCCGGTGATGCAGCCGGTGATGAGGATAGTTGCCATACGAGGTAAAGGGTAGGTTCAGTGGCGAAACACCTGACTGGTTTGCCTGAGCGGCAGGCTAAATTCAGGCAGGTACGATGTTGTTGTTCAGGCGAAAGAAGTTGGTTGGGTCGTATTTGGTCTTCAGGGCGACGAGCCGGTCATAGTTCGGCCCATACGCGGCTCTGACCCGCGTGGCTTCGTCTTCGCCCCCCAAATGGTTGACGTAAACGCCTTTGGTATACGGTTCTACCTGATTCCAGAACGTACGCGTCCAGTCGATATTGGTCTGGGCATTGGCCGGGTCAGTCCACTGGGAAACGATGTCAAAATCCCACTGATCGTCCCGCAGGCCAAACGCCGTTTTGGCCGAATCGACGCGGGCAGCGGCTCCCTTCATGTGGAAAAACAAAATGAACGAATACGGCGAGGGCTGCCGTGCGGCCTGGTCAATGACTACATCGATAAACGCATCGGGCAGGTTCGGCAGATTTCCCGACTTCCAGTACCGGTGAAGGCCATGAGGGGTAGCAGCATCAAAAAGAGTCTGGTGCTGCACGTAGGGCACTTCGGCGATCAAATCGGCCAGGGGCGTAGCGAAGTCACGCAGGGGTTTCAGGTGCTGCTCTCCGTCGGCAAGCGGGCCAAACCAACCCACGATGAGGGCAATCACGGGCAGGCCATCGGGTGTGTTCAGCAGGGCGGCAAAAATCATCAATTCATCAGGTGTGCTCCGGGCAAAGTTGCGGTAAAAGCGCAGCACCTCCGCCGTTTGCGCCTGCGGGTAAAGCACCATACCACCCAAAATCATTGGCCCAACCGGATGAAGCCGGTACGTAAATGAGGTAACGATACCGAAGTTGCCACCGCCACCCCGAACGGCCCAGAACAGGTCTTCGTTCTCCGTTTCGCTGACCGTGAGCAACCTGCCATCGGCCATTACAATATCGACCGAAAGCAGATTGTCACAGGTAAGACCATGTTTACCCATCAGCCAGCCCAGGCCACCGCCCAGTGTCAGACCCGCAATACCGGTATGGGAAACGGTGCCGCCCGTCGTGGCCAGCCCGTGTTGCTGCGTTGCCTGATCCAGTTCGCTCCAGAGTACACCGGCGTCGGCCCGGGCAGTCCGGTTAGCGGCATCAACCTGAATATTTTTCATGGGCGAGAGGTCAATCATCAGGCCATCAGCGCACACGGCATTCCCCGCAACATTGTGACCGCCACCGCGCACTGATACCCGCAGGTCGTGCGTGCGGGCAAAGCGCACCGCACGTGCCACATCAGCAGCATCCGCGCAACGCGCAATTAAGGCGGGGCATCGGTCGATCATGCCGTTCCAAATGGTGCGGGCCTGATCATAACCAGCCTCGCCGGAGCGAAGGAGTACTCCGGTAAAGTCCGCGCTCAGATCAGCGATGGCTTCATACGGGAGCGTATCAGAAACAGACGAAGTTGAGGGTATCATTTTGATAAAGGGTTTAGCGAGATACAAACGGGATAACTGTTTATCAGTAAGCTATATAGTTATTAATCAGGAGGCAGGCGTTCCATACACGCTGACCAACTGCCAGACGCCGTTTATCTTCTCTAAATAGCGGGCGTCGTAACTCTGGCTTTTTCTGGTGCCGTCTGTCGCATCCGTGACGAACGTTGCCAGGGCCGAATTACCATTGACGTGAATCATGAAGTCGTGGCTCTTGTGGCCTCCTTTCCCCAGGTCCGGGTGTTCGCGGATGTACTTCTTTATGGTTTTGCTGATAGCATCGTAGCCGCGCAGGTAGCCACTTCCTTTTTCGGTATAGCTATGCGTAGCGTAGGGCACTTTTGCCCAGTATGACAGGACTTTATCGGCACTCCGCTGGTAAAAAGCAGCCGACTCCCCGGCAATGACCGCTTTAACGGCTTTTTCGTCGGCCGATTGAGCATAGCTGGCGAGGCCACTTAGCCAGAGTGCAGCAAACAGGATGCGTGCGTTCATAATAGTTGGGATTCGGGTGGAGGAGGTTCTGTTGGGGGGAGTGCATCATCAGGTAACGTCGGTAGCCCACCGTGTTGGGTTTAGGCCATCGTTAACACCGCTCGGTACCGAAAGGCATTGTCGGCAATCCGGCGCAGGGCGGTGTTGACGTCTGCCAGTGGAAATACCTCAATCTGCGGTTTTATCTGATGCCGGGCCGAGAAGTCGAGCATCGTCCGTATCTCCGACCGGGAGCCAATGATGCTGGTGAGGAGGCTTATCTGACCCAGTATCATCTGCAGGGCAGAGAGTTTCAGGTCGGCATCGGGTACGCCAACCAGGCACAGCTTTCCGCCGGGCCTTAATACGGTCAGATACTCGGCCCAGGGCATGTCGGCCGTTACCGTCGAGAGCAGGAAATCGCAGGAGTTAGCCGCAGCCGCCAACGCCCCTTCGGTGCTGGTGTTTACAAAGTGGGAAGCCCCAAACTGCCGGGCCTCCGTTTCTTTACCGGGCGAGGAGGAAAAAGCCGTCACCTGGCAGCCCAACGCCCGGCCGTACTGCAACGCCAGGTGCCCCAGCCCCCCGATGCCGATGACGCCCAGCCGGGTAGCCGCCGAAACGTGGTGCCGCAGCAGCGGGGCAAACACCGTAATACCGGCGCATAACAGCGGGGCTGCGTATTCGGAGGGCAGCGCATCCGGTATGGCAAACATCAGGCGCGAATCCACCCGGATCGACTGCGCGTAGCCCCCCTCGCGGCCCAGACAGGTGGGTTTGCCGTTCAGACAAAGATTATCCTGCCCGGTCTGACACTGCTCACAGGTAAAATCGGCACCGGCCAGCCAGCCGACACCCACCCGCTGCCCCACCTGCAAATCGGTAACGCCTTCGCCCAATTGCGATACAGTGCCCACGATTTCGTGGCCCGGCACCATCGGATAGGCACTGATGCCAAAGTCATTGTCCACTAAATGCAGATCGGTATGACACATGCCGCAGTGCGTAATCTGAACCTCCACGTCCATCGCCCCGAGCGGCTGAGGGGCGTACTGATAAGGCATGAGCGGCTGCCCCGCTTCGAGGGCCGCGTAAGCCGCAACAGTAACCGGCACATCGATTATCCTGGTTGCTTCTGTGATTGCTTCCATTGTGTTTTTGGGTCAAACGTGCCTGGTTGAATTATTTTTTGCTACATCGCCAGGCCGCCCGCCCGTGCCTGCTTCGTCTCCCGGTTGTAGACGTACAGGAAAACCAGTCCCAGGGCCAGCCGGAAAATTGAATCGCCGACAAAAAAAGCACTCATGGGCACGTGCAGCGCAACCGAATGATAGACGCCCAGCAACACCCCCGCCAGCAGAACCACCGCTTCGACCAGCAGAATGGTACACAGGCTGACCGAGGTGGGGGCGTTTCGGCTCAGCAGGGCCAGCAGCGCGAAGCCACCATTGCACAACCCCAGAAACTGCATGATTGAGATATGATTCAGATCCACCCGAGGGACGCCGTAGTTCAGCAGGGACGCTTCCGGCGCGAATACCATCGACAGGGTCAGCAGGGTAGAATAAACACCCGCAAGCAGCAGAAAAACAGAACGGCTCATAAAAAGGAAGTTTGGGTTGGAATAGTGTATTAATGACTCAGTGAATCAGTCCCTGCCGCATGGCTTCTTTCACCAGCCCCGCCACACTGCGCACCCCCGCTTTGCGAAACAGGTTGCGCCGGTGCGTCTCGACCGTTGGCACCGACAACCCCAGCGAATCGGCAATCTGGGCAGTGGTTTGCTCCGTGGCGATTAGATCCAGAATCTGCTGCTGGCGAAGGGTCAGGGTCATGATCGTGCCGGAAAAGGCCGGGCTACTGCCGGTTGTCGGCAACGGCCTTAGTGGATCAAAGGTGATCGATCAGCCAGACACTACCGTTCATGGTTTACGCTGATTTGGGGTCATGGTAAACCATGATTTTTTAGCCCAGGCGCGGAAAACAGACGGAATTTCGGGACTTTTAGCCCCTGCGAATCAGCCACCATTAACTTGTAATCAGGCATGAAGGCCACCATTACGCTACTGATCCTGCTCGCGCTGACGGTCCCGCTGTTCCGTGCCCAAACGCAGCCCCTCGCCACCAGACGGGCCACCGTCACGCAGCTTGAAACGCAACCGGCTACCCTGAACCGGGATACGCTGCTGGTAATGGCCTACGCAGATCTGGTGCGCGACCTGATCAAAAAAGAACCACCCGATAGTTGTCTGCTTTACATCGAAAAAGCCGGAGTACTGGCCCGAAAGCGGGACTGGCAGCAGGGCATCCTGCTGACGCTCATCCGAAAAGCGAGTTGCCTGAACATTGCCAACCGGCACTACGAAGCCCTGCGGGTTGGACTGACCGGATTAACCCTGGCCGAGAAACAGGGGGACCTGTACTATCAGGGTCTGTTCCACCGGTCGCTGGGCAACAATTACGACATGCTCGACAACTACGATAAAGCCATTCCCCACTACGAAACCTGTTTGCGGCTGTCGGAACGGATACCCGCTCTGCTGATTACCCGCGCCCACGCGCTTGTTGAGTTGGGCGATGCCTACCGGTTTATCCGCAAACAGCCGGGCCGGGCCAAAAAGCTGATTGAGCAGGCCATCGCCATCTACCAGGCCAACGATTCGTCTTCGCTGGGCTACGCCTACGATTATTACGGACAGGCCCTGACCGACCTGCACTTATTTCAGGAAGCCGAAGAATCGTTTATCCGCGCCCATCGGTACAATACACAATCGGAAAAGGAGTACCTACTGTCCGAACTGCTGCTGCACGAAGCCGAGTTGTATGTGCTGGAAAAAAAGTACGAAAAAGCCATTGCGAAGGCGCAGGACTGTTTGATCTACAGCAAACGGAAGAAATCACTCTACGGGCAGCGGGGGGCGTACCGGGTTTTGTTTGCTTCGTACAAGGCACAGGGCCGGATGAGCGAGGCCCTGGCCAGCCACGAACAGTTTGTATTCTTCAATGACGCGCTCAACGAAACCAGTAACAGCGAGCGGTTTCAGGCCGTCCGCGCCGGGTATGAACAGCAAACGCAGACCGACCGGATCAGCCAGCTTACCATCAGTCAGCAACGCCGGATTCAGCAAATTCTGGTAGCGGGTCTCTCGGTACTACTGATCTTTCTGGGGTATGTTTTTTACAATAACCGCCAGCTTCGCCGGAAAAACCGCGCGATCAGCGGGGCGTTGCTACAGGGCCAAACCCTCGAACGGCAGCGCGTGGCCGCCGACCTGCACGATAACCTCGGCGGTACCCTCTCGGCCCTGCACTGGAGCCTCGAAGCCATCGACAAAACCCGGCTCACCCCCGTCGAACAGGCCGTTTATGCCACCATCAGCCAGCAGGTAAGCCAGGCCTACACCGACGTTCGGCTGCTCTCGCATAACCTCCTGCCCGATGAACTGGCGAAACAGGGGCTGGTTGTCGCCCTCGCCAAACTGGTCGATAAAATGAACCTCAACACCACCGTGCGCTTTTGCCTGACCGGGACCGATAACTTCCCCCGGCTCGACCGGCAACTGGAGTTCGAGTTGTACAGCGTCTGCCTGGAACTGCTCACCAACATCACCAAACACGCACGGGCCACGGAAGGATACATCGATATCGCCCAGCACAAAGGCAGGCTGAAACTGACAGTGGGCGACAACGGAGCGGGCCTGACAACCGGTCAGCGGTCCGATGGACGGGGTTTGCAGAATGTAGCGGCCCGCGTGGCCTCGCTGGGCGGAACCTGGGTCGTGGTCTCAGTGCCGGACGGGGGCATTCAACACCAGATTGCGGTACCGATCAGGACACCAGCCCATGCTTCATCGCAAACTTAACCATCCCGACCACGCTCTTTACGCCCAGCTTCTGCATCAGGTGCCGACGGTGGGTCTCTACGGTCGGGACGCTGATGAATAGTTTTTCGGCAATGAGGTAGGTAGGGTATTCGTCGGCAATCAGCCGCAATACGTCTACTTCTCGCTCGGTGAGGGCCGTGAGCGGGTCATGCTCGTCCGCGCCGGTCCCCTCCAGATGCACCAACAGTTCCATCACGTCGGAGCTGAAATACCGCTGTCCCCGCATCAGCGTGGTTACGGCCCGTTCGAGTTCGGCCCGCCCCGCCCGTTTGAGCACGTAGCCTGCCACGCCCGCCCGCACGGCCTCGCGGATGGTGGCCGCATCATCGGCCATCGTCAGCAGCAGTAATTTCAGGGCAGGGTACTGTTTGCGCAGCAGCAAGGCCAGTTCCAGCCCCGACTGCCGGGGCATGTGCAGATCACAAATAACGATATCGACCGGGTGGGTATTCAGAAAGGTGAGCGCGCAACGGCTGTCGTTCAACATGCCAACGACCATCACGCCGGGCATGGAGTTAAACAGCAGCCCCAAACTATCCAGTACAATCTGATGGTCATCCACCAGGAGCAGCCGGGCCGTCTGTGTTTTGGGTAGGGTTCTCATTGCTGTTCGGCGGTTTAGGGGAAAACGAAGAGGGCATCCGCTACAGCCGGGTCCAGATGCAACACCCGGTCGATACCGTGCTGGCTTTTTCCGGGCATTAGCCGTCACGCAACGTATAGCCGTCGCCTGCTCCAGGTGCATCGGCCTGCTTATCCCACTGAAACTACCACTTTTAAACAACTGATTGACAATACTTTACCAGCATCTTATTTATCGGTTACCGGACACGACCGGTTGACGATGCCCGATAACTGTCATTTCTTCGCCCGGCGGTAAAATACAAAGCCGTTTTTTTGGCCGAGCCGGGTGGCATCCGTCAGGGAATCGAGGGATTTGGTTTCGGTGATTTTGGTAATAAACAGTACGTCTTTATTGATGGGGCCGCGCAACAGCCAGCGTTCGTTGTAATAGTTGGGGTTGGTGACGGGCGGTTTCTGGGTGTAGAAAAACGGGCCGTAGCTGCGGTAAGCAATGTTTTTCACGTACACATCCTGTCCCCGCGTCTGCTCGAAGAAGTCCATGGCGGCCCCCTGCGAAATGGCTTCGATCCGGCCGATAAAAAACCAGAGCGTCAGCGTAATGAACACGGCCATGCCGCCGAACAACGTCACGACGGCGCGTTTCGATTGCCGTTGATTGAACCACAACACGCTCAGCACCAGCACGACGAGCAGCAATACCCCCGGAATCACCTGCCAATAGGTCCAGTTCACGACGGCATCCATGTTGGCAACGGCAAAGGGGTCTTTAGCCAATACGGTCTTTACCACGTCAATGTGCTGGGCCAGAATAGGCGCCCCGATGGTAGCCAGCACATAGATCGCACCGATACCGATGACCCCCGTTTTCAGCCACAGCCCGAAGCGAATCTGCCCGGTTTCGATGCGTGAGAGCGTCAGGGCGGCTAAGTACGTCAGGGGAAAATAACACATGGACGAGTAGTGGACGATCTTCGATTTTACGATCGAAAACAGGATCAGTACTACCCAAAACAGGATTATCATCCACCGCCGGAAGTCGCGCTGCGCCCCGGTCCCGCCTGGCATTGGCCCCTGCCCCCGGATGCTGAACACCGACGCCGGAAACGCACCCACGAGCAGAATCACAAAATGATACCCCGGAAAGCCACCGTGGCCGGCATCGGGCGTGCTGAAGAGCCGGTAGTTGTATGTCAGAAACTCGGCCATGAATTTGGGACCGTGGGCGTAGGTTTCCAGCCCGTACCAGCAGAGCGACACAATGGTCGTGGCAGCCGAAAACGCCAGAAACTGCACCGGCGTGATGAACCACCGAAACCGCGCCAGCAGCCAGTAAACACCCAGCACCAGACAGACAATCAGGTACGCCACCGGCCCTTTGGTGATAACCCCCGTGCCCAGAATCAGCCCGCCCAGAAAGACGTACATCCAGATACTTTTGGGCAGATCGACGCCTGCAATGCCCTCCCGTTTCCAGGAAGCAAAAATCAGGTTGACCAATCCGATGAAGATGAACAGGTTAAAATACGGGTCGATGATGCCGGAGCGGAAATACAGATGGGGCGTTACCGAACCCAGATACGCCAGCGCCCATAGCACCCCAAACCGGTGATTGTGCAGTTTACAACCCAGATTGTAGAGGTAAACGAGCGTGATGATACCGCAAAGGGCGTTGGGTAGTCGGGCCGCAAACGCATCGGTACCGAAGAGGTGCATGGCCGTTGCCTGTAGCCAGAAAAAGAACGGTGGCTTCTCGTAAAAGGGGATGAAATCGACGTGAACACGGAAGTAATCCCGCAACACCAGCATCTCCCGGGAACACTCCGCAAAGTTAATTTCGTCCCAGTCGAAGAGCCGCACCCCACCCAGAAACGGAATGAACAAAAGGGCCCCAATACCACCCAAAAGCAGCGAATAACGTACTTGTTGATTCCTCATAAATGCACAAAAGCCCCGTCTGCCAGTGCAAACGGGGCCGTAAAGGTAAAGAAAGTGGCTTATTTGCGGGCTACGGCTTCCATCAGCCCATGCCTTCAGTCGTGGATACCTTATTTTTTGCCGCTCAGCCGGTTCAGCACACTACTCACCCAGGCGTCATTGATCCCAAACGTCCGTTTGATGGTGGTGTAGGCGGCTACGGCTTTCTTATCGAGCCAGATCAGAATGGCCTTCGCCCCATCGTCGGGCCTGGCTCTGTAGTTCGTTGCCCGGAGTGTGGGGGCCGTGGCTTCTTCGGTAAAATAATAGAGCGCAATGGACTTGCGCGTCATGTTGTCGGGGCAGAGAATGGGGTCGGGCAGGCCGTGGTACGAATCTTCGTCGGTATTGAAAATGGCGCAGCGGTTGAAGATCGGCGCAATTTTCGTTACGACGCCCTGCATCTTACGGTCCCAGAGTTCGAGGTCACCCCGGTAGTCGGGCTGCCAGTCTTTGTTGAGATAAATGAGCAAATTGACCCGCCGACGCCAGTTGCGCTTGTGTGGATGCACCGTAAAATCAGCGTGGACGTTCAGAAAGCCGTTGCGCTTGGACTGATGCAGCCCCCCGCCCTCCAGTGAATCATCGGCCAGCAGGTTCGGAATACCCGTCAGCTCGCTCAGATAGGCCACAAATTGAGGGGAATTCATTTCCCGGATTACCGCCTGAATGGGTTCGGGCAGCAACTCCATTTTGTTCAGCCCGTGCTTTTTCTCGTTCACGTGGACGTAATGAATCCAACCCGCGTCAGTTACGGATGGAAAAGCCGCCAGGGCCGCTTCGGCAGCCGCAGGTGACAGGAAATTGTCGAACGAGATATTCGGGTACGGCGCGTTTTGCTGGTACGTTTTGGCATCGGTCGGGAGCGAAGCCGCCCAACGGTCATAATCAAAAAAGGGTGCTGTGGCGATACTGGCGGTCATAACGTAAAAGAAGGCTTGGTTCAACACGTTCTCCAAGTAACTGACTTTGGGCTGAAAAGATTTCGGGTCATGGCTAACCACGCTGGCAGAATCGACGACTCACGGCGAAATCTACCTCGTCGTTCTTAGTCGGCCCCGCCGGTTCTACGCCCTGCTCAGCGGCCAGATCGGTTTACGACCGGCGTTTTTCAGGCCGGTGCCGCCGGGGGCATCAGGGGCAGGCAGATGAGAAATTCCGTATCCTGCCCTTCCTGCGTATCCACGTGCATCTCCCCGCCATGTCCGTTCGTGATGATGTCGTAGGCGAGCGACAGGCCCAGGCCGGTGCCCTGCCCGGCGGGTTTGGTGGTAAAAAACGGCTGAAAGATTTTGGCTTTTGCCGACTCAGAAATGCCCGTACCATTGTCGCGGATGCGGATTTCTACCGTGTTTTCCGCCCGGCGGGTGCTCACCGACACCAACGGTTCGTAGCCGTTTTGCTGCGCCAGTTGCCGCTCCCGAACCGCATAAAAGGCATTGTTGTAGAGGTTGAGCAGTACCCGACCCAGTTCCTGCGGCACCACCTCGACCTGTCCCAGTGTAGCGTCGAAATCGGTTACCAGCCGGGCATTCAGGTCTTTGTCCTTCGCTCGCAGCCCCTGGTAGGCTAATTTAAGGTACTCCCCGGCCAGGGCGTTGAGGTTGGTGGGTTGCCGCTGTCCGCTGCCGGTGCGACTGTGTTCCAGCATGGACCGCACAATGGCCGACGCCCGCTGCCCATTCTGAACGATGTGCTTCATGTTAGCCCGCAAATCGGCCGTCAGCGCAGCGGTCGTATCCGCATCGCCGGTCTGTACGCTTTCATCCAGTTCGTCGGCCAGTTCGGCAGATACCTCGGCAAAGTTGGTGACGAAGTTGAGCGGGTTCTGAATTTCGTGGGCAATACCGGCTGTCAATTCGCCTAATGAGGCCATTTTTTCGCGCTGGATGAGCTGCGCCTGCGTCGCTTTCAGGTGGGTGAGGGACTGGTTAAGTGCTGCCGTCCGTTCACCAACCTGTTGTTCGAGCGTCTCGTTCTGCACGGCCATCAAGTGTTGTTTTTCCTGCTCCTGGGCCAGTGTCCGGGCTGACAATTGCTGCACTTCGATCAGTTTTAACTGCAACAGATGACTGTCGAGCGCAAACTCCCGGCCCAGAAACAGCGACATACTGAATACCGGACTCAGAAACGATACCGCAAAAACAAACGCCAGTTGCCCCGTCGATAGCGGAGCAACACTGAGGTGATACAGGGCGGCTCCAACCGATATAAACAGGGTTATTCCGAATCCGGCGGCCACAATAGCCGCCCCGCGCCGTTTGTTAACCAACGCCCAGAGTGTCAGTCGTACCTGCTCGGCCAAAATGAGCACGACAGGAATCAGGTAGGGGAATGCGCCCAGGTTTCCGAAAAAAAACAAGGGAATGCCGATCAGTAAACAACCCCACAGCGCGTAATACAGCACTCCCACCCGGACGTTGAAGAGGGAATACAACGCACGCACGGCCCCCATCCAGCCCGTTTGATTGAGCGTGTAAAAAGTGATAATCAAAACCAGTCCCAGCCGTATGTCATGGGTATAATTAGCCGCAAAAAGACACCCAAAGCCAACGGTACCAGTTAGGGTGTAGAGGGCAAAATAAGCGTTGGCACGCTGGCCCGGATTGTACCTGAAAAAGGCCAGATGCAGCAAACTCAGCAGCAGAAATACGACCGACACGACTAAGGAAGGCATTTGGGTAGCCTGCTGCTTTCGCGTTTCGCGGATAGCCTGGGCGACCCCGTTCAACCGGATACGCAGCAGAAACTGATAAAAATTATCGCTGAACGCCGTAATCGGCGGCCATACCGCAAACCGCACCGCCAGTACCTGCTCGCCCGGCCGGTCGAAATGGACAACGACTGGTTCAGGGTTGTCGCCGTAGGGAACCACCCGGTCGGGTTGACTACTAACCGTCCCGTACCGCTGAAATAATTTCCCGTTAATATATATCTCCGAGGCTACCCGCTGGTCAACGCTCAGCGTGAGGGGCTGCGCCCGCAGCGAATCGGCCAGCCGGAACCGCAGCCGCAGCCAGCCAATGCCCGACCGGGGTATCTGGCGTATTTGGTTGGGCGGCTGGTTCGGATTTACATCAATCGGCCGCCAGCCCAGGTCGTCAAAATCCGGGTTGGCCCAGGCGGGGTTATCGCCGGTATGCATCCGCCAGCCCCGGTCGAAGAGCACACCGGCGTCGGGCATTCGGTTGATCAGCGCAACGGTGGTGGTATCGACTTTCTGCGCGAAGCCGATACCAGCCAGTCCAATGAGCCAACCCGTTAGTAGAAGTGTTTTTATCATGGCACAACTTAATCATTCCCGTCAGCCGGTCCCAGAAATTGGCGGAGGGTAGCCCCCATCAGCGGGCGGGTTTGGCCCACCAGCCGACTCATGGCCACTGCACCGGCCGCCAAATCGTACGTAAAAGTAATCGTCCAGGTAAGCCGCACCCGCCCCGCGTCCGTTATCGTCAAAGCGAGGCTGCCTTCGGCGGTCAGCACGTCGGTCAGGCCCGTGATTTGGTAGGTGTAGCCCGTTTCCGTCTGGTCTGCCAGCGTTTCAGTCAGCAGTGTCCCGTCGGGCGCGGTCCAGGTGCGGGTATTGTCGGTTACCCGCGCCGAATCGGTCCAGAACACCCGACTGAACTGCGCTACAACGGGTTGCAACACCGGCTCCAGTCCCGCCGGAAACGTCCACGAATCCGTCAGGACAACCGGCTCATGGGTGGCACCCGCCATCAGCGGAATATACAAATCGCCATACACCACGTTCGACAGGGCGTCGGTGTCCATCATGCCCAGCGTGTAGCGAACCAGCCAGCGGGCGTTGGGGGCGTTGCGGTCGGTGGTGGTGGACTGGAGTTGCAGCGGCAACCGGCACCGGCTGTGCAGGGCATCCAAAAGCGGCCCCAGCCCGCTCCCGACCGCCATGTTTCCGCTGACGGTATGGCCGTAGTGACAGAGTACATTCAGCCAGAACGAGGTGGTATTGCGGGGCAGGGCAACGAGCAACAGCCGTTCGGCGTACCCCACCACCGCATCGACAGCCGCCTGCGTGGTCGGCAGTCCACCGGCGAGGGCATCCGTCAGGCCCGTCTGCAACACCCCGGCCCGCTCGGTCAGGTAGCGTCGGGACAGATTGGCTCCGCTTGCTGCCAGTTGCTGGTGCACGGGGGAAAGCTGCGCCACGGCCCAGGGCGGAATCTGCCCCGGATCGAACCCAAAACCCGTTGGCCCGCGCATCGACATGGCGCGTTGCAGGGGGGTGAATTCGGTCATTGGCAAGTCCTCGTTGTACACTTCCCGGCTCAGCACCAACTGCGGTTCCGGGCCGTTGGCGGGGTCGTCGAGCAACAGGGTCAGGATGAACGGATCAATCGGTTCGCCATCTTTCCAGACTAAGTGATTATCGCCGAAGAGGTACGGTTTCTGTCCGGCTTTTTCGGCCAGATTCACCCGGAGCCGTTGGTTGTTCGGCAGGGCTTCGGCCCCGATGGTCAGCAAATCGGCCAGGCCCGATACGGTCAGGTCGCGCTGAACGCCCTGCGTCTGCACTGCCCCCATCGACTGAATAATCTGGAGCGGCACGTACCCCGCCTGCCCCACCGGTGCCGTTACCAGCAGCGATACCTCGGCCACGTTCACGCCCAGCCGGGGCAGTTTAGCAATGGGTTCGCGCTGAATAACCGTATCAGGGTCGGTATTTTGCCAGACAACCGCCCGGTTCAGCGTTCGGTTGCCGTCGGCTGTGTGCAGCATTTGGGTACCGCTGCAACCCGATTCGTCGGTGGGCGGATCGGGGTCGGTGGCCAACTGCGCCAGGCCCTGCCCGGCAAACCGAATGCGGAGCGCGAAGCCATCGGCAAACCCTTTTTTCTGGGCACCGGGGTCTTCGTTAAACTGATCGCCGTTGGGGTACTTCCGCAGAAAATCGAGGTCGGGCAACCGGTCGGCGTACCCGCCATGCGCCCGAAACGCAAACTGCTTGCCAAACTCTTTCAGGCGCAGCAGGCTCCCCAGCCGCGTCAGAGCCAGCTCGCGCTCGTGCGCCGGCCAGGCGGCATTCCGCACCTCGTCGCGCTGCGCCTGCGCCCAGTTGGCCACGTCGGTCAGGGCCAGCAAACCCAGCCGGTCCATCTGCTCGTTGATGGCTTCGGAACGGGCGTCGGCCCCCACCAGGCGGGCCAGGTGGCGGGCGTGGTTTGGCGTTGTTGGCAGATGGTCGGCATCGGCGCAGAACAGGCTGGTGCGGTTGATAGGCAGCATGGCGGCCAGTTCCAGAAACGGGCGGATGGCCATCGACATCAGGGGCCAGGCGGCCAGCATTTCGATAGCGTTGCGGGACGGCGTATCCAGGGCCCAGTCCTTGATTTCGTACATCCGGGCCAGCCACATCGTCATTACGGCGTAACAGGCGTTAAACTGAGCAGGTAGTTCGTCGGTCAGTTGGCGCAGCGGCCCGTCAGCCTCAACGGGCAACGGAGCGCGGGCCGGTTCAAACGAATGCCCCATCTGCCGCGACAGGTCTTCTTCGTGGCGCAGTTCAGTCAGGATCATGGCAAACCGGTAAAGGTGCGACTGACGCAAGTCTTCGCAGGTTTGCAGCCACTTGGGTGTGGGTTGGGTCGTGGCCTGTTTGTCGGCTAACCAGGCGGTCCAGTACGCCCAGCCTCCGCCCAGTTCGTCCGCTTTTTTCAGCAGAAAAGCCGCCCGCTGCTCAAAATGGAGCATCCCCTCCCCTTCCTCAACGATCTCAGCAATAATATTCGTAACCGTTTTGTAGTGCGTCAGCGGGTGCTGATCGAGGGCATTGACCTGCCGCTGAAAACTCTGGTCGCGGTAGGTCGGGCCGATGGGCAAAAACCCTTCGGCGGCTACGTTGGGGTCTATAAGTTCATTCACCAAGTCGCGGTTTTTGTTCACCACCCAGTGTCGGCTGAACGCTTCTTTATACAGCGGTTCGATGCCCAGCGTGTACAGATCGGCGATGGACTGGAACGACTCCGACTCCGGTTCGGGCGACAAAACGGCCAGGTTCACCGGACTGATAAGCGCATGAGGCATCTGGTTGGTCACCGCCGATTCAGCTACCTCGACTAAGTCGGCGTAGACGTGTCTGAGCTGGGTTTTTAGCGTCTGCCGGGTTGAGTCGTCAGTTACCGGCAGCAGCATTCCCTCCAGCCGCAGGTCGGACTCGAAGGCGTAAAGCTGCTCAAACAGGGCGGTGGTGGCCGGGCCAAACGGGTTATCGTCCTGAAGCGCGTCGGTCGATTCGTAGGTCACAAACCGGCGGCAGTTGGCCACCGAAAACGAGTCCAGCGGGATTTCGACGCCATTTTTACCCGGTTCCGTTGTCAATCCCAGCCGCTCTTTCCAGTCCGAAAAATGCCAGTTACCGGTTTGTGGGTCTGTATCGGGCAGGGTAAAGCAGGGGGCTTCGCCGAGACCCCGCAGCAGACACTGCACGTAATGCAGGTGCCGCATTTCTTCCTGCGCCACCTGCAGCATCCGTTGTTTCCAGCCCCGCGCCCGCTCAAACTGCACCGCCCGCCGGGGGTTCACCCGCCCCGGTGGCCCGTCGAACTCTTCGGGGGTTGACCGGATGGAGCAGGCGGCATAGAGGTACGTGTTGAGCAGGCAGTGTTCGAGTTTAGCGGCCTCGCGGAGCAGACTGACCAACAGTTGCCGGGCCTCCGCATCGGGCAGTTCGGTGGGCGGACTGGCAAAAATAGTGGGCTGGCTCATGGCACGGGAGGTTTAGGGGGAACCGGCATCGTGGTCAGGTCCAGAAACATCTCGCGCCCCAGCCAGGCCCCTTTCAGCAGCGACACGTCGAGTGCTTCGGCATAATCGGCGGGCGCGTAACTATTGGGAACGTACTGTTTGGTGAGCAGGCCCATGTGCTGGTAGGTGTGCGAGAGCAGTTCGCTGCACAGGAAGGTTTTGCCGGTGCCGGGCTGATTGGCGGTGCGGCCCAGAATAAAACTAAGCAGTACGGTTTCGGCAACGGGGTCGAAACCCGCCGAATGCACCTCGGCAATCGTATCGGTCAGGGCTTTGATTAACTGGCTGCGGTGGGTTACGTGGAGTTTTCGGGTGGCAATTTTCCCCACTAAGTTTTGCGCGAGGTCGTAGGTAAAGCGTTCTTCGATGGGGGCGAGTACCGGACCGGGCTTCTTTTTGTGCAGAATAACATCCGTTACGGCGGGGTCCTGGTTGCTTTCCCAAAACAGTACGCCAGAGGAGTCGGGCACCGTAATCGACAGATCGGCGGCCCGCACCGCCATGCCCACGTGCGACCAGGTACTCGACAATAACATTTCTTCATTGACGGCCGGGGGCGCCGTGCCCTGCATCAGGATAACATCGCCGGTTTCGAGGCTGGCCACAAAGTCGGGCCAGGGTATGGGTCGTTTGGCAAACATGAGGGAGTAGGTTGGTTTGGTAATGGTGAGGGGTTGCCTAAGCGGACCGCTTACACAACATTTTGCGTAGGAGACGGTAAACTACTATGAATCAGACGATACCGCAACAAAAACTTCGGTTTCGGTGAGCGTTCGGTGGTGGTTGCTTTGGTTCATCCCTCAAAACCGGGGCACACTGGCCGATTCACTGTTCCGGGTAGTCCGGCAATGGATGGTACTGCTGATTGGTTGAAGGGCCGGAAGGCGCCGTGATTTTTTGTCTGCTACTTCAGAAATAGGCAGTTTTGCAGGGCTTTCACCCAACGCCCCAATTATGCTGACCAATCAACGTTTTACTACCCTGCCGGCCTACGCTGCGTTGCAGGCTCATTATGAGCAGATCAATCACCGGCACCTGCGCGACCTGTTTGCCGAAGACCCGGACCGCTTCACCAAATTTTCGCGGCAGTTCGAGGACATCCTGCTCGACTTTTCCAAAAACCGCATCACCGACGAAACGCTGGGTTTATTGCTGCAATTAGCCCAGGACGCCAACCTGCCCGACGCCATTGAGAAGATGTTTACGGGCGATAAAATCAACCGGACCGAAGACCGCGCTGTGTTGCATACCGCCCTCCGCAACCGCTCGAACACGCCGATTCTGATGGACGGGCAGGATGTAATGCCGGAAATAAACGCCGTGCTGGACCGGATGAAGTCGTTTGCCGACCGGATTGGCTCCGGCGCGTGGAAAGGCTACACCGGCAAAGCCATCACCGACATCGTCAACATCGGTATCGGCGGTTCGGACCTTGGCCCGGTTATGGTAACCGAAGCCCTGAAACCGTACGCGTTGCCGAACATAAAGGTGCATTTTGTGTCGAACGTCGATGCAGCCCACATTTACGAAGCCTTGCAGGAAGTAAATCCCGAAACGACCCTGTTTATGGTGGCCTCGAAGACCTTCACCACGCAGGAAACCATGACCAATGCCCATTCGGCGCGGGACTGGTTTTTGCAGAACGGCGGGTCCGATTCAGATGTGGCCAAACACTTTGTGGCCCTCTCGACCAACCGAGCCGAAGTGGTGAAGTTTGGCATCGACCCCGACAATATGTTTGGTTTTTGGGACTGGGTCGGTGGCCGGTACTCGCTCTGGTCGGCCATCGGGTTGTCGATTGCCTGTTACATTGGTTTCGACCATTTTGCCGAACTGCTCGACGGTGGCCACGCGATGGATAACCACTTCCGTACGGCCCCTCCCGAGCAGAACCTGCCCGTTATTCTGGCCGTGCTGGGCATCTGGTACAACAATTTCTTTGGTGCCCAAACGGAGGCCATTCTCCCGTACGATCAGTATTTGCACCGGTTTGCGGCTTATTTTCAGCAGGGCGATATGGAGAGCAACGGCAAATCGACCGACCGCGACGGCCAGCCGGTGGACTACCAGACCGGGCCGATTATCTGGGGA
Organism: Cytophagales bacterium; assembly: GCA_038327655.1. GTDB lineage: Bacteria > Bacteroidota > Bacteroidia > Cytophagales > Spirosomataceae > JBBQLG01. The sequence continues at coordinate 28,273 of JBBQLG010000057.1, forward strand.
GAACCCGGCACCAACGGGCAGCACGCGTTTTACCAACTCATTCACCAGGGCACCAAACTGATCCCCTGCGATTTCATTGCCCCCGCCGTCAGTCACCGGCCGATGGGCAACCACCACATCTTGTTAATGTCTAATTTCTTCGCCCAGACAGAGGCCCTCATGAACGGCAAAACGACCGAAGAAGCCGCTAAAGAACTGGAGAAGTCTGGTAAATCAATAGAAGAGATCGAATTTCTGGCCCCTTTCAAAATGTTCTCCGGCAACCGGCCTACCAATTCAATCCTCGTAAAGCAGATTACACCCCGTACATTAGGCAGTCTGATTGCCCTGTACGAGCATAAAATCTTCACTCAGGGCGTAATCTGGGACATTTACAGTTTCGATCAGTGGGGCGTTGAGTTGGGTAAACAGTTGGCGAATCGCATCACACCGGAACTCGAAGATGACCAGCCGGTTACGAATCACGATAGCTCGACCAACGGGCTGATTAATTTTTACAAGAAGAATCGGACTGCATAAACTTTTCTAAAAACCAATAGTTAAGGAGGTGTGATTTTTATCACACCTTTTTTTGTGCAATTCTCAAACGTTATGAACATGAAAACAACTTACACACTCCTCGCCCTGTGCGTACTGGTAGCCGGTACCACATTTGGGCAAAGCACAACGACGGGTACGCCGTCGTCCACCACGGGGTCGACAACGACCTACAACGCCGATTCGACGCGGGCGACCACGCCAACGACCAACGGCGACGCCAACAATGCATCCGGCATGTCGAACTCGAATCGGTCGACCAACACCAGCGCGACACCCCTGAACAGCACGTACAGTACAACATCGACGGGCAACAGCGGACTGGACCGGAAAACCAGCAAAGGCTATAAGGGCCTGACGGTGGGTATTTACGCCGGTTTGAACACAACGAAGTTTAAAGGGGAGGCCCTGGATGCGAATGGCAGCGGCAACAGCAAACTAACCGGCCGGTTGGGGTATCAGGGCGGCATTTTCGTACGGGGTGGTGGCCGGGTATTTGGTCAGATCGGGGCGGAATACTTCGCGTCGAGTTCAGACTATTTCACGGCTGGAAGCGGAACAACGGCAACACAAATCAAAGACAAAATAAATATCCAATACATCCAGGTGCCGGTATACATCGGCTACAAACTGACGGAATCGGACCGGGGCATTTCGGCTGTACGGGTGCAGGTTGGGGTTGAATACGCGAACCGCATCAGCACAGGCAGCAACTCGTTTAACATAAGTAACTCCGAAATCAAGAGTGGCACCTTCAACGGACTGGGTCAATTAGGTTTTGATGCGGGTCCGGTATTTCTTGACCTGACGTATCACTACGGCTTCAGCAACAGCATCACCCAAAACACGGGCTTTGCCGGATCGGCCCGCCGGATTCTGAGTGCCAGCGTTGGTTTCAAATTCTGAGCCACACCCCTGCACCACCAATCAGCCCCCTCGCAACGGAGGGGGCTTTTTTGCACCTTTTAATCAGTAAAATTTGAATAATTATAAACAACATCGCTTCTACCGTGTTTCAGTAGGTGTTGACACCAGTATTATTCAACTTAAAAAACGTTATGACCATGAAGACAAACCAAACCATTCTCGCGCTGTGCCTATTGGGTACCGGTGTTGCTTTCGGACAGACTACCTCTACAAGCACCACTACATCTACCTACCGCGCTGATTCGTCGCAGACAATGTCCACCGGCACCTCGGCCAACAGCATGGGGACCACGACCAACAGCGTGACTCCGCTCAACAGTACTTACACAACGACGACCACAACGGACCGGACAACCAGCGGGAAACGCAGCGACGGCAAAGAGGGTAAATTCGGTATCTACGCCGGGGTTAACTTCTCGCAGTTTGTCAATGAGCAAAAGCCCGCCAAATCGTACCGGCCGGGTTATCAGGTAGGTCTTTACTACCGCTCACCGGGTACCATTTTCGGACAGATTGGCGCTGAATACCGGGCGTCGTCGTCCAATCTGATCAGCACGGCTTCGGGTTCAGGCACCACAACGGGTACTGTCAGCAACGAACTGAAGAGCAACATCGATCAACGTTTTCTGGCCATTCCGGTGTACGTTGGTACGCGCATAGGCGGTGCGCTGGGCCTGCGGTTACAGGTCGGTGCGGAACTGGCTTCGCTGGTGGGTGTGAGCAAAAACGACTTTAACTTAGGTAACGATGACCTGAAACGGACTATCCTGAACGGCTTGGTCGGTGTGGGTATCAACTTGGGACCGCTGACGCTCGATGTGGTTTACAACCATGGCTTCGTGCAGGTGTTTGACAAAACGTCCGATACCAAGCGCAACATTCTGGCGGCAAACGTGGGTTTCCGCTTCTAATACAAATCACTCTTTGGGTCAACGCGATCCCCTCCCAACGGAGGGGATTTTTTTAGGCCCGGCGATTCGGACCAGTCCCGAATAATCCTAAACAATCCTGTTTCTACGGGGTTTATTGGGGGTTACTGATTCTATTATTCAACTCAACAACGTTATGAAAAAGCAAATTTACCGGGGCCTGACCGCCCTGCTGGTGATGGCTACCACCATTGCCTACGGTCAGCAGAATAACAATTATAACGATAGCCGGTACAGAAACGACGACCGGAATTACGACAACCGCTCGCCACGCACTGATGATTACCGCAACGACCGCCAAAGCCGCGACGACCGGCAGCCGAACGATAACCGGGATCAGCAGACTATGGGTTCGGACCGCTCCCGTTCGGACAGCCGCAACGACCGGCAATACCAGGACCGCGACCTGCAGCAGGCCTACGATAAAGGTTATGACGACGGCATGAGCGACGCCGAAAAGAATGAGCAGAACAAAAAGAATGAGCGTAAGGCCAAATACCAGAGTTTCGCATTTGGCGTGTACGGTGGACTAAACTCGACGTTTCTCTCCGGTGAGAGCATCAACGGCAATAATCCGCAGGGGCGGTTAGGGTACCAGTTTGGCGGCTATGTACGGGGTGGCGGACGGCTTTTTGGTCAGGTTGGCGTCGAGTACCTCGCGTCAAGTTCCAATATTATTACCAAAGGCGATGGTACGGTCAAGAATCTGAACGACGTGATTAATGGCGTCGATCAGCGGTATATTCATATTCCGGCGTATATCGGTGTAAAACTTGCTCAGTCGCCACGCGGTATGTCGGCCATTCGGTTGCAGGTTGGGGCGGAGTTGGCCACGGTAACCTCGAACAAAACCGACCTGACGCTGAACAACTCATCGGTTAACGGGCTGGCTGACTTAGGCTTCGACGCGGGTCCGCTCACGATTGATTTTGTGTATCATCACGGATTCAACAACACGATCAGTAACCAGACGGTCAGTTACAAACCACGCATTCTGGGGGTGAACGTCGGCTTTAAATTCTAAGCTGACTACCACTCCATCAACAAGGCCGCTCCTCCCTACGAGCGGCTTTTTTCGTTTATCTTTACCCACATGAATACGCTCTTCCCGATTTTTGTCAAGGCCGGTCAGTTGCATACCCTCATTGTGGGTGGTGGCTACGTAGGGCTGGAAAAAGCAACGGCCCTGCTGGGCAACTCGCCCGATGCTCGCGTGACGCTCGTAGCCCCCGAGATCCGGGCCGAAATTCACGAACTGGCCGCGCAGCACGTCGGACTGACGCTGGTAGTAGCCCCGTACGACAATTCGTTTCTAACCGGTAAGCAGTTGGCCATTGTCGGTACGAACGACAAAGCCGTAAACCGGCAGGTACAGCAGGACTGCAAAGCCGCGCAGATCCTGGTGAACGTAGCCGATACGCCGGACCTGTGCGATTTTTACCTGAGTTCGGTGGTGAAGAAGGGTGATCTGAAGATTGCCATTTCGACTAATGGGATGTCACCGACGTTTGCCAAGCGGTTCCGCGAAGTGCTGGAGGAGATTTTACCCGACAGTTTGCAGGAAACGCTGGAGAACCTGACCGCGATCCGCAACCGGCTGAAGGGCGATTTCGTACAGAAGATGGAGCGGCTCAACGAGATTACCAACGTGCTGAAATAAGCTATTCGGGCAATACGGGTCGGGTTTCAGAACGAATGCTTCCCGACAATTTGTTGAAACGTGGGGAGTTGATGGTTCAATAGAATAAAGTAGATCAGACCGGCTAATACGCCATAACCGATGATGAGCCACTTTTTCTTCTGATCGAAACCCGCCGGATCGTGGTAGTATTCGTACACCATTGCCGCCGAGCCACCCATGACCATCAGGAAAAAAGCGAAGATGCCAAAGTCGGTGCGGTGCGTCGTGAGCGATTGCAGAAAACGCGCCCCGGATACGATGTACAGCAGCCAGCAACCAAAGCCTGCCCGGTAGAGATACACGCTCAATCGACGGTCGTTTTTGATGTCGAAGAGATCGGACGTGAATTTTTCGGACATGATTGCGGCTGTTTAGAGATAGTGAAAGTAATACTGTTTTTGCGTAACCCCAAATCTGACCATGACTGACGTACAAGCCAATGCTGTTGATACGGCCCCGGCCATGAATACGATGCACGTAGACCTCGTCCGCGTCGACGATGCGTTCCACTTCCGGGCTACCGGAACATCCGGCATCGCCCTCGATATTGACGGTTCCACGGATATTGGTGGTCACAACGCCGGTGCCCGCCCGATGGAAATGCTCCTGATGGGTTTAGCCTCGTGTAGTGCCATCGACGTAATCCTGATTCTGAAAAAGCAGAAGCAACTCGTTGAGGACTTCCGGTTGTCGGTCGACGGCCTGCGCGAGAAAGATGTGACGCCGTCGCCGTTTCAGAAAATCCACGTCCATTATGTGTTCAAGGGGCAGTTGGACGGCGAAAAAGTGCGCCGGGCCATTGACCTCTCGATGGATAAATACTGTTCTGCCACGGCTCAACTCCGACCCACTGCCAAAATCACGTATTCGTTCGAGATCGAGTAAGGGGGCGCAACGCATTCCCACACCAGTGGTACAAAACTATGCTGGCTGATCGGTAGCCCCGTACCGCCGGAGCAGGAGTCGTAGTTGCGCCAGGCTGTAAAACCGACTTTTGAGGACATAGCCCTGGGTATACCGTTTCATACTACGCCGAATACGCTTAACTTCTCCCCGCGCCGTTATGCGGTATAGTTCGTTATCGTCGGCGAAGAAGTAAGTCGAATAGCCCTCGATGTCCCAAATCCGCGGCACCGGAGCCTGTACATACCCTTTAATCATTTCGCCAAACCATATTTTGCTAATCTCAGGCGAAAGGTATTCATTTGTTGCGAGACTTAGACACTGATTTTTGTGTCTTGTATTGCGGAACCAGAATTAGCTGACAATCAAGTATTTAAAGACGAATAGTTCCGCGATATTGCGTACTTTAACTTGTTGGGTGTTCATTCATAAAGTGCTTGCAAGGCAGCGTTCCGGCGACAGGTTGCAGGCCGCAGAGGTCAAGTTTTTAGTTTTCCATTTTAAGGTTATGGCTGACAGGGGAAACGCCCCGATTAGCTGGGTTCAACAGGTAGGGCGGGTTACTTGCGACAAGCAGAACGCCCCTAAAATGCAGGTTAATCAAAATGGACCGTAAAGCGTTAATCAGAAATTGGGTAGATGCCTTTAATAAAGGGAATGCGGCTAAAATGGCCGAATTTTATGATGAGAACGCTATTAATCACCAAGTTGTGACTGAACCGCTTCATGGTAAG
>JBBQLG010000058.1:0-33620 GCA_038327655.1 Cytophagales bacterium
TCAACTCTTTGCAAGCCGTTGACAGTGAGCGGCTTACGCTTCGTTTCTGCCGGGCTTTCCCGATGTTTGGGAGTGCAAAGGTAGGGGGATTTACCCCCCTTGTCAAGGGGAGGCTCTAAAATAAAACAGGCCCTCCCCCCCCGCGGGCGGCTAAGGGGCTGACACCAAACCCCTTAGACGTTCATGATTTCTTAAACTTTTTTGAGCAGGTGGTTTTTTTTGCCTTTGCTCACCAGCAAATAGCGGTCTTGCAGCCAATCCAACGACAGTAAAATAGTTGAGTTCCTTACAAAAACGCAAGGTTTCGGTACCATATGAATCAATCAGACCCTCTTTTGATTTGTTGCAAAATACTGGTGATAGTTCCACTTGACATTTCATTTACTAATTCAGATATTTGCTGCCCCTCAAGCGGGAGTAGCTCAGTTGGTAGAGCGGCAGCTTCCCAAGCTGCAGGCCGTGGGTTCGAGACCCATTTCCCGCTCATTGATTATCGGCCAGTTAACTACTTAGTTAGCTGGCTTTTTTGTTTGGGCACAACAAGTAGTAGGTACAACACTACCTTCGTTACTCCGCTCACTGCTGTTCAGGTGTACTGGTTTTCCCCTGCGGCTTAACTCCGGTTAGTGTCATTTTCATTCCATTTGCACATTAAGGGCATAATCATACAATGCCCTTGATAGAAGAAGTACTACTCAGTCCATCAATCTTGCGACGAGCTTCTAAACGATTTAATAATAAGGGATAGCCAGTATCGAAAAGCGACTTTGAATGCTTAACATGCTGCCCAATTCGTTCTAAGGGCTAAAAATAACGTGCTTCTTTTGTCCTGACTTTGGATGACAGCAGGAAAGCCATCAACCGGCTGGCCAGCCCGTATCAAGCTCTGCTGTGCATAACAGTTCTGCTCAGCGAAGTATTTCGTTATTGGGCACAGCCATTCGGCTAAACCAGCTCTCCAGCGACAGTTCCAGCAGAAACTGTCGCTCAAAAACATCCTGCCGCAGTGTTTGAATCGTCTCCGTGAGGTCGGACAAGGGCTTATAGGCGATCCACTTTTTGAGTACATTCAGCACTAACCGTTCGGTCTGGTACGAACGGCTATCGCCTTTTAGCATTCGTCCGGCCGAACGAATCTGGTAGTCAATGTAATCCCGGTTATCGAGGGCGACGTGAATGAACAGGTGCATCAGTCGGCAACTTGCGTAGAGGTACCGGTTTATATCGCGTCCGGTCTGGTTCAGTACGCCGTTGATCACCCGCAACGCTTCGGTATACCGCCCGGATTCGTACCAGACGCGGCTGACCGTCAGGGCGAGTTGGGTCTGGGTCTGGATGGGTAGCTGACTGCGTTCGCGCTCCCAGCGGGTTAAATGAGTTTGGAGAAGTTGCAGGGCGGTTTCCGTTTGCCCCTGCGCCAGAGCACGGTGCAGTTGATGTTCCAGAATCAGATACGTAATCAACACCGTCAACCCGCCCGCTTGAGGAGCCAGACTACCGAGCCGGTCCAGAAAATAGGTCATGGGTTCGTACTGCTCCATGTAGCGCAGGGTAAACAGAATGTCGTTCAAAACCTGTACGTACTCAACGGGCGTATCGGACCACAAATGAGGGTATTGCCGGTACAAATCGTCTAATTCACGAAATAGAGGCAGGCTACCGTCGGGCTGACCCGTCATCTGAAAATAAATCGACTGGAAGTGCAGATGGACCTGCTGCGAATCGAACGAGCGCAGCCGCTGACTTCGGAGCAACTGATGCTCTTCCAGCAACAGATCGTTTAACCGGTTGATATCCTGCCGGGTCCGGACCGGCCCCTGCTGCCAGTAGCGCAGCGATAGCACATTGTACAGCGCCGTATGATGCTGACGGTCCATATCGGCCGTCAGCACCATCTGCAGACTTTCCTGCCGCTCCAGCAGGGCGGATTCGTCTATATCTATAAACTGCCGACGCTGATGAAACTGTAGTTCCTGTCGGGCAGCCAATACATAAAGCGAAAATCGCTCGTGCCGCAAAGCCAGGCGTTTGGCTTTGTCCAATGGGGCGAAACAGTCAGTAAACAGGCCCTTCCTGAACAGAATGGCACTGTCGTGAATCAGGTTCATCAGCCGGGCATCGAGCCAGCTTTCAGCCTCGAACTGCCGCAGCGTCTTCATCAATACATAATCCAGATGCTTCCGGGCCGATTCTAACTTATTACCCGGAAACTGATTACGCAGGGTTCGTTGGAGGTTTTCGTCCAAAAAAGCAGCCGCTTCCAGCCAGTCATATAACTGCATATACAGTTTGTCGCCGGCCTGAAACGAAGCTTGTAGGGCCAGGTACCGCTTCTCCGTTTTTGTCAGCGTCTGAATTAGTGCGAACAATGACTGAATCGATTGCATAGGATTCGCTGAAAAAATAATCTATTCAACTGGTTTTAGCCAAAACAGGCTTGTTTAAGCTTTTGAAAATCCAGCATAGGATTTCTGAAAATTGACAAATATAGTTTGACAAATAGTCTTTTTTGGGGATATTTTTGACTGATATTCTTACGAAATACATGGTGAATCACTCCTCAATCTGCGTGGTTGGCAGTTCCAATACCGACATGGTCATTAAAGCGGACAAACTGCCCGGCCCCGGTGAAACGGTGATTGGTGGTACGTTTCTGATGAATCCTGGCGGTAAAGGGGCCAATCAGGCCGTGGCCGCTGCCCGTTTGTCCAACCGTAGCATTAGTCTTACCGACAAAGCCAACCCGGTTCTATTCGTGGCCAAGGTAGGCAATGACATCTTCGGTCGTCAGGCACTACAACAGTTTCAGCGCGAAAAAATCGACGTATCGCAGATCGTTACCGATCCCGACGACCCGTCGGGCGTAGCACTCATTAACGTCGATGCAACGGGCGAAAACTGCATTACGGTGGCCCCCGGCGCGAACGGCAAGCTGCATCCCGCCGAGGTAGAACCCGCCCTCAATGCCGCCAGCCCTGATTGTATTGTGCTGTTGCAACTCGAGATTCCCCTGCCGACGGTTGAGTACGTAATTCGGCGGGGGCATGAGCGGGGGCTGCGGGTGATTCTGAATCCGGCTCCGGCTCAAACGCTGTCGGCAAACGTGTTCCCCTGCCTGTACCTGATTACGCCCAATGAAAGCGAGGCCGAACTGCTTACCGGCATCCGGGTAATCGACCTTACCACCGCTAAACAGGCCGCGGAGAAACTGCGGGAACTGGGCGTACCCAACGTGGTCATTACGCTCGGCAGCAAGGGAGCCTACGTGCAAACAGACGGTTATGCGGGGCTGATTTCGGCTCCGCCCGTAACGGCTCTCGACACTACAGCCGCCGGTGACTGCTTCAATGGTGCCTTAGCCGTGGCCGTTTCGGAGGGGCAGAACCTGCCGGAAGCGGTCGCTTTTGCGTGTAAGGCAGCTTCCATCTCCGTCACGCGCATGGGTGCTCAGGCCTCCGTACCCTACCGCCACGAACTTGACCAGTTGCCGTTAACCGTATAACCCTCCTCCCCTCATGTTCATCATCCAAAGTTACGGGCTGGCCGTGCTGTTCTGCCTCATCACCATGCTGTGCTGGGGGTCGTGGGCCAACACTCAGAAATTGGCGGCCCGCACCTGGCGTTTCGAGTTATTTTACTGGGATTATGTGCTGGGCATCCTGACTCTGGCCGTCGTGCTGGCCTTAACGCTGGGCAGCATGGGTACGATGGGACGTCCTTTTCTGCCGGATGTGCATCAGGCCAGCAACGCCAGTCTCGGCTCGGCGCTGCTGGGTGGGGTGCTGTTCAATGCCGCTAATATTTTATTGGGAGCGGCTATTGCCATTGCCGGTATGTCGGTGGCATTTCCGGTGGGCATTGGTCTGGCCCTGATTGTAGGCGTGATTGTCAATTATATCAATCTGCCGGTGGGCAACCCGGCCCTGTTGTTCGGGGGTGTTCTTCTGGTAGGCGCGGCCATTGGCCTGAATGCCTTTGCGTACCGGAGCCTGGCAGCAGCACAGGCAGTTGGTTCGCCCAAAAGTGACCCTATGAGAGGGCTATTGCTGTCCATCGTAGCCGGTTTACTGATGGGATTTTTCTACCGATTTGTGGCCGCTTCGATGTTCCCGGACTTCGCGGTACCGGAGCCGGGCAAACTCAGTCCCTACACGGCGGTGGTTTTCTTTGCCGTCGGGGTTTTTCTGAGCAACTTCCTGTTCAACACCATCCTGATGTATCGACCATTCGTGGGAACACCGGTTGCCTTCAGCAGCTATTTCCGGGGTAGCGGGCGTGATCATTTGACGGGGGTGCTGGGTGGTGTCATCTGGTGTCTGGGCATGGCGTTCAGCATTCTGGCATCCGACAAAGCGGGGCCAGCCATCAGCTACGGGCTGGGACAGGGGGCTACGGTGGTCGCGGCCATCTGGGGCATTTACATCTGGCGCGAGTTCCGTAACGGCTCCAAACAGACGTACCGCATCTTAAATGTCATGCTGCTCTGCTACGTTGCTGGCTTAGGTCTGCTGATTATGGCCCGGTGAATCATCAGGCAATTACGATTGTCAACCAACCTTCTCCTAACACTCGCTTCTGTATGTATCTGATAAAATCCATCCGGCTAATCGCCCTTTTAACCTGTCTGCTTCCGGCGTTTGCCACCCACAGTCAGACTGCTACCCAACCCAGCGCAACGGCTGGACCCCTGAAACTGGGCAAGGCACTGTCGATCAACATTCTCGACAGGCCCACCTACATACCGGCATCCGGGCCAACGGTGCTGACCAAAACTGTCTCGTTCTCGGCCACGGCATCGGTTCATGATCTGGCGGGTACCCTATCCATAACCGTGTATAATGCGGCCACAAAAGCGGTCATATTTCAGCAGGCCAAACCCATAACTATCGGGAAAACGGGCGGGCAATCGGTTTCCTTTTCGGCAACGATCAACAAGGAAGGTGACTACTGGGCTACGTACACATTCCAAATTGCATCCGACTCCATCACCCGAAGCACCCTTATTGCCTATTCGGCGGCTCCCCACCTTAACGAGCACCTGACCGAGCCGGTGGTCGCTAAAATGATACCCGACAAAGCAATCCCCTTCGCCCTGGAAAACGTCCGGTTCAGCGGGTTTATGGAAGATCGGCTGTCGGCTAACCTGACCGAGCGGCTCCTGAACATTGACGAAACCGGGATTATGGAAGGGTTTTACAGTCGGCCGGGCAAGCAGACCTGGGTGGGCGAATACCCCGGCAAATACCTCCACGCAGCCAGCCGGGTGTGGCGGTATTCAAAAAATGCGCAGCTAAAAAAACAGATGGATCGGATTGTCGATGTGCTCATTGCCACCCAACTCGACGATGGTTATTTAGGCACGTATCTACCCGCAGACTACTGGACCGACTGGGATGTCTGGGCGCATAAATACGATATGCTGGGGCTGCTGAGCTACTACGCGGCCACGGGCTACAAACCGGCACTGGAAACGTCCCGGCGCGTTGGCGATCTGCTTTGCCGCACCTTTGGGCCTAGTCCGGGGCAGCGCAACCTCATGCTATCGGGTCATCACATGGGTATGGCATCGGGCAGCGTGCTGGAGCCAATGACCGACCTCTACCGGTATACAGGCGACAAGAAGTACCTCGATTTTTGCAATTACATCATCGACGCTTACGAAACGCCCAAAGGTCCCAAGATTATTTCCACACTGACGACCCTCGGCAAAGTCGATAAAACCGGCAATGCCAAGGCCTATGAGATGATGTCGAATCTGGTCGGCATTGTGAAGTTATACCAGCTAACGGGCAATCCGGACTTGCTGAAAGCCACCCAAAATGCCTGGAATGACATTGCCGCTCACAAACTCTACATTACCGGCACGGCCAGTGAAAAAGAGTATTTCCGGGATGACTATGAGTTGCCCGCCACCAACGACGATCACATGGGCGAGGGCTGCGTCACGACTACCTGGCTTCAGTTCAGCCAGGCCCTGTACGCGCTGACGGGGGAGGCCAAGTACATGGAAGAGATCGAGAAGTCGATTTTCAACCACCTGTTTGCCGCCGAGAATCCACAGACGGGCTGCGTGAGTTATTACACGGCGTTGCAGGGCAAAAAGCCGTATCGCTGTACCATCGACGGCCACTGCTGTTTAGCCAGCGTACCCCGTGGATTCGCCATCATCCCTGAATTGATTTACACCCGAAACGCCGATAACGGGTTGTCGGTCAACAGCTACCCGGCGGGTTCGGTGCGCGGTACCGTGCTGACGAGCGATCATAAGGAAGTTGGCTTTCAGCTACGGGTCGATTCGCGGTTTCCCGAAGAAGGCCGGGCCACCATCACGCTGAACCCTGACCGACGGGCAACTTTTATTGTTGGCTTGCACGTACCGGCCTGGTGCCGGAACTTCAAAGCGGTCGTGAATGGCAAAACATTTGCCGGGACGCCGGGCCAGTACCTGACGCTGTCGCAGGAATGGAACAAAGGAACGGTGATTCAGGTAACCTTTGATTTACACCCCCAACTGCTCGACGGGGGCAAGAGTTATCCGGGCTTTGTCGCCCTCAAGAGTGGTCCGCAGGTACTGGCTCTCGATCAGGCCCTGAACCCGCAAATCAACGACATCGCGACCGTCAGCCTTACCTCCGCCATGCTGACGGCTATACCCAAAACCCAGTTACCCAAAGGCTGGCTGGGGTCTCAGATTTACAGTGTACCGGGTATGGCCGATGGTAAACCGACGACTTTGACCGTAGTACCGTTCGCCGAAGCCGGACAGACCGGGGGCGATCTGGCCGTCTGGATCAGGAAAACCGGACAGTGATTGAAAACTGATGAAGTCAAATGGATAAAATGATACGGTTCCTGTACCTGCTGCTGTTTCTGGGAAGTTTTGAGGGATTGGCCCAAAACCAAAAAGTCTGGCTCGATGCTGACACCGGTAACGAAACGGACGACATCTACGCCATCATAAGGCTGCTGGCCGATCCAACCGTCACGGTCGTCGGCCTGAGTTCGGCTCATTTCAACAACGCCGATCTGGTCGCTTTTGAGAAATGGAATCAATACCCAACGAAAAACATCAACACGGTTGCCATCAGTCAGCAGCTCAACGAGGAAATTTTGCGGTTAATGGGCCGGGAAGCAGTGGCGCATCCGCTGGGGGCCGACCGGCAGATTGGCCGAGCCTGGGGTGGGCAGGAACCCCGGCCATCGGCAGCGACGGAGCAACTTATTCGGGCGGTAAAAGCCCTGAAGCCGGGTGAGAAACTGGACGTGCTGTGCTTAGGCGCGCTGACCAATATTGCCTCCGCCATCCTGATCGACCCGACCATTCTGCCCCGAATTCGGTGTTATGCTTTGGGAGCCAAATACAACGCCCAAACCGGCGCGTGGAGCAAGAATGAGTTCAACATCCGCAACGACCTGAACGCATTCGATTTTCTGCTGAATAATCCCGGCCTTGACCTGACCGTGATGTCAGTTGATGCGGCTGCGCCTTATCGGTTTGCCAGAGACACCATCTACGCCCGAATAAACGAACGGGTACCGACGCAGCACCTGCTGAAAAAACGCTGGCAGGAAACCAACCCCAACGACAAAGTCCGTACCCTTTGGGATCTGGCCCTCGTAGAAGCGTATCTGCTCCCGCAACGAGCAACGATTCAGGCCGTGTCGACGCCCCCCGAAAACACAAAACGAATGATTAAAGCTTACGTCAGGATCGACGAAAAAGCACTGACCGATGATTTCTGGCGCGTTGTTCAGGCCCTGAAACGGTAATCCGGTTATCGTTCAGGCCAGCCTTTGGCCTGCATGGGTGTATTTACAAACAAAACCATCCGAACCTGTCTCCATATGATTCAGCCCGGCGAGGTTCACTTGAAATTACTCCATTAAATCGTTTCTGTTGCCAGTCGGGCAGCACTGCCATGAGGACGTAACGCAGTCTCGCTACTGCCGTCACACGCCGACGGTCTGCTGAATCACCCGGCGGCTCATCTTCAGGCTTTCCCGAATGGGCCGCGTCGGTTTAAAACCGGCGGGAAAAGCCAGTTCAACCGTCATATCGCCCGCAAAGCGAATCTGCTTCAGTTGCCGGGCAATCCCCGCCCAGTCCATAATGCCTTCGCCCACGGCTTCCGACCAGACACCCGTCCAGAGGTGATCGCGGAGGTGCATGTACACAATCTGGTCGCCGTAGGTTTTCAGAAAGGTCGGGACATCTACTTTAGCCTGAAAAAGCCAGTCCAGATCGGGACCGAGCCGATGGTCGGGCAGGCGTTGGAGGGTATTGTGCAGGTCATAAAGTCCGTCGGCCACTTCGTAGGTATGGTTATGCAGGTTCGGGATCACGTTGTATTGCCGGCCGATGGTGCTGATTTGCCGCAGGGTGTCGGCCTGTACATCGAACTCCTCGGGCGTCTTTTTCCGGCGGGCATCCCCTACGGACAGACCTAAGGTCCGGCCCTTGATTTTCGATAATCGCTCGATCACGATCCCGGCATCGTTGATTATTTCGGCTTGTTTGCTTTTATCCCACATGGGTTGCCCATAAGACGCCCCAATAACGGCCACGCCCGTCTGCTGAATTAAATCGCCGATTTTGGCCACCGCGTCTTCATGCCGCAGGCTTACATCCATCAGTTCGATGGCGTCGAAACCCGCGTACTTCACGTCGGCAAAAACCTGGTCGAGAACCGGAAAGCAATCGTAGCTGGGTTTGTCCGACGAATATACCCAGACATGAACCCCCAGAACCGGCCGGTGACCCGGCTGCTTTTTATCGGCCAGCGCCGGTTGATGAGCCAGAACCAAAGAACCGGCAGTAGTTCCTAAAAATTGACGACGATTCAGCATACGGTTTACAGGATAAATGACAGTGAACAAAGCAAAGAATGACCTACTTCTCCCCCACTTTAGATAAGCATTCAGAAATACGCCTTCATGGCGGCTGGATACTGCGGAATGACCTGCTCCGGGGCGTCGATCTCGGGATGCCATAGCTTCTCCCACTCGAAGCTGTAATAGCCGGTATACCCACCGGCCACCAGTGCCGAAATCGCTTCCCGGAGTGGTGCCTCACCCTGGCCAACCGCCACGTACCGGTGTTTGCCGTTTTCCAGCCGGGCATCCTTTATGTGCGTGTGGCGAATGTATTTTTTTAGCTTTCCATATACCTCAGCGGGCGACTCGTGGCTGTCGGCCCACATATTGAACACATCCCAGATCAGACCAACGTGCGGGTGTTCGGCGGCCGTCATGATCGGGAGCAGCAGGTCGCTGCGGGTTAGTTCGCCGTGCGATTCAAGCAGCACCGTTACTGAGCGGGGTTTGGCGTAGTCGCCCAGTTCGAGCAATCCCTCGCCAATGAGCCGAAGCGTCAGGTCGCGGGGATGATCGGTCGGCAACTGGTCGGGAAAGACCCGCACAAACGGGCAGCCGAGTTGTTGGGCCAGGTCGATAAAGCGTCGGGCATCGGCCAGATGCTGATTTCGTTTGGCGGGGTCGGCGTGGTGCAACTGCGCCGACGACCCTACATTGATAATCCGCGTCCCCTGATCGGCAAACTGTCGCCGGGTTTCGGCAGTCCGGACGGACGTACTGAATTCCGGGCATTTGGGCAGGTCCAATTCCCCCATCAGCCCCCGAAACTCGACTCCCTGATACCCGTTACCGGCGGCAGTTTTCAGGATGGTCGCCAATGACCAGGCCGGACAACCCAGCGTCGAGAACGACAGGTTGGGCTTTCGGTCTGCCAATGTCACCGACGGAGCCACCATCACGGCAGCCAGTCCACCGAGGGATGTTTTCAATGCGGTCCGGCGCGTTACGTAGTTCATGAATCTATTGATTAAAACTACTTCCAATTATCAATCAAACGCAAAGGCTACGTAGTCATGAGTATTGGCAGAAACTGTCCTGAATTATTACCTACACTGGCCCGCCAGCCGCCCCATTCTTATTGCTGATTTTTCAGATACGCAATGCTCTGCGGCACTTGTACGGCAATACTGGGGCTTTCGTCCTCGATGTAATAGTGCCGAACGCCCGCTTTCCGGGCCGCTTTCAGCACCGCTGGCAGGTCGATCTGACCCGTTCCCAACGCTACATCATTCTCCACCGGGGTGCCCCCCGATAAATTACCAACGATGCCCTTGCCGAGGTCTTTGAGGTGCATCAGCTGGAAGCGTTTGCCGTATTTGGTAAGCAGGGCAACCGGGTCCTGTCCCGGAAAAACCGTCCAGAGTATGTCCATCTCGAAACTGACGTACCGCGGGTTGGTTTGCTGCACAATGTAGTCGAACAGGGTTTCATCGGGCCGCGATCGGCTTTCGTACTTCTCGAACTCATAGCCGTGGTTGTGGTAGCAGAAGGTGATGCCATTGTCCTTCAGCGTTTTACCCATCTGGTTGAATTCTTTTACCGTCTTTTTGGCCAGATCGAGCGTAAACGGCCCCTGATGCGGGATCCAGGCCACCCGCACGTACTGGGCACCAAGGGTTTTGGCGTTCTGTCCCACGCCGACCGTATTCGTCAGCGCATCGGGGTAACTCACGCCAAACGACGAACACTTCATACCCCGTTCGTCGAGCAGTTTACGCAACTCAGCCGCCGTTTTGCCGAATAGGCTCGAGAACTCCATGTCCCTGATGCCCAGTGCTTTAATGGTATCGAGGGTAGCGGCTACGTTTTTCTGGAAGCTGTTCCGGTAGGTGTACGATACCATACCGGGCGTTTGCGGAAACAGCGGCTTCTGGGCCTGAGCCGAGTTTAAGCTGAACAGGATGACGAAAAGAGATACAATGTTTTTCACGGTTAATTATTGGTTAGGAACAGTGAGTCGAAAATATCTCTAAAAAGACTGTTTTAGAGACATCAGTTCGTAGTGTTCAGGCATCCTGCAGGGTCTAATTAGTGCGAAAAGCTACCCGGACAAGCCTTTTTTACCAGGACAACACACCGCTTTTGAGCGAGTCCTGCTACCCGAAATCGACCTGACGGATCAGATGGTTTGCAGGCCGGTGTAGTCTCTATACCTTAATGTTCCAGCTTTTGTCGTACTCCCGGCCCCAAAGCTGCATCGCTTCTTTGTCGTTCAGGATATGCCCATTCTCGGGGTTGCAGTTCAGCGTCCGGCCCACCCGCTGCGATATGTTTCCCAAATGCGCAATCACCGTCGATTTATGCCCTTGCAGGATATCGGCCGTCAGTTTGGCATCGCCCCGAATTGTGCTGACGAAGTTTTGCAGGTGGGTGGCGTCTAATTTGTCGGTTGGGCTAACCGGATTGGTGGGGTCGGCAATGGTATCGTCTTTTACTTCTTTCACCACTTTCCCCTTCTGGTCATAGATGGTATAGCTGTTGGCACCGGGATACACCAGCGTACCTGTTGAGCCGTAAAAAATCACACCCCGGCCCACGCCTTCGGAGTTGTAACCGTTGCAGCTTCGCTCCTCCCAGGTCAAGGCCGTGTTGTTGGCGAAGTTGGCCGTAATGGTCTGGGTATCGGGAGTCTGCCAGTCGTCCTGAAACGCGAACCGTCCCCCGCCCGATACCACTTTGGTCGGATAATCGACGCCCAGTCCCCATCGCATCACGTCGATTTCGTGGGTGCCGTTGTTGAGGGCTTCGCCGGTGCCCCAGTTCCAGAACCAGTGCCAGTTGTAGTGAATCAGGTTGTCGCGGTAGGCCTGACGTGGTGCCGGACCCTGCCAGAGGTCGTAGTTCAGGTTGGCCGGTACCGGCACTTCCCTGCCTTTACCGATGCTCGGCCGCCAGTTGGTGTACCAGCCCCGCGCAAAATATACCCGCCCAATGGCCCCCGACTGGAGTTGCTGCACCAAATCCTGAACATTGCTGAACGAGCGTCGCTGACTGCCCATCTGCACCAGCCGGTTGTATTTCCGGGCGGCTTCCACGGCCATCTCACCTTCGTGCGGGTTGTGGCTGCACGGCTTCTCGACGTACACATGCTTACCCGCCTGACACCCCATGATGGTGGCGGGCGCATGCCAGTGGTCAGGGGCGGCAATGGCCAAAGCGTCGAAATCTTTTTTCTCCAGCAGCTTCCGAATGTCGGTGATGCCCTGCGGTCGTTTGCCGGTCAGCTTCTCTACTTCGGCCAGGGTTTTGTCCAGCACCTTCTGATCGACGTCGCAGATGTAGCCGACCTCCACGTTGGGTAGTTTGGCGAATGTTTTAGCCAGAAAAAGGCCCCGGCTATTGGTGCCCATCACGCCCACAACAACTTTATCGTTGGGCGCACCGGTGAAGAATCCCCCCGCCGACAGCGATGGAGACAAAAGCAGGCTGGTTCCCGCTGCGGAGGCCGAACGGAGAAAATCCCGGCGATTGGTCAGGTCTGACATAGCGCTACTGTTTGATAAATTTATGAACCGAAGCTATAAGGTCTTTCTGGTAGACTGCTACTATATACACACCGGCTGGTAAGTCGTGAATAGCCACCTGAGTCGTTCCTGCGGCAACGTTATGTTTTTTGAGGGAAGTACCCGTTGGACTGAAAATTTCGATCCGGGTGGGGCAGCACTTTTCCCGGTTTTGTATAATTATTTTCCGTTGATTTTTGATTCCTGCCGTGGGAAGCATCAGGCGTACCGCTCTTTCAGCAGATTCATCATAAACACATTAACCTCCCATTGATTCGCCAGCGGCATCTGTGTGTACGGCATCAGCGGCATGTAGGGTGCCGGGCCAAACTCCGTCGTTATGGTCAGTTGCCTACCGTTTTGATGGTGCATAGCCACTACGGCATCCCACCAGCCGAGGTGGCTCTGGAGCGTCGTTTCCCACTCCGGGGCGCGGGGGTCGTTCACCTGCGGTCCTTCGGGATACCCCACCCGGCTGTGAATATGGTCCGTGCGGGCGATGGCCAGCGCAACCGCTTCGGGCTGATCGTCGAGCAGCGATTCGTGGACGTTACACCAGTGCGATATGTCGAGCGCAATGCGTACATCGGGCAGTTTGGTCAGGTAATCCTGACAGACGTGGGCCGCAAAAAGGGCCTTGCCCCGGTGCGTTTCGTGAATGATGCGGACACCCGTTTCGGCAGTAATCCGGGCCGCCACCTCAAACAGTTGTTGGTTTTGATCGACCGTGAAAAAATCTTTTCCGGTCTGACAGTTGATAAAGACCGGACGGGCGGCAATCAGGTTTCGCAGGTATTTTTCGTACTGCTGGCGGTGCTTGTCCAGATCGGTTTCGAACGATTGCCAGTACTGCCCGATGAGTTCGAGGTCGTACGTTTTTAGGGCATCGGTGATGGGTCGGCTTTCGGCGGGGTCCAGTGGCAGGGCCATTTCGACGCCATCGTAACCGGCGGCTTTCACGTTCTGGCAGAATACCTCAAATGGGAGTGTGTTTCCCCATTCCGGCGCGTAGAATCTGATTGGTTTCGTGTTCATACGGGTCAGGCGTTGTAGCGTCCGGTCAGTTCAGCTTCGATTTCTTCCAGCGATTTGCCCTTCGTTTCGGGAACCCGCACCCGCACGAACAGGAAGTAGACCAGGCACAGCACCGCGTGAAAACCAAAGGTGACCGGTAACCCCAGCGACTGTTTCATGACGGGAAACGAAGCCGTAGTAAAGAAATTAGTGATCCACAAAGCCAGCGTTGCCAGGGCCAGGGCGTTGCCCCGGATGCGGTTCGGAAAGATTTCGGACAGCGCGACCCAGGTAACGGGACCTAACGTAGCCGCGTAAATGGCGATGAAGGCCAGCACAAAAACCAGCACCCACACGCCCGGTAACTGGAAGTAAAAAGCCGCCGACAGGGCCAGCGCATCCAGACACAGCAGTCCCGATCCATACTGCAGCAGTTTCTTCCGCCCGATTTTATCAATCGTACCGATGGCGATAAACGTGAAAACGAAGTTGATGACGCCGATGATGATCGACTGCAAAAAGGCGGAATCCTGCGCCATGCCTGCCTGCCGGAACAGTTCGGGCGCGTACGAAAACAGGGAGTTCTGCCCCACCGCCTGCGAGAAAACCGCGATCACGATGCCAATAAACACAACCGGCCACAGGTCTGCCCGGAACAAATCGCGGACGGATTCGCTGGTTTCCCGTGAGAAGCTGGCCGTAATCTGCGCCAACTCGATCCGGGCGTAATCCCCCCCGCCAATCCGCGTTAAAACGGCCTGAGCTTCGGCGGTGCGCTGTTTACGGATGAGCCAGCGCGGACTTTCGGCCACGAAGAACAACCCAAAAAAGAACAGCAGCGACGGCACCGACTGCGACGAAAACATCCACCGCCAATTATTGTCCCCGCTGTTCAGGAGCAGGTAATTGGAGAGATACGCCAGCAAAATACCGATCACGATGGACAGTTGATAAAACGACACCATCCGCCCCCGCATGGACGCGGGTGAGATTTCGGCGACGTACATCGGGCAAACCAGGGCCGCAGCCCCCACCGCTACCCCACTCAGCATTCGGAACGAGATGAACGCCGGAAAGCTCCCCGCCCAGCCCGTACCAACCCCGGTGAGCGCGAACAACACGGCGCAGCCCATCAGCAGGCGTTTTCGGCCGAGGGTATCGCTTAGTTTACCCCCCAGCAACGCCCCGATCGCAGCCCCGAGGTTGATACAGCCCACCGCCCAGCCGGTCTGTAAGTCATCTAAGGTAAAGTGCCGGGTAAAAAACGGGACGGTACCGGAAATGATGACCAGATCGAACCCGAACAGCACCCCGCCCAGCGCGGCAATGGCCCCGATGCCGTAAACATACGTCCGGTCTACGCCGGCAGTGGTCCGACCGATTTCCGGCTGAGCCTGAATGATAAGGGCCATCGGGTTAAGGGTTTAGGGTGATGCAGCACAGTTTTGTCAGCCTGTTACTCCCAAATGGAGTTAGCTACTGGTAGCTAAGTAGTGAAGCCCCCTTCAGGGGGTTGGGGGTGACACAACTTACTTCAACGCCACATCGGCTTCTTTACGCAGGAAATCGGCCCCGTCTTCGGCGAGTCCGGCGGCCTCCCAGGTGAGCAGGGCTTCGTCGGGGACAACGTCGATGGGGGTGATGCTGGACATGGACGACGCTGAATCATTATAGCCGATGTTACTGGGCCGGTTGTAGCACGAAATCATCGACCAGCGGGGTTTGTCCGACAAGTTGGCTTCGGAACGGTGGAGGAGGTTGCTGTGAAAAAAGAGCACATCGCCCGCTTTTAACGTCACATAGACCAGTTCCATCGTTTTCAGGGCTAGGTCGACGTACCGCTGCGACGCACCCACCTGCTCGCCCGCAAAACCATGCTCCACCCGGCCCATTTTGTGCGAGCCTTTGATGACCTGCAAACACCCATTTTCGGGGTTGGCATCCGTGATCGCTACCATGAACGACATCATCTGGTCGGGCAGCAGAAACTCGTTTTTGTACCAGTAGCCATAGTCTTGATGCCACTCCCAAGCCCCACCCACGCGGGGTTCTTTCTGCATCAGCTTCGAGTGAAAATGGCATACCCGGACTGGATGGTCGTCCGGTCCCTCTCCATCGGCGTTTCGATCCAGCAGCGCATCAACCGCATTCACCACCCGTTCGCTACGGGTCAGCAGGCCGTAGGTATCGTTGCCGGGTTTGTACCAGAGCGACAGTTTGCTGCGCTTGCCGTTGCTGTCGTTGACGTTGATCGCGTGCTTGCTGACCATGCTGTCTTCAATGGCCACCCGGTACAGTTTGGCCGTTTCGTCGGGGCTGAAAAACCCGTTGATAATCAGGTAGCCATCCTGCTGATATTGCCGGATATGGGCTGGAGTTAATGCGTTGGTTGTCATTGTGATGAATAGTATAGGTGTTTGTTAATTTCCACTAATCTCGTAAAGCGCCCCCGAATACAATGCGGGCAGACTCACCGCAAAGCCGCTCGTTTGCAGTGCCTGACCGCTCAAAGAAGCTATCACGTTGCCGTCCATTGACTTTACCTGATACCGTTTCGCCGGATCAAGAGACTGCACCGTAATCATCCGCTTTCCCTCGGTTCCGCCCTGCCGGAATACGCCGATGATACCCCCGTTTCGGGTCTCCGTATTGATGCGCTGAAAACCATCCCACATCCCATCCATCGGCTCGCCAAATCCGGGCAGATCCTGCCGGTAGCTCATCACCTGATACCGGTTTTCCATCCGTTGCAGCCAGTCCGCGTAGGTCCGGTATTTTTTCAGATCGGGGGCCGCTAATTTCCGGGGATCACCCAGCATGATGGGCAAAGCACCCGCCAGCGATTTGATGTGCATCTCCCAGCCGGGGTCCTGCATTTCCGGGTTGCCAATCACCAGCGCGGTGGCGGGGATGGCGGGCGAACGCCACCAGGCCATGTTCCGCACCCGCAGATCGACTTTGGCATCCGGGCCGTTGAAGTTCGACAGCCAGTTGCCTTCGGCGTGTTTCAGCATGGCATAGTCGATGAGTTGCAGGCCGCCCATCGTCTCAAACGTACAGTCAATGAACAGGTTGGGCTTGGCCGTGTGCAACTCGTCGAAGAGTTGCCAGACGGACTCGTAGTTGGTGAACAACGACTCGTGGTGATCCCGGTGCCCGGTATGGTTGGTGGCGTAGCAGCCCGTTGCCGTGTTGCCAAACCGGTAGGTGCTGGTTACCACCGTGAAATCAAGTTTCAGGTATTCCAGTCCGTACTCAAGGGCCAATTTCATCAGTACGCCTTTAATATAGCCGCGCCATTCGGTCCCGAAGCAGGCGGTACGCATCTTCAGGTCATCTTCGTGCAGGTTGGCCGGTTGCCCATTTTCGTCCAGCACAAACCAGTCCGGGTGCGCTTTGTACACTTTGCTGTCGGGCGAAGCACTACCCACGCTGACCCACAGCCCTGGTTTCATGCCCAGCGATTTGATGTAGTCGAAAACGGGTTTCAGACCATTGGGAAACTTGGCTTTGTCGATGATCCAGTCGCCGTAATTATCCTGCCAGCCATCGTCGATCACAAATTCTTTCATCCCGGCATCGGCAGCCGCTTTGGCCAGTTCCATGACCAATTTCTCATTGATATTCTTGCGAAACGGAACCCAGGTATTGTAGACAAACGTGGGCTTCTGGTCCAGTTCAGACAGCCGGATGCCCATGTGTTTACGGACAAAATCGGGAACGACGGTATTGAGGATTTCGTCCGGGTCTTTGTGGTTGTTGTAAACGATGGTGAATACCTGTGGAGTGGTGAACGACTCTCCCGGAGCCACGTATTTCCGGAAGGGGAAACGGGAATCTTTGTGGGTCAGGCCACTCAGAATAACGGGTTCATCCCAAAACGCCGACGTATGTTTAACCACCCCGGCGGCTTCGTTGCCAACCACAATGCCCTGCTGCCAGTCGCTGTTATGAATGGTCACCAACGCATCCTGCCTGTCGCCGTCGTAGGGGCCAATGGACCGCCTTCGCCCGTAATCGTGGCAAATCCAGCTAAACGTCGTTGCGAAATAAGGCGTCACGGTCAGTTTCTCCACATCGACCGATTCCAACCGAACCACGTCGGCAGTCAGGTTTTTAACGATCAGATTTTTACGGATAACGGGCAGTCCGGGGTAGAGTAAAAACTGCACCGTGAGTTCCACTTTTCCGTCGTTGCTTTGCAGGGTCACGGCCGCACCATCGCCCTGTTTGGCGTCGGTGATGGCCCGGATACCCACCTGTTTCCAGTCGCCCGAACCGGTATAACTGGTTTCGTTCAGAGCGAATTGAAAGTCAGGACTCGTTTGAGTGAAGTATTTAAAATAGCCCGTTATCGGCTTGTAGGCAGTGGTCAGAAAGTGGCCATCCGCACCGGGCAGTTTGATGGTTCGCTGCACCACGCCGTTGTTGAGTGTCAGCACGGCATCCGTCCAGTTGGCAAACGGCGGTGCGGACTCAACCACCGGAGTTGCCCCCACTGCACCCGTCACCGACAGCAACAGCAACAGCGTATGCTGCACTGACTTGCCGTACCGGTGAATGGCCCGGAGACGGGTGAGTCGTTTATTGAACGTTAACTTACCTGGCCCGATCATGTACGACGTATCTAATTGTACTATCCGGCTACAAAATTCAGTTATTTGAAGAGGTTAGAGATGAAGTATTTTCGCCAAAACATGGACTATTCTATCTTCGGGCACCTTATTATTTATTACTCAGCCAATGGTCTTATCAACACGAAAAAGTCGGGGCTTTGCCGGGGAGCGAATCATGGAGATTCCGGTGCAGACGCTGGAGAAATGCGGACAGATGCCGCTGATAAACAGCCTGTTCATCACCCGGATGGGGTTTTATCCCAGAGCCAGATACCATTATTACCACCGGCCGACGGGGATTAATCAGGTTATTCTGCTGTACTGTACGGCTGGTCAGGGCTGGATTCAGATGCCGACCGGCCGGGTAACTATTCAGGCTGGTGAGGTAGTTGCGATTCCGACGGACACCCCGCATACTTACGGAGCCGACGCGGATAATCCGTGGACGATTCACTGGTTCCACTTCAGCGGCAGCCAGTGCAATGAAGCCGTACGGGCAATCATGCCGGAAAGTCAGTTACCTCCCCAACCCCTCCGGGTGGGATTCCTGACCGAACGCGTCGCGCTTTTCGACCAGATCTTCGATACGTTTCTGAAAGGTTACAGCACGGCCAATCTGCTGTATGCCAACTTAACCCTGTCGTACTTTCTGGCTTCGTTTATCGCCCCGGAAAACCTCCGCCGTCAGCAGGAAGCCATTGGCCCCGTTAGCCCGACCAATAAAGCGATTCACCTGATGCAGGCCAATCTGTCGCAGGCCTTAACGGTCGATGCGCTGGCGCAGTCGGCGCATTTATCGGTTTCGTTTTTCTCGCGGAAATTCAGGCAGGATACCGGTTATGCACCCATCGAATATTTCAACCACCTCCGCATTCAAAAGGCGTGTCAGTTGCTGCACTTCAGCCGGTTGCGGGTGAATGAGGTGGCCGCGCAGATCGGCATCGACGATCCGTTTTACTTTTCGAGACTGTTCAAGAAGCAGATGGGCCTCTCCCCCGCCGAATACCGAAAAGCCGAAGGCATTCAGCGGACTGGTTGACTGAGTGAGTCAATAATTTAGCGAACCCGGTTCCAGGATACGGCCACGCGGAGAAAGAAAAGGCCGGGGATACCACCCGTTTTTTCACGGCTTCCCCAATTGCTCCAGCAGCCAGTTGTTCATGCGTTCGCTTTGTTCGGGGTAGATCCAATGGCCCGAATCCTGAAACAGTTCAAGCGTTTTGGGAGCCGTAACCGTGTTGTAAGCCGAATAAATGGACGTTGGCGGACATACTTCGTCGTTGTAGCCCCAACTGTAGCGACCCGGTACCTTCAGCAGCCGCGCAAAATTCACGACATCATAGTAGCCCACCGTTTTGATCTTATCCGCCTTATTGGTCCAATCGGCGTAGTTGCCGGTGAACATATTGGGCCAGCCACCCGCCCGGCCATTCAGGTAACCGGTCATGTCGCTCAACGCGGGGTGATACGCCCCCAGCCACTTGATACGCGGGTCCAGAGCTGCCGTAATAATGCTGAGCGCGCCCCCCTGCGAACTACCCGTTACGGCCATCCGACCGGCATCGACCTGAGGCAGCGAGGCCAGAAAATCCACCGCCCGAATGCAGCCCAAGTACACCCGCTTGTAATAATACCGGTCACGGTCGTCGAGGTTAAAAAACTGATAATTCTGCAACGCTCCGTTCGCCAGCGAGCTATACACCGACGGGTCCATGGTGACGGGAATGCCGTGAATACCGATCTGAAACGTGACAACGCCCCGCTCGGCATTGCCCACATCGCCGAAATAGGCCCGTACCCCCGCGCCCGGCACGTTCAGCAACGCCGGATACTTACCCTCGGCTTTTGGTACGCACAAAATACCGTACAGCCGCGACGTGGTCGTTTGCCAGTTCGGAAATCCCCAGTTCTGTAGGTTTACGTGGTAAACATTTACTTTTTCGGTGCAGCGGTCAGGCAGCAGCGTCAGTCGGGCATCGAGTGGTACTTTGGCTAAGTCGGCTTTGGCTCCGTCCCAGAACGCCATAAAATCGTCCGGACTGGTCACGGTCGGTTTCAGATCCGTGGGACTAAAGCCCGCCGTACCCAATCCCCGGTAGTCTTTCCCATCGACCTGAACGGTGGCGATGCAACGGATAAAGCCGGGTGTTTTCATGGTGCCCCCGGCAACCGTCAGCGTACCGTTGGGGATGGCTACGGTTTCCGTTTTGGTGGTGGGCATCATCTCCGGCCCAATTTTGTAACTCACGCTCGCCCCCGAAACGGGATTGCCGTGTTTCAGGACGCTGATGGTAAAGCGCACGGGTTCGCCGGTTTTATAGATCCAGTCGGCATGGTCGGGCGACACGACCACTTTTACGAGTCTTTCGGCGGGCTGTGCCAGCAGGCTTACCGGCAGCAGCAGGAGAAGAAGCAGTTTTTTCATTATAAAGGGGGTAGGATGTTCGTAATGTACCATCGGCAAGATACGTTTTGTCCGCCATATCGGCCAAGCGGCTTCCGTGGCGTTGCCGCCTGTTACGACTGTATTCGTTACGTTCAGTTTCGGGGTTGTATAATTGCTTTCGGTGGGTCACGAGAATGTACATCACTCAACACTGCCGGTTGGTTCATGCGCCTTTCATACGGGTCCGTAAGGGTTGATTTAGCCTGATATGAACGGTCCAGGAGAGCTGCTTCCTTCGTCTGATGACCTGCCAGATGGGTAATGCAGGGCTAACTCGTAGTACCACGCCCTACTGTAAACTTTCCAAACAAAGCCTGTAGACCCTACGTTGATACCGGAAATACAGACAAAACACTCAATGTTATGGAACAGCGCAATAAAATGCAGCGACAATGGCTGCTGACCGCCCGTGGGGTGATCTATATTCTGATTGGTGCCCTGATGTTCATATTTGCCAGTACGTACTCGGCCGAAGCGGGTTACGTACTGGGCTTACTGGCCGCCGGGGCCGGTACCTGCCAGTTGATCTTTAGCAGCGTGAACCGGTTAACGGACCGCAATTATATCTGGGGCATCCTGCACGGCATTTCTGACCTCGGCTTCGGCATTGCCATTCTGGTCTACGCGCAGGGAACCGTCAAAGGATTTGTGGACGTGCTCGGTTTCTGGGCCGTAATGTACGCCTTTCTTCAGGCGGTACAGGCTATGTATGTTTTTCTGGGTGCCAGAACCGGCAACTCCCCAAACTACGCTACCGCCGTTATTCACTTCCTGAATGTTTTCGTAGCGGGCGGGCTGGCTTTCAACCTGCTGCTGCGACCAGCCGGATTTAACACGTCGCTGGGCTTTTCGGGTGTGTTTCCGATTATCCTGGGCGGACTGATTTTACTACTCACGCAACGACTGCGCGAACAGGCCGACGCCACCCAGGTCGGCAGTCAGGCAAGGTAAGCAACGCACTACGGGGAAATTGCTGCACGAATTCGCAACAGTTCCCCCGTAGTGCGTTGGGTCTACTCACTAATCTGTTCGACCTGCTGCCGGACCTGTTCGCCGATGGGTGTGTATTGCACGTCGCAGGGGAAGCCAAACAGGCAGTTGTCTTTGATCTGCTGCACAACGCTGGTCGGCACCATCGACTCCCAGCCGTTTTCGCCCAACTGAATCATTTCGAGCACCCGGTCCGTAGAGATGTGCAGATTTTGCTCGTTATAGTCGCGGATGTCTTCAATCTTATCGTTACGGACGAGGTACTGAAACAGCGGTTCGAGGTGCGGAGGCAGTTTGAATTCAGCGCAGCTGTAAATGGCCCCGTCGTGCAGGGTTGGATACACGAACAGCTTTACCTTCCGACTGAACAGGGTGGCAAACGATTCGAGAATGCCCCCCGGCAGAAACTCGTAATGCCCCTCGTCGAAAATATATTCTAAATTCGGAATGCCCAGCACCAGCCCGATTTTCAGGCGCGTTAGCCGGGCGAGGTACGATACCAGCCGGTAGTATTCGAGGTAGTTGGAGATCATCACCGTCAGGCCCAACTGGCAGAGGATATCGACCCGGTC
Source organism: Cytophagales bacterium (assembly GCA_038327655.1). Classification (GTDB taxonomy): domain Bacteria; phylum Bacteroidota; class Bacteroidia; order Cytophagales; family Spirosomataceae; genus JBBQLG01. The sequence continues at coordinate 22,016 of JBBQLG010000058.1, forward strand.
CAGAAAATCCTTCTCGTCGATGCCCTGTTCGTTGGCCTTGAGGTTATGGAGCGTCAACTCGGCCAGGGTTACCATGCGGTTGGTGTCCACGTCCGGTTCGCCAATGAACTGCTTTACGCCGTTGTCGATCATGTCGAGGTGAACGTTGGTTACCGGCCGCAACCGGCCCCGCATCACCAGTATGTGTTTTTTGTAGAGCGCTTCGGAGGGCTGCAGCACCTGCCCGTCGGGGCCGAAAAGCGCGGCATCGGTGAACCCGTTTTTGACTAAGTGCAGACTCATCAGCCGGTTATCGACATGCTCGAAATCGGGACCAACAAAGCGAATCATGTCGATCTGAATCCGCTCCGGGCCTAAATCATCCATCAGCGACAGTACCAGCGTTTCGGGCGATTTGGCGTAGTAGAAGCAGCCGTAGATGAGGTTGGTGCCAATAATACCCAAGGCCTGCTGTTGCAGAATATTTTCGTTGTCGAGCATTCGGATGTGGATAATCACATCGTTATAGCTGCCCTGCGGAGTGAGTTGAAAGCGGCAGCCAATCCAGCCATGCGCTTCGTTGGTTTTTTGGTAGTTGAGCGCGACAACGGTATTGGCGAACGAGAAAAAAGTAGTGTCGGCCCCGCGTTTTTCGGCCAGCCGTTTCTCCAGCAGACTGTATTCTTTACTCAGCATTTTGGTCAGCCGCGACTCAACCACGTAGCGGCCACTGTCCTCGACCCCGTAAATGGCATCGCTGAAGGTCATATCGTAGGCCGACATGGTTTTAGCGATGGTACCCGATGAGCCGCCCGCCTTAAAAAACATAGCCGCCGTTTCCTGCCCTGCCCCAATTTCGGCGAAGGAGCCGTAGATGCGCCGGTCGAGGTTGACACGCAGTGCTTTTTGCTTGGTTCCTATATTCTTCTCGTACATGTGCTTACCGTATGAGATTATTTTTCAGGTTGATTTACGAACTACAGTCGTGATAAAGCCGGTTCCTACTGGCGATTGCTAACCAAATTACGAACCGGTTATTTGGATGTACAGTCTGCAATCAGCCAAATTTACAAAAATCGTGTCAGACAATCTCCGTTCGCCCATTACCGATTTGTTATTCGTGTATGGCACACTCATGCAGGGTCACGACAATGCCTTCGCGAAACGGCTGCATGGGCAAAGTCGGTACGTGGGCCGGGGGTGGTTTCCGGGAAAACTGTACCAAATCGACTGGTTTCCGGGAGCGATTCACGAGCCGGATTCCACCAGCCGGGTTTGGGGCGAGGTATATCATCTTCACCACCCGGCCGAACTCCTCGCGTACCTCGACGAGTATGAGGGCATCACCGACGAACCGCCCCTGTACGACCGCGTACCGGTGCCCGTTCAGGTGGCCGAACAGACAGTACCCTGCCATGTTTACCTCTATTGCCTGCCAACGACCAACCGCGTACTGATCGAGTCGGGCGTCTTCGTTGCTGACCGGTAAAAATGCCAAAAGCAACCCGCTAAGGCTGCTTTTGGTTAGTTCTGTACGCTGGCTGTATTTAGCGAATGGGCACCACCGGCATGGGTTTCTGCGCAGAAAACATGTTTCGATTACCGGCTTTACGCTGAATCGTCGAACCAAGTGTTACCAGCGGCTGAGCGTTACTCACACCCTTCCGTGCCGTGCGGCCACCCGTAATCTGGAAGATAGCCTCGTTCAAGAGAGGGTCCGATACATCGCCGAACAGCGTAAACGGCAACGATTCATTCACCGTAACGGTTGGTGTAAAGCCGTTGTAGTACTCCGATTCGTTGTTCTTGTTGTACGAACGGAACACGATTGGCTGGAGTCCGTAGGGAATCTTACCGGTATCGTCGGAGAGGGTAATCGAACCGACATTCTTACCGTACGTAGTCGTGCCAATGGTATTCACGGTCATAAACGGACGCAGGCCATTAATGATCAACTCACTGGCCGAAGCCGTATTATCCGTCGTCAGCACGAATAACCGCGACAAATTACCCCCGATGTTGCTGGCTTTCTGTGCAAAGTAGTTATTGAAATAATCGACGTTGTTCTGCTTGCCGTAAGCTTGTAATTCGGGCGTGATGGTCTTGTTCCAGTCCTGCCGGAAATACAAATCGGTTGACTTCACCCCCGTCCCAATCAGACTGGCCAAATTGGTCGATGAACTCGTATAGCCGCCGGGATTGTAGCGCAGGTCGAGCACCAGTTCGCTCACGCCCCGCTGCTTAAACCGGCCAAAAATGGCGTCTAATTGTTGATCGTAAGTCGCAGTTTTAGAGCCGTTCGGGCCGGGAATGAACTGGTTATACACCAGATACCCGATTGTTTTGCCCTTTATGGTATAGACCGAATCGAGGTACACCGGATTCTCCTGAAACACTACGTCCGTTACGGTCGTGGTCGTGGTCGTATTTGAAATCTGTCCGTTGGTGATGGCGGCAAATCCGTACGTGTGTGTCGTACTGTTATCATTCAGTACCGTCTGATAATTGGTCGTAGTCAGATTCTGGCCGTTCACGGAGTAGAAAATATCGCCCCGCTTAATGCCTGCCAGATCAGCCGGTGAGCCTTTCTGCGCGTAAATCACCACGCCAATGACGTCGGTACTGCCCGTAGCCCGGAGCGAAAGCTGATATTCCAGACCGGACGTTTTGGTTTGCCCGCCGAGCGACGAGGTTAAATCAGCGGCACTGGATTCGATCCACGAAAACCGGTCCCGTTGCGGATTGGCGGTGTTTTTGTAGTCGTACAAGAGCGTGTAAAAAAAATCCAGCGGAGCGAGTGTCGTATCGGGTTGGGCCGGAATTTTGTCGTTCCAGTAATAATACGTCCGCATGTTATCCAGAATCCAGCTATCGGCGGTCTGGTTGGCGGTTGGTGTGGCTACTGATGCGGGTGTAACGTCGTCCGTCGTTTTTTTGCAGGACGATAAAAGCGAAGTGCCAACGGCGAAAGCAAGCAGCGCAAAACGCCAGGGATGATGTTGATTCATAGTTGTTTATTGTTGTCTGTCGAGTTCATTATTTCAACGATTTTCCTACTAACTATATTGATTAAATGGCGGTTAAAATCCGGGCTGCTCTTATCTGAATGGGTATTGATTTCAAGGCATCATTGGCTTACCTTATGGCCAGATTAAAAGCCTATGTCGTATACTCGTATCTGCCTGCTACCTGTCCTTCTCATTTTGGCATTCGCTGCGTCGGCCCAGTGGCAACTACAGCAAAGCCACACAACGGTCAGTTTTCGGTCGGTATCGGCTGTAAGCCCAGCAGTGGTGTGGGTGGGTGGCTCACAGGGAACGGTTGTGCGCACCACCGATGGCGGACAGCACTGGCAGGCCGATACAGTAACGAATGCCGGTAAACTGGATTTCCGGGGTGTTGTCGGCTTCAGCGACCGCGAGGCCATCCTGATGAGCGCCGGACCGGCCGAGAAAGGACAGGCCCGGCTGTACCAGACGCAGGATGCAGGAAAAACCTGGCAACTGCTGCATCAGGTGCAAACAGCGGGGGTATTTTTCGATGGCATTGCGTTCTGGGATCGTCAGCATGGTATTGTCTTCAGTGATCCGGTAGCAGGCAAGTGGTTTGTTCTCTTTACGGACGATGGCGGCAAAACGTGGCAGCAGGCCCAAAGTTTTCCGGCACTGCTACCCGGCGAAGCCGCCTTTGCGGCCAGCCATTCGGCAATGGTTACCGAGGGTAAAAACAACGTCTGGATTGGCTCATCGGCCGGGCGCGTGTTTCGCTCAACCGACCGGGGACGCACCTGGTCCGTTAGTCAGACACCCTTAGCGGGTGGTCCATCGTCCGGCGTATTTGGGCTGCGTTTTCGGGACGCCCAGCATGGCATGGCCGTTGGTGGCGATTATAAACAGGAGAAAACGGCGGGCGTAAATGCGGCCATAACGAACGATGGCGGTGAAACCTGGCAGGCAGTGACGTCGGCCTTACCGTCTGGTCTTAAAGAAGCGATCGTTCATTTATCCGGGCAACGCTGGCTAACGGTTGGTCCATCGGGCAGCAGCGTCTCCGGAGATGATGGTAAAACGTGGCAACAGGCGCAACCGGAGGGGTTTCATGCGGTGTCTTGCCAACCCATTACGCATCCCGACGGATCGCCCGGTAAGACCTGCTGGGCGGTTAGCGGTAACGGCAAAATTGCCAGTCAGTCGTTTTAAGAAGGTTTACAATCCATATCAGCATACCGTCGTTTTATCCGTATAACCTCTTCATTGGCCGCTACTATGAGATCGTTGCTTTCCCTACTGGTCACGGTATTACTGACCACTCACTCACTCTGGGCGCAAACGCGTGTTTTTCGACCATCCCGCCAACCCCAGTCGTTCATTTGCCGCTACGCCGACGGACCGACTCCGGAGGTGATGTGCGACCAATCGACCCAACCCTCAAACGGCCACGCCGAACGCGTGATCGACCGGATTCTGAAGCCGATTGGCCTCATGCGTAATTTTAAAGTCCTCGAGTGTAATCACGCCGAAAACTGCTTCGCCACGGTCATGGGCGGTCAGCGGTTCATTGTTTACGACGCTACGTTCATGCAGCGCATCGAAGACGAGACCGAAACCAACTGGTCGGCCGTAAGCATCATGGCCCACGAAATCGGGCACCACCTACAGGGCCACACCATCGACGGACGCGGTGAGCATCGGCAAAAAGAACTCGAAGCCGATACGTTTTCGGGATTTGTGTTGCATCAATTGGGGGCTTCGCTCGAAGAGTCATTGGCCGCTATCCGGGCACTGGGCAACAACATCGCCACCGCCACGCACCCGGCAAAAGCCACGCGTATAGAGGCTATTCGGAAAGGCTGGCTCGATGCCGAAGAATTGTACCCAAAATGGAAAGTAACGCCATCATCGGTTCCGGATTTGCTTGGAGGAACGGTTGCGGTAGGCAGAGCATCGGAGTTATTGACCCAGTTTTATGCCGATGGCAAGCTGAAATACCAGGGTGAAGTAAAAAATAACGCCCGCGTTGGCATGGGTACCTACTATTTCCGCAACGGTGATAAGTACATCGGCCCGTTTGTCGATAACCTGCCCAACGGCAAAGGCACGTACTACTTTGCCGACGGCGACCGGTTTGTAGGCACCTTCAAAGATGGAAAACGGAACGGGTACGGCGTTTTGTACTCAACCGACGGCGAAGAAGAAGCCGGTAAATACGTAGCCGACGTGAAGGTGGATTAAGGCTGACGAACTGTTGGGGCAAAAAAAGAGCGGGATTTTGTCATCCTTCAGGACAACAAAACCCCGCTCTCCAGAGCACACTTATAAGCCATTAAAACGCCAGCATCGTTTTCTCGATGATGTCGCAGGCTTCGTGCATCTGCTCTTCGTTGATGACAAGCGGAGGGGCAAATCGGATTTTATCGCCGTGTGTTGGTTTTGTCAGCAGGCCATTGTCTTTCAGTTTCAGGCAGATTTCCCAGGCCGTTTCGTGACCGAGATCGGGCCGTTCCTGAATCACGATGGCATTTAGCAGACCCCGGCCCCGCACCGATTGTACCAGTTCCGTTTTCCGGCTGATGTCCGTCATGCGGGCGCGGAAAATCTCGCCCATTGCTTCGGCGTTTTCGGTCAGTTGCTCGTCTTCGATTACTTGTAACGCTTCCATGGTTACTACACACGCCAGCGGATTGCCACCGTATGTAGAGCCGTGTTCACCGGGTTTGATGGTCAACATCACTTCATCCGAGGTCAGCACCGCCGATACGGGCATGGTTCCACCCGACAGCGCTTTACCCAGCACCAGCAAATCAGGCTTTACGTTTTCGTGATCGCAGCAGATGCGCCGACCCGTCCGGCCGATACCCGTCTGTACTTCATCGGCAATAAACAGCACCCTGTATTTGGTACACAGGTCGCGCACACCCCGCAGGTAACCGGCATCGGGCACCACCACGCCCGCTTCGCCCTGTATCGGTTCAACCATGAACCCGGCAATGTTCGGGTCACTTTTAAACGTCTCCTCCAAGGCTGCCAGGTCGTTGTAGGGGATAATAACGTAGCCCGGCAGCAGCGGACCGAAATCGTTGGTACTGCTGGCATCGGTCGAGGAGGAAATAGCGGCTAAAGTCCGCCCCCAGAAGTTACCGGCGGCAAAGACCACTTTGGCCTGATTTTGCGGAATGCCTTTTACCAGATAGGCCCATTTCCGGGTCAATTTCAGAGCGGTTTCACCCCCTTCGGCCCCGGAGTTCATCAGCAACGCTTTGTCGAAGCCGAAAAACTCACAGAGAAACTTTTCGCAGAGGCCGGTTTTGTCGTTATAAAACGCCCGTGAGGTGAGCGTTAGCCGCTGCGCCTGCTCCATCAGGGCGTTGATGATACGCGGGTGGCAATGACCCTGACTAACGGCACTGTAGGCCGACAGAAAATCGAAGTAGCGTTTATCATCAACATCCCAGACAAAAACGCCTTCACCCCGCGTCAGCACAGCCGGAATGGGATGGTAATTGTGCGCGCCGTATTGGTATTCGAGCTGCATGGCCTGTTCGGCCGCCGATGCATTCAGGGTTGTTTCCATGTTGTGTGAGAATGTGGCTTTGTTATAACGGGTGATGGGTCAGTGGTATGTCTGCAACCAAATCGGCAGACAGGCAGTTAATTTCAAAAGTACCGATTATCAGCCCATTTGCCAACTGCCATGCTCCCCTTCCGCCCCCGAAAGAAGCCGATTTTAACGCCCACCAAACCCAATTTGCCAACAACAGAATCGCTGACGCCGACCCTTGATGCGGCCGATTTTTATACCAACGAACAGGGTTTCATGGTTTTCACGGCTGCGTATCACCTCAACCGGGGCTACTGTTGCAAAAACGGTTGCCTGCACTGCCCGTATGGATTCAAAAAAAGCGAAGCGTAGGTTGCAGGTTATCAAGTAATTCGCTAAAATTGCACCCTCAAACGGAAAACGAGTACGGTTATGGCCAGAGTATGTCAAATTACCGGTAAGCGGACGCAGACGGGGAACAACGTTTCCCACGCCAACAATAAGACCAAGCGTAAGTTCTACCCAAACCTCCAGACGAAGCGTTTCTTCCTGGAATCGGCGGGGGAATGGATCACGCTTAAGGTAGCAACGTCGGCCATCAAGACCATCAACAAGAAAGGTCTGGAAGCCACGCTCCGTGACGCCCACAAAAAAGGTACGCTTACCCTGTAAGACAATTCCAGCGACGTCAAGAAATTGATAATTAGTGGAGTCAGTACCCGCCCTCTTCCCGATCGGAAGGGGGCATTTTTGTTACCGGCCAACACCGAAACGATAGCGTTCAGATGAGTCGCTTCAACACCAGATGGGCCAGAATTAACTGAGTACCCCGCTGAACGACTAATGAAATCTCTTTTCCCTCGCCTTTCTGCAACAGCTTGTAAATGTCGCTGATGGTGATGTTCCCAACCGAACTATTATTGACAAACAATAATTGGTCCCCTTCTTTGAGACCAGCCAGATCGGCGGGCGAGTTAGTCACTACCTTGTCGACGTAGTAATTGCGGAACTGGTCGCCCTTCGCCCGTAACTCCATCCCACTCATGTCGTGCTCGAACTTTTCGCGGAGCATGTGCCGGACGGGTTTCAGCACGATGTAATTTTCGGGGTAATTGAACGTCACCCGGAACCGGCGCAGCAACTCACAGCCGATGTTTCCCTGCCGCTCCGGCCCTTTGGCCAGTTTCAGACCGAAAGCCGCACTATCGGGGAACGACGTAAGCACATCGCCCAACTCGAACCGCCCAACGCGCAAGCCGCGAATCCGCCCCAAACTGCCGTTGATGACACCGTTCAGGCCCCGGCCCAACTGCGCCCGGATTACCTTGTCGGGCAGGGGCATGGCCGTAGTTGCCGTAGACCGGTCGACCAGCAGGGCGTGGCCCGCTCCCGTGTCCAGCACCACACGCAGGGGCAGCGACCGTTCGTTGTCTAACAACGCCATCACGTCCAAATACGGCTTGGTATCCTGAATGGTAATTGGGTAGCGGTCGCCCTTCGATTTGTGGTAATGAAAACGCTGCGGCTGGGTCAGCAGAATCTCCTTAAGCTGGAAATCAATAGTGACCACAAAATTGCTGAAGATGTCGTAGCCAAATATGCCGTGAACCGGCACTCCCACGTACTCGGACAGGCGCAGTACGTCGGCATCCAGCACCACGATGTTCTGGTGCGACGCCCGTAGGTTACCCATGCTCAACTGATTGTCGATGGCCACCGACGCCGATAATTGTTCCCCTTCGCCCGCTCCGGTCAGTTTAATCCGACGCACTAAATTCAGGGAATGGTTTTTAAAAACCGTCGGATCGGTGATAATGGTGCTGCCGACGCCGGTGTCGAGGATAAAATGCAGTGTATCGGACTCGTTGATTTTGACGGGTACGATAATCAGGTTGGAGTGCAGTTGAAACGGGATGCGCGTGGACGTTCGGCCCTGCGTCAGGTAGTAGCCATATCGGTCTTTGTCGGGCTTGCGGGGATCGTTGGCAGCCGCCGTGAACCAAAGGCCCAGTAATACCAGTAAGCAACCCAGCGTTTTCATGTAGGTATTACGTCATTTGAAAATCAATAATTTTTTGCAGAATAACACAATAAAGTTAACACGTTTTTACTGATTCCGTCCAACAAAATGAGCAACTGTCGAATTCATAGAAAGCGAACCGTTCCAATCCGTTGAAAACCCCTACTTTCGCCCTGATTCTGTTCATGAGAGATTAGCAAACATTGATCCACTTGAGTCTTTACAACCTGATTATCAATCACATTAATTCTGTATGCGCCAAAAAATTGTTGCCGGAAACTGGAAAATGAACAAGACGCTCGATGAAGCCATTGCGCTAACATCGGAGGTAGTCAATATGATTAAAGATGAGATAATCGGGACGCCGAACCGTGGAGATGTCACGGTGGTCATCTGCCCCCCGGCCCCGTACCTGACTACGGTAAAATCGTACATTCCGGTTGGCGGGCACATCAAACTCGGTGCACAAAATTGCCACGAGAAAGAATCGGGTGCTTTCACGGGTGAAGCATCTGCCCAAATGCTCAAATCAGTTGGTGTTCAGTACGTGATTCTGGGGCACAGTGAGCGTCGGCAGCATTTCGGCGAAACCAACGCGCAGTTGGCCGGAAAAGTCGATATGGTGATTGACTACTTCATGACCCCGATTTTCTGCTGTGGTGAATCACTCTCCATGCGGGAAGACGGTGACTACAAAGGGTTTGTAACGAATCAGCTCACCGAGAGCCTCTTCCACCTCGCGCCCGAACGGTTCGCCAAACTCGTGCTCGCCTACGAACCCATCTGGGCCATCGGTACAGGCCTGACAGCCTCGGCGGATCAGGCGCAGGACATGCACTTCGCGATTCGGCAGCACATCGCCGGAAAATACGGCGACGAAATCGCGCAGGACATCACGATTCTGTACGGCGGCAGTGCCAACGAAAAAAACGCGGCTGAACTCTTCGCAAAGGTCGATGTGGATGGCGGTCTGATTGGCGGGGCCTCGCTGAAATCGCGGGAATTCACGAACATCATCAAGGCGCGTCAGTAATGCAACCGGCTGCGTATTGGGTCAACGCCTTCGGGATGCAGCCGCACCCCGAAGGCGGCTACTTTGCCGAAACGTACCGGTCAGCGGAACAGATCCCGCACGGGTCGCTGCCCGACCGATTCACGGGAGACCGCCCGTTTAGTACGGCGATCTATTTTCTGCTGGAAAGCCACCATACCTCCCGTTTACACCGCATTCAATCCGACGAGGTCTGGCATTTTTACGCCGGTGGTCCATTAGACGTATTCGTCATCAGCCCGGAAGGCGAACTAACCATCATTCGGTTGGGAAACGACCCGGAACAGGGCAACGTGTTTCAGGGCGTTGTGCGGGCGGGTTGCTGGTTCGGCTCGAAACCGGCGGTGGGAACCGCGTATTCATTAGTCGGCTGTACGGTGGCACCCGGTTTCGACTTCGCTGATTTTGAACTGGCCGAAGGAGAAGCGATACTGGCCCAGTTCCCGCAACATAGAGCGGTTGTTGATTTACTGGTCTGACGTGGATTTTTTGTCATGCTGACGAAGGAAGCATCTTAGCCACCCAGCACCTAAGATGCTTCCTTCGTCAGCATGACAAAAAATCCACGTCAAATTCTGACCAAAAAGCAAAATCCTTTTAAATCCGTTGAGTCCTCTAAGAATCGCGGTCATCGGAAACTCACATCGCCAAACTTCGAGACAATGTGAACCTTCGTGCCGGTTCCGCGCCCGACCTGACCAGCGTACTGCTTGGTCATTTGGGGGCCACGCCGGTCGTTATCGCTCGGTTGAGCCGTGAACCGGATGTTTTGCAACGTGTGGTTAAAGCTGCCGTAACTAACCGTGACATCGAAATCGCCATCATCCATCGGCGGCATGGTTACCGACGAATAGGACGCGTTGATATCGACCTCGTCGGCACTCTTTGGCATCTGATCGATGCGGAAGCCCCCCGAAAAACTCAGTTTGATCTTTCCCGACTGCCGCAGCGTACCAATCTTCGCCCCGGAGTAGCTGATATTGGCATTGAGTCGCCCCACCTCGCCAATATTCATTTTACCAAATTTATTGGTTAGTTCCAGCACGTTCGCTTTTGCCAGGTCGAGGTTTGAGAATGCAATATCGAGTTTTCCCTGTTCGAGGTTACGGATATCCGCGTTACCGTACGACACGTCGATGTCGTTTTGCCGACCGCTAAGATCGGTGGCCGAGAAATTACCGAACTTAGCCATCACCGTCAGCGGAGCCTGAAACATGGGAATACTGGTGTTTCCAAACTTATTCCGAACCGTCAGGGCATTGGTTTTGGGCATCGACACGTCGTAATTGATGTGGATGTAGTTGTTCTCACCGTTCTTTTTGCCAAGACTCCAGTTTGAGGTAGACCCTTCCAGATGAGTAATCAGGCTGATCTGGTCGCCATTGCGCTTTTCTTCGATGTCGACCCGGTCCATGTACTCCTGCGTCTTGCTGTCCGAACTGGCATTGGCGGTGATGGTGATCTGCACCCGGATTTCGGACCGATCCCACAGATTGACCGTCACCTGACCGAACTGGTTGTCGACCAGCAGGTTATCACGGTTACTGACATCATAGATTTTGATAATCGTTTTGCGCTTCTCGACCGTATTCTGCTCCTGCGGCACCCGGCAAACCGAGCGATGCATGCCGGGAGAGTTGCCGCCAGCCCACAACCGAACCGGCAACAGGCAGAGTAGCAGGAGTTTATAAGAGGTTTTCATGAGCAGGTGGGGTTTGCTGTTTAATGCGCTGAATAACATCGAGTTGCTGATTGAGCAGATCAATTTGTAGCTGCAAATTCTGGATCATGGCCTGAATGAGCACTTCCTGATTCGGGTTTTCGGGCAGGTCGGCTTTCAGGCCCTGATAGCTGTGTTCGAGCCGGTCCAGGTCGGTGGCAAACTGCTGATACAACACCGGGTTGCTCTCCGTCATCTGTTTCAGTTCCGTGCGTTTATCATCGATCAATTGCGTGTAGGTCGCGAACTCTTTGGCATACGCCGGGCTGACGGCCACGACTTCGGGCTGCTGCGTTAC
>JBBQLG010000059.1:0-33395 GCA_038327655.1 Cytophagales bacterium
TTTCGGACCGAAAGCGGAGCGGGGGTGTATGCCCGAATTTCGGGGTTTGTCTCCACCATGAGAAAGAACGGTCGGAACGCGGTCGATGAATTAGCCAGCGTTCTGGGCGGCAGCTTCCAATGGGCTACCTAAATAGTTACATCTCAACAACACATTCACAGAATACTCAACGCGCTTTTCAATTCTTACTGCCGCTCTGCTTGGCTGGTTTGGGGGCGATACCCGGCTGGGTGATCTCGAAGTTTTCTTTTTTCTTGGCGTCGGCTACGATCTGGCGGACATCGCTGAGGAGTTTCTTGGCGTCGTAGATGATGCCGTCTTTTACGGTGTAGGTCACGCCCCCGACCCGCTCCACGGTGTTGCTGTCCGTGAGGTGAATGGCCCCGGTGCCGTACAGCACTTTCAGGTTGGCCAGCGGGTTTTCTTTGATAATCACGAAATCGGCTAATTTGCCCACTTCCACCGATCCAATCTGATCGGCCATGCCGAGGGCTTCAGCTCCTTTCAGCGTGGCGGCCCGGATCACTTCGAGCGGGTGGAAACCGGCTTCGCGCAGTAACTCCAGTTCGCGGATGTAGGCGAACCCGTAAAGCTGGTAAATGAAGCCGGAGTCGGACCCGGTCGTGACGCGGCCCCCGCGATTTTTGTACTCGTTCACGAACGCCATCCAAAGCTGGTAGTTGCGCTTCCATTCCACCTCCTGCTCGGTCCCCCACGAATGCCAGTACGACCCGTGCGAAATGCGGCTCGGCCCGTAGAACCGCCATAAACTCGGCAGCGTGTAGTCGTCGTGCCACTCCGCCCGGCGGGCCAGCATCAATTCGCGGTTGGCTTCGTAGATGTTGAACGTCGGGTCGATGGTGAAGTCTAAACGGATAAGCGAATCCAGCACCTGATTCCATTTGGGCGTGCCGGGTTTGGCCGCCTGCTGCCAGAGTTTACCGGCTTCCTCGAACCGGTTCTGCTCGTTGGCGTAGTTGTACGTGACGGGGTAATCTTGGATAGTTTGGTCGGTAAACAGCGCTTCGGGCAGGCCGTACCAATGTTCCATCGAGGTCAGACCCGCTTTGGCCGTGGCCAGCACGTTCATCCGGGCGACTTCCAACTGCGCGTGGTGACAGGCCGACCGCAGGCCCAACAGTTTGTTTTCCGCCAATGCCGCCCGGAAAATGGTGGGTTCCGCCCCGAAAAACTTGATGCCATCGGCTCCTTTTTTGGCATTTTCGCGTACCCAGGCGCGGGCCTGCTCCGGGGTGGCGATGGGTGTTTTCGCGCCCTGCCCGAATACAGTGTACGCCTTGATGCGCGGGGCTGTAATTTCGTTGCGTTCGCTTTTGGCCCGCTGATCGAGAACCCAATCCAGTCCGTTGCCGCATGATGGGTCGCGGATGGTGGTGATGCCGTGGCCGAGCCAGAGTTTAAAGACATATTCCGCCGAGGTGCCCTGCTCGCGTCCGCCGATGTGGCCGTGCATGTCGATGAAGCCGGGCATGAGGTACATACCGCTGCAATCCAGTTCTTTATCACCGGCCCCGGCCTGCGGACGACTTTTTGGATCAATCACTACGCCTGGATAGCCCACGACGCTGATCTGCGCAATGCGATTTTTCTCGACCACAATATCCACGGGACCAAGGGGGGTGCCCCGGTGCTGTTCACTAAGGTGACGCCCCGGATGATGAGCCGGTTGTAGGGGCCGTCGCCCTCGTGGCGGGGTGGTGCTTTTTCGACCTGAGCCGTGCCGGTATGGGCTATCGGAAGCGTAAAAACGAGGAGAAACAGCAGTCGGGATAAAAATGAATTCATGGGCGGGCGTATCTTGGCTATGCCCTTGTAAGATACCGGAAAGAGCCGGTACTTTGACCAAAGAATCCGCCTGCTATGTTTGTCCAAAAGAATTTCCTGCTGCTGGTGATTGGGTTATCGGTCGTGCTCGCGGTTGCCATGAAAGCGACTATCTACCAGAAAGACCCGGTGCCCCCGCCACCACCCGTCCCGGCCGAATCACCGGAATTTCGGGCGTACTGGTACGCCGGACTGGCTGAACTAAGCAGCTACACGCTACAACAGGCCCGCTACGGCTCCGTGAATCCGGGTACAGCGGTGCTGATTTTTGTGACGGAAGATTTTCGGACGGATACGCAGGTGAAGTCGGAGTTGGCAGCCGGTTCCGTCAATGCGGTGCCGGTGCTGAAAACTAATTTTGTGAAGAAATTTATCACCGGTATATACGATTACTCGCTGTTCACGTCGGTGTTTACGCCCATTAACCGGGGGCCGCTTCCCAATACATTGAAGGTGAGCAGTTCGGCGCAGGAGTGGTGCGGCAATACCTATTTGCAGCTAAACCTGCGCAATAACGGCTATCAGGTGCTTGGTCATTCGTACTTCGAGAATGAGGGCGATGAAGCCTACCGCGTCGATAAAACGCTGCTCGAAGACGAACTCTATAACCGCATCCGGCTGGACCCGGCCAAACTGCCAACGGGAGACGTGCAACTTATTCCAGCCCTGACATCGATCCGGCTCCGACACAAAAAACTGGGACCCCAGACGGCTACTGTCACGCTGACGTCGATAGCGGCACAAGGCTGGTCGGGTGGGGTAACCGGTCGGTCGACCACCGATTCATTGCAGGCCTACACGGTGAATTATACCCAGGATGCCCGCAAACTGACGATTGTATTTGAGAAAGCGTTTCCGCACCGGATTATGGGTTGGGAGGAAACCTACAGCGATTTCGGCAAGGTGCTCACCTCAAAAGCCGTGCTGTCCAAAACGATCCGCTCTGACTACTGGAAACACCACAATCCGGCCGATACGACGCTCCGAAACGAATTGCTGCCTTAATCGCTGATGTCCTCCATGAAACCGCTCTTAATTCTTAGCTGCCTGTTGCTGCTCAACGCATGTTCGTCGTCGGAAAAGGCAAAAACGGTGGCTGATTCGCCGACGTACACGCTCATATTTATGGACAAGAGCGTGAGCGTCAACGCGAACCGGACGTTTATCAATCAGAAATACCAGCAGGCCATCAACGACCTTGTCGAGCAGAATATAAAGCGAAAAGGGGATAAACTAGCCGTGTACTTTATCCACGAGAACACCGCCAAGGCCCGCGCCCTGACCCTGACGACCCGCTCCGAAATGGACGACGTCAGTTCGGCCAGTCCCACCGACCGCGAAGCCGCCCAAACCGCGTTTGATTTGGCCCTGCAACGCGAAAAAGCCGTGTTCAAACGGCAGATCGACGCCAAATTGGCGCAGCAAAACACCGCCCCATCGAACCAGAAAACGGACATTTGGGCCAGTCTGCCGGTCATCGCCGAAGCCGCCGAAAGCGGGGCTGCTGTGGCCGTTTATTACCTGAGCGACATGATCGAAAGTGCGTCGGGACCGGGTCGGCGGGACTTCGGGAAACAGCCGCCCAGCGGTCAGGCGCAGGCCAGCGAATGGGCCAAAATCGACGCGGAGCAACTGAAACAGTACGCTATCGGCTCCCCCGCCATCACCATGATCTTACCGTTTGAGCCAACCAGTTCGGTAAAAGAAAACAACCCCGCCATTACGCACTACTGGCAGACGCTATTCGGTGAATTAGGGGCCACGCAGGTGGAGGAGCAGTAATTTGCCGGAGGCTATGCACATTGGTTTAATTGGTTGTGGCCGGTGGGGGCGTCTCATTCTGACGACGTTAACAACGCTGTCTGTACCCGTCGTTGTCTGTGATTCCGATCCTGACCAGTGTCGGCAGGCCCTTTCGCTGGGGGCTATAGCGGCTACGACATCGCTCGATGCGTTACCGGAAGTCGATGGGATTATTATTGCCACGCCCGCGTCGACGCATCGGATGGTGCTGGAACAGGTTGCAAAGTTTGGCAAACCCATCTTTGTTGAGAAACCGCTGGCCACGTCCTATGAAGACGCCTTAGCCATTGGTCGTCTGACGCTGCCACCCACGTTTCTGATGCACATCTGGCGGTATCATCCTGGCGTTCAACTACTGCGCGACATCTATCAATCCGGCATACTGGGCGACGTCCTGCTCCTGAAAACAATCCGCGCCAACTGGACCAGCCCCCGCACCGATACCGATAGTCTGCGTACCCTGGCACCGCACGATTTAACCATCATCCTGCATATTCTGGGCGAGATACCGAACCCGAAAGCCGCAATAGCCGAACGGCATAATGGGCAAATACGGAGCCTGACGGCGTTTTTGGGCGAAAACCCCGGCTGTATCATCGACATCTCGACCCGGTACGCCGATAAACGGCGGGAGGTCCGGTTACAGGGTACCAAAGGCGTGGCGGTATTGTCGGACAACGGGACGAATTCCGTTGATATCTGGTACGGCACCGACCAGACACCCGTTGCTGATCGTTTGCTCGACCATCGTTATTACGATGGTACGCCCCCTCTACAACTGGAACTGGCTGCTTTTCTGGTGTACCTTCGGGGTGGACCGGAGCCGATTAGTTCGCTGGCGGAAGGCATAGAAATTATGCGCCTGATCGACGAAATTGACCGGTTAGCGTAACATCCTATGCCAAACCTATCCCCGACTGCGCCCGTTCAGGCCACTGTGATTTTGCCCACCACCGCCGACCGGGGGTTGTTGCTGCCCCTCAGTGTCGGCAGCGTTCAGCGACAGACCCTACAGGCGTTCGAGTTGTTTATCATCGGCGATGGCGTCGATGAGCCGACCCGCGCTGTGATTGCGGACCTGATGCAACAGGATAACCGGATTCAGTTCTTCGACCATCCCAAACACCCCCGGCGGGGCGAAGTGTATCGGCATCAGGCCCTTCAGCAAGCTAAGGGTACGATTGTGGCTTATCTCTGCGACCGTGATCTTTGGTTACCCCATCACCTCCAGACGCTGGCCGACCACCTGCAAATCGCCACGCTGACATCCACCAATTATTACTTCGTTCAACAAAATCAACAGTTATCGTTGCCTTACCTGCCCGTCGCCCCCCGCGAAGCCGCACGGGGTATTCTGTCGGCAGCGGGCCACCGGCTCGATTTTTACCGTACGTTGCCCCACGGCTGGCGGACAACCCCCGCTAACCGGGCCACCGATGTTTACATGTGGGAGCAGATGCTGGCTCATCCAAACTGCCGCGTGGAAATAGCCTGGCAACCGACGCTGCTGTATTTTAAACGGGACGATCATCCCGGCTGGCCTACCGCACAGCGCTACGAAGAACTTTCGCGCTGGAGTGCGTTGTTGCAGGTGCCCAATGGTCTTCAGTCGGCCATGCAGCAGGCTTTTGTTGATTTAGTGCGTGAGCGGAACCGCTTCAGAAGAAGCTGGCTGCTCCTAAAAGGAAGACGGCTCACCGAATTGCCGGGCTGGCTCGAAACAAAGATTCGGGAGTGGCTAAAAAGTCGGTAGATGCGACAGCGGGGGAAAACGGGCCGCCCGCTCCGATAAAACAGGATCGCTGATGCCCCACGGAATATGCAGGGCCGGGTCGTCCCAGCGGCAGCCGAGGTTATCATCGTGGGCGTAGTCGCCGTAACATTCCGAAACGGCCTGTAGGTGTATGGAGGGCGTGTAGAAATACCAGCCATGCAGCAGACCCGCCGGAAAGACGAGTGCCTTCAGATCTGTTCCGAACAACTCGTACAGGGTCGACTGTCTGTAAGTCAGCGAATCGGGCCGGGCGTCGTATAAGCCCACTAAGCAATGACCCTGAATGAGGCAGAAATATTCGTCGTGCCGCTGGTGAATGTGCAGGCCCCGCAACACATTGGCCCGGGAGCGAACCGTGCTCCACTGCGCCGGTGTAATGCCTGCTTCCCACTAGTCGGCAAATAGTTCGGTAAATGATCCCCGTTCGTCGTGGGTTTCAATCAGGGGCTTCAACTCAACGGCGTAAAGGGGCGTTCCGGCAATTAATTCAGAAACGGGCAGGGTTAACGTCATTGATACGAGAGGAATAGACCAAAACAGTAAAGTAAAACTACTGATAAATCGAGTTTTGCAACTCGCTGGTCGTCGTATGTCCCGAAATTTAATGGGTAGTTGTAAGGAGCAGCGTTTCCTTAACTTGTAAAATGGCTCACTGCGTGCTGACTAAAATGTAATCAGTCAGGGTTGCTTGCATCTGGTCACCGACTAACCGGAGCCGCTCATCATCGACCCGAAACCGGCGGACGGCCGCATACGGACTGCGCTGCGTGTAGTAATACAGGTTGCGGGTTACCTCAAAAGCGGCCCGGTCAATTTGTTGACGGATAGTCGGTTCGGAGAAAAAAAGGCGCAGTTCAGGAGCGAGTGTCTGTTGAAAAAACGACGCGTGGAGATGCCCTTTCCCCGGCCCGAAACAATCGAACCGCAATACCTCCTGATCGTGAACCACAACGGAAGCCGCCGGTCCCCGACCAATGGGCAGTGCCTTCCAGAAAACGTCGATAAACGCATCATCGGCGAGGGGGATGCGCTTCAGATCGTGCCGTACGAGCCTGAATTGGAGGTGTTTTTCGAATCGGCTGTACCGGTCACGGCGTAATATATACCGCCAGGTGGCTGGCATCCGTCGAAAGATAGTACGGGCAAACCGCCGGATAATGGATTTCATGCGTGAGTTGAAAATCGGCACAGGAGAAGCGAACCAAATTCGGTTGACGGTGTGGTCAGTATGCCCTGAACGGTTCTCTATGCGTTCCGGACATACTGACCACACCGTCAATCATCGTTAAAGCGCACCTGCCTTGATGTCTTCCACAACGGCCGGGTCCAGCAGGGTAGAGGTGTCGCCGAGACTGCCGGTTTCACCTTCGGCAATCTTGCGCAGAATCCGGCGCATGATCTTACCCGAACGCGTTTTGGGTAGCCCCGCTACGAACTGAATCTTGTCAGGACGGGCAATGGGACCGATTACCCGCGTCACCGTTGCCAGAATGTCGCGCTTCATCAGATCGGCATCGCCGTTGGGTGCCATCTCCCCATCCGTGATGACGTAAGCGTAAATGCCCTGCCCCTTGATGTCGTGCGGATAGCCCACCACCGCGCTTTCGATTACGCCCGTGTGCATGTTGATCGCGTTTTCGACTTCGGCGGTACCGATGCGGTGGCCCGATACGTTCAGTACGTCATCGACCCGGCCCGTGATGCGGTAGTAGCCGTCCTCGTCGCGCAGGCAGCCGTCGCCGGTGAAATACAGGCCCGGATAAGTAGCAAAATAGGTTTGGCGGCAGCGTTCGTGGTCGCCGTAGGTGGTCCGCAGCATACCCGGCCACGGAAATTTGATTCACAGGTTGCCACTTACGCCGTTGCCTTCGATCTCCTTGCCGTTTTCGTCGACAAGGATTGGTTGTACCCCCGGCAGCGGCAACGTCGCGTAGCCCGGTTTGGTGGGCGTAATGCCCGCAATGGGCGAAATGAGCATCCCCCCGGTTTCGGTTTGCCACCACGTATCCACAATCGGGCAGCGATTTTTACCGATGTTGTCGTCGTACCAGTGCCAGGCTTCTTCGTTGATCGGCTCCCCCACCGAACCCAGCACCTGCAAACTGCTCAGGTCGTGGCTCTTGACCGGGTCCAGCCCGAAACTCATCAGCGACCGGATGGCCGTTGGGGCCGTGTACAGAATATTCACCTGATGCTTGTCCACAATATCCCACATCCGCCCGGCGTCGGGGTAGGTCGGGATGCCCTCGAACAGCAGCGAGGTAGCCCCGCAGGCCAGCGGGCCATACACGATGTAACTGTGGCCCGTAATCCAGCCAATGTCGGCGGTGCAGAAGTGGACCTGGGCGCGTTCGCCCGGTTTGTTGCGGTACTGAAAGACGTTCTGAAACGTATAGGCTGCATAAACCATGTAGCCGCCGGTGGTATGCACCACGCCTTTGGGTTTCCCCGTTGAACCGGACGTGTACAGGATAAACAGCGTGTCTTCGGCGTCCATCTCTTCGGCGGGGCAGTCGGACGTGACGTGCTTCAGTTCCTGCTCCATCCAGACGTCGCGGCCTTTGAGCATCGACACGGGGGTGCGGGTGCGGGTCGAGACGATGACCCGTTCGACGCTGGGGCACTGCACCAGCGCATCGTCGACCACCCCCTTGAGCGGAATCTCCTTGTTGCCCCGGTACGCCCCATCCGACGTGATGACCAACTTGCACTGCGCGTCTTTGATGCGGTCGGCGATGGACTGCGCCGAAAAACCGCCGAATACCACCGAGTGAATAGCCCCGATGCGGGCGCAGGCCAGCACCGCAATGGCTAATTCGGGTACCATCGGCATGTAGATGCAAACCCGGTCGCCTTTTTGTACGCCGTTGCGTTTCAGCACGTTCGCCATCCGACACACCTGTTCGTGCAGCATCCGGTAAGTGAGCGTTACCGAGGCTTCGGTGGGGTCGTTGGGTTCCCAGATAATGGCTGGTTGGTCGCCCCGCGTGGCTAAATGGCGGTCTAAGCAGTTTTCGGTGATGTTCAATTTGCCGCCGACGAACCATTTGATCAGCGGCTCCTCAAAATTCCATTGCAGCGTCTTGGTCCACGGTTTGCGCCACTGAAACTCCTGCGCGACACCCGCCCAGAACGATTCCGGGTCTTCGATACTGTGCTGATAAGCGGCCTTATATTCGTCAAACGTGTTAATTATCATGGGTTTTGGAAAAAATAAGTCAGACGTCAAAGGTAACCCGTAGTTGGGAAGGGCCTGTTACCATTCCTATCAAGTTTTGTGCTGTTTCACGGGCCATGCACGAGGGATTCCGCTGCGTCATACTTCCCGGCCAGCGCACACCACTCGATAAGCGTCTCCCGCGACGAGGCCCCGATTCCGCTCATCCGCGTTCTGGTGCCCGTTGCGGGGTTTGGGCCTGATGGTGCAGCCATAATTCACGAAACGCTGAACGGATGGGAGAATCAGCCGTAAACTAACGGTTTTTGGGTGGGGTACGCGGCTGTTACCAACAAACGGTAAGCAGTACACCTGAAATGCCCGCTAAACAACCGGCTCTGAAAATCAATGCAATCAGGACCGTAGCAGGCATTGCATTCCCGTTTCTACGCGTAGATTTGGCTTATGACGAAACGCTACGCCCGTTGCCTGACCCTGTTGCCATCCCTCCTGCGACGCTGTTTGCTCCTGCTGTTTGTACTCAGCACGATTCCCGTAACGGATTTGTGGGCGCAGGGCATTCCGCTGCTGCCGGATTCGCTGATTGGAACATTTGATGCGGAACTGTCCGGCGAACTGGCTAAGCGGAATCTGGAATACCTCACCCGGCTCCACCGCATGCGCGGTTCGGCGGACTTCAAAAAAGCCATTGACTTCGTTACCGCCCAACTCCGCGACTACGGCCTGCAACGCATCGAAACGATTCAGATTCCCGCCGATGGCAAAACGATGTACGGCACCCAAAAATCCCGTTTAGCCTGGGAAGCCGACTTCGCCGAACTCTGGGAACTGGAACAGCAGGGCACCACCTGGAAGCCCGTCCGCCGATTAGCCGATTGGGAGTCGATGCCCATCACTTTAGCCGAAGACAGTGAAAGCGGAGACGTCACCGCCGACTTAGTCGATATTGGCAAGGGCACCGCCGAGAGCGATTATGCCGGGAAGAACATTGCCGGGAAATTAGTGCTTACCTCGTCGCCCCCAGATGCGGTGGTTGCTTTGGCCATTGAGAAATACAAGGCCGCCGGGATCATCAGTTCGACCCAGAACCAGCGGACGGCCTGGTGGCAGGAAGACGAAAACCTGATTCGGTGGGGGCACCTGAACAGCTTCTCGCCCCTGAAAACGTTCTGCTTTATGGTCTCGCTCAAACAGGCCCGCAGTTTCCAGCAGCGACTGAGCCGGGGCGAAACCATCCGGCTGCACGCGCAGGTGAAGGCGGGCAAACACCCCGGCTTTTACGAGTTCGTTACGGCCGTGATCGAGGGGAGCGATGCCCGGCTGAAGGAACAGGAAATTGCGTTTACCTGCCATCTGGACCATCAGCGGCCCGGTGCCAACGATAATGCCAGCGGCAGCGTCACCATTCTGGAAATCGCCCGGACGCTCAACAAACTAATCTCGGAAGGTAAACTGGACCGGCCCAAACGCACCCTGCGCTTCATCTGGTCGCCCGAAATCGAAGGCACCAGCGCGTTGCTGAGTCAGCGGCCGACGTATGCCGCCCGGATAAAGGCCGTCATTCACATGGACATGGTGGGTGGCGGGCCGGTAACCAAAGCGGTTTTTCACGTCTCCAGGGGACCGCAGAGCCTGCCGAGTTTTGTGAACGACGTGGGCGAAGCGGTGGGGGCGTACCTCAACCGGGAAACCCGCGCCTTTGCCGGTGGCGAAACGGCCGCGCATCCGTTTGTGGCGCAGGAGGGCGGTAAGGAACCCCTGTTGGCGGTGTTGGGCGAATTCAGCCTCGGCAGCGACCACGAGGTGTACAGCGAAGGCTCGTTTCGGATACCATCCATCTACCTGCACGACTGGCCGGACCGCTACATCCACACCAATTTTGACCTGCCCGCCCACATCGACCCCACGAAACTGAAACGCGCCGGGTTCATTGGCGGGGCCAGCGGCTACCTGCTGGCCAATGCCACGGACAGGCAGGTACCCGCCCTCTGGCAACTGGTGAAACAGCAATCCGTCGGGCGGACCAATACGATGTTGCAGCGCGTCGCTTTTCTGGGACCGGACGACGCGGCCAGCACGCAGGCGTTCCACTGGCAGCACGAGCGGGGCGTTTTCGCATCCATGAGCAACTTCGTCCAGCTACCGGCCTCGCTGAAACAGGAAGCCGACCAGTTTTACCAGAGCCTCGAAAAAACGCTAAGCCGCCCGCCAACCGTGACCACTACGGCAACGAACACCGTGATTTACAAACGGAACGAGGCCGTAAAAGGCCCGATGTCGGTCTTCAGCTACGATTATTTCATCGACCACTACGGCAGTGCGAAGGCGAAGAGCATCCGTTTGCTCAGTTATGAAGGCCAGTGGGGATCGGGGTCTGAGTATGCCTACGAAGTCCTGAATTTCGTGGATGGCCACCGAACGATAACTGACATCCGCAACGCCGTCTCCGCCGAATTAGGCCCCATCCCTACCGAATTGGTAACGGAGTATTTGCAGGCGTTAGCCGGGATTGGGGTGATTGGTGCGGTGAAGTGAGAAGAATATCGGACCGAACACTCTGCCGGGCTTTGACACCGAATAGGCGAACGATTTCCTTGGCCAAGGGCTGTGCATCCATACCATAAGATACCAGTTTTTGGCGTAGCCAACAACCCGGATGAATGGTCAACATGTATTATTTCATGTTGACCGATAAGGGATGCCAACAGCGACATTGCCATAGAAGGTAGTACCAATTATAACGCTGAGATTTGTCTGCACTCTGGTATCGCAAACCGTTGTATTAACCGGATACGAACAGTCAAGACGAAAATCAGTCTTTCTCCCCGCCAATTCGGGCAGTCGTTCACTTACTGAGTGGCCTGCCTGCTCCTGCCGATATTGTACTTGTACCAAGACAAGTCCCTCATCAATCGTTTTCGTCAATTTTTAACTACTTGACTTTGAGCGTTGCTGTGATTGGTGGCAAAGCGTTTCGGTTTCAGGCCATGGTACTTCTCAAACAACCGGCTGAAATGACTCAGGTTGTTAAACCCCAACTGGTAGCCCACTTCGGAAACCGAATAACCGGCCTGTTTCAGGAGATGACCGGCTTCGTCCATTCTGGCTTTCTGAAAGTAATCGTAAATACTGTCGCCGAATACCTGCTTGTACAGGTCGGTCAGTTTGGAGACGCTCATTCCCGCCCGGCTGGCCAGTTCGGGTAGTTGGGGCGGTACGCTCAAATCAGCCACGACCGCTGCCCGGACCCGGCTCAACTGCCCGGCATCCGCCCGGTGAACGGGCCGGTGTTTAACGATGTCCCGCGCCAGTAACCGCTCGAACAGCCAGCAAATTAATTCCTGCACCTGAATCCAGATGTGCAGTTCGCTCAGTTCCCGTTGGGTATTCTCAGCCGCCAGTGTTCGGAGTCGGTGCTGCGCGTCTACGCTCAGGGTTTCGTAAAACAGAAACCCTTCGTTGCCAAATAGAACCTGCTCGACCACGCGGTTCATTTGTTTGATTTTGAGCAGATCGGCCAGGGCGGGCCGACTCATGCTGAGTACGGTTAAGAAAATGGGAATTCCACTAAGAAAACGAAGCTCAGAACTGATGTCGGGCGAAGTGATATGAACGATGTACTCCGTGCGTCGTTCCGTGCGTGCAGTGCCCTCAAAACCGGGCGGTTTCTCGATGCCAACGTTGAATTGAAATAATACGTTGACCTGATCCGCCGTATTACCGGTGGCCGTTCGTCGCAGAATTAATTCTTCGGTGAGGGTATACTGATGAATCAACAGCGAAAAATCCGGTGTCAGTCGGATGGGCCTGATAGACCCCTCACCCAGCGCGGGCGGTAAAATGAGCACATTCTCGAGTAGAGGGGTGCCAATACGCCGGGCGAAGGCACTTAAAAAATTGAATTTTTCACTGGGCGCGAATTCGAAAATCATACGTGCTACTGAGTAGTCGACTAACAAAAGCAGGCAGGTTGGGCGGCCTACTCTGGCCGATAAGACTGTTTTGCTGGTGGAGAAGACTATTTTAACGGTATCTATTGAATGACCTTTGTCCTGTTCAATGACTACAGTGACTGTCGCTTGAATTGCACTTGATTTCAAAACACAAACCAACAATACCATGAAAAACAAAATTGTCGTCGTCGGGGCAACCGGTAATCTGGGCGGACGAATCGTTACGGCCCTATTGACGAAAGGGGCGGATGTCGTCGCCATCGTGCGGCCAACCAGTGACCCCGCCAAAATGGACAAACTAACCCAACAAGGCGTAACGATTATTCAGTCGGAGATGACCGATGCCCAGGAATTGAAACCCGCCCTGGAAGGCGCAGCCATCGTCGTATCAGCCGTACAGGGCCTGCGTGCGGTGATTGTAGATACGCAGTCTATCCTGCTGGATGCGGCCGTAGCGGCTGGCGTACCCCGCTTTATTGCCTCGGATTTTGCCTCTGACTTTACCAAACTTGTGCCGGGCGAAAACCGCAATTTCGACCTGCGTCGGGAGTTTAGAACTTACCTCGACAAAGCCCCCATTCGGGCTACCTCGATTCTGAACGGAGCGTTTGCCGAAATATTAAGCTACGGTCCTCCGCTGATGGATATAAAAGAAAAACAGGTGGGCTACTGGGAGGATGCCGACTGGCGCATTGATTTCACAACGATGGACGACACGGCGGCTTTCACCGCAGCGGTAGCCCTTGATGCCGATTCTCCCCGGTTCCTGCGCATCGCCAGCTTCCAGATCAGTCCCAACGAACTGGCCGCCGTGGCCGGGCA
Organism: Cytophagales bacterium; assembly: GCA_038327655.1. Classification (GTDB taxonomy): domain Bacteria; phylum Bacteroidota; class Bacteroidia; order Cytophagales; family Spirosomataceae; genus JBBQLG01. Next base: position 13,376 of record JBBQLG010000059.1, read on the forward strand.
GCTCAATGGCAGCCCGTTTGCCGTAGTCCGGTTGGGTAGCCGGTCCGATCTGTTAGCCCACATTCAACGCGAACGGGCGGCTCATCCGGAAGGCGAAGAGCAGCTCTACTCCCGTTGGCAGCAGAGCCAGTATATCTACAGTATGTTCAACGTGCAGAATGATCCGCTCGACAACGACCGATACCCTGGCTTGACCTGGACCTCGGCGCACGACGTGCTGGCATCTCAACAACAAGCGGGCTAATCTTCATCCAAAACCAGGGGCAACGCCCATCTAAAAACATGACAAATAAACCGTATGCACTCAATTACCAGCAGGGCAGACCCTACTGGATGGTCGATATCCTCTGGGTCGTGATGGCCGAGCGCGAAACCACTAACGGGGCCTTCTCGCTGATGTGGCAACTCTGTCCCAAAGGGTCCGGCCCCGGCCCTCATTACCACGACCAGGACGAAGGCTTTTTCGTCAACGAAGGCGCAATTACCTATATGGCGGGTGGCGAGCAATTAATAGCCAAACAAGGCTCATTTGTCTGGATTCCACGCGGCACGGTGCATAGTTTCCGGGTGGATAGTGAGACGGCCACACTGCTGAATTTTTACACCCCGGCGGGCTTTGAACAGGTCATCCTGGCGGGGGGACTACCTGCTGAAGCCTTTACCCTGCCTCCTGACGGACTGGGCATGAAAACGAACCCGTCTCAAATGAAGACGCTTTTTGCCGAAATTGGGATGCATGTCGTCTCCGAGCCTGATGTATTGCGCGATGTTAATCCTTTCCCGGGCTGAGTGAGCAAAGTTTCGGGCCATTCAGTCCCTGGCTGATCTACTTCATCGGATGGATCCAGACACGACAGGCGTAAGCAGCTCGTTAGTCGGTAAGGGGAGGCAAATGAATAGGCCACGGTTCATCAATCACGCCTTCCCTCCTGCCAACTAAAGTACTTTAAAGTGGCGCGGTTCCTTTCGGACTTCGCCCGCTGAATTAGCCGCGCACGGGGCTTTTTCAGCAGGCGAAGTCTGCTTCTTTTTTTTGGTGGCTGTGTTGAAAAAACGGTGTTTGTCTGCAGGAAGTCATCAAATTGGCGGGCTAATACGAATCCATCAATTTCCGAAACGGCCTGAGATTCAAACCGTTTGTACTGCCACAATCACAGGTTTTGGGAGAGCTCCTTCAGGTAACTATGGCATCCGCACACCGTGCCGACGAAATTATTCAGTTAATAGTTGTTGTAAGGGTCTCAATAAAGTTGATTGCGCCATTCCCTGTTCATATATTAAATGACGCGCCCCGTTGATGAATTAAAGAAATGAGCCTTTTCTATATTCCAGAACAAGTCCAGGCCTGCGCCGGGTGAGGTGCTGAAATCAGGCGGAAGCCGGGCAATCAGGCGGGCCTCGCCGATGGAACAGTACGCCAGCGTTTCGTTTCCCATGTTCTCCACCGCGTCGATCTGTACCGGTTGCCGATGGACGGACGCCGATGCGGGTGCGTACAGGCTGAGGTCTTCGGCCCGGATACCCAGCGTAACCGACTGACCCTGATCGTGCCGCAACCGGTTGGCCTGGGGTAGAGCCGCCAGCGGAATCCGAACCTGCCCCCCCGCGCCGACAAAGGTGAGCGGCTCGTCCGGGGTGAGCTGGCCGGGCAGGCAATTCATGGGCGGGGTGCCGATAAACTCGGCCACAAACTGCGTTTTCGGGTGATTATACAGGTTAATGGGGGTGTCCTGCTGCATCACGGCACCGTCGCGCAGGACGACAATGCGGTCGCCGAGGGTCATGGCCTCGACCTGGTCGTGGGTGACGTAGATGATCGTCGCGTTCAGCTCGCGGTGGAGTTTCTGGAGTTCGATGCGGGTCTGAACGCGTAGTTTGGCATCTAAATTACTCAGCGGCTCGTCAAAGAGAAACACCTTGGGTTCCCGCACGATGGCCCGGCCAATGGCGACCCGTTGCCGCTGCCCACCCGACATGTCTTTGGGCTTCCGGTCGAGCAGGGGTTCGATTTCCAGCAGCCGGGCCGCCCGGTGTACCCGTTCCTGAATGTCGGCTTTGGCCAATCCACGTAGTTTCAGGCCGAAAGCCATGTTCTCGAACACGGTCATGTGCGGATACAACGCGTAATTCTGAAACACCATGGCAATGTCGCGGTCTTTGGGCGGCACGTCGTTCACGCGTTGCCCGTCGATCAGCAAATTACCCGCCGTGATGGCTTCCAGGCCCGCAATCATCCGCAGCAGCGTGGATTTACCGCAGCCTGACGGACCGACGAGCACTAAAAATTCGTGGTCGTGGACGTCAATCGTCACGTCTTCAATCACACGGGGGCCCTTGTCATACGCTTTGGCAATGTGTTCCAGGGTTACGGTCGCCATCAGCGGTATTTTTCGAGTTGAGTCATCACTGCCGGGTACTGTTCGATGCGTTGAAAAGCCCAGAGGGCTTCGATGGTCGATTCGGCCCCCGAGTTTTTGTTGACCTGCGACGTCGACGAAATACCATCGAAGCAGCGGCCCGTGGCGGGGTCATACATTCGGGTGCTGGCTGCGTTGCTTCCCAGGAACCACCCGGCTAACTGAGTCGCCTGCGTGGCGTATTTGGCGTCTTTCGTCTGGTCGTACAGTTCCAGCGTAGCCCAGATCATTGGCCGGATGCCGTAGGCAATCTGGGCAAACGCCGACTTGCTCAGCACCGCCACGTCACTTCCCGACTGCGTGATCGCGAACGATTCCAGAAAGCCTTCGCGCAGCAGGTACGGATAAAAGGTATCGACTTCGAACTGGGCGGCTGCTACCCAGTTGGCTTTGCCGAGGGCTTTACCCACCCGCAGCAGCGCATAGGACTGATCGCTGCCGTAGGCGTGCCAGTTGTTCTCGAAACTCAGCACTGCCCCGTACGGAAACTGCTGCGCACTGCCGTACTGCATCGCCACAATGCCATCGCCGAGTTGGGCCATCAACGCGCCGACGCGGGCATCGGTGGTGGTTTGCTGCTGGTAATTGAGCAACCCCAGCAGCATCACGGCCGCCTGGTCGGAGCCGGAGCCAAACGGGAGCCAGGTCGGTACTTTAATGCCCTTCACGTAGGTAAAGACCAGCGGTTTACTGCCAAAATCACGTATCATATTGCCAACCACGCGCCCGGCGGCTACCTGAATCCGGTCGGCCAGCGGTGGGTCAAGCGTTTTGAGGAACGGGTACGCTTCGGTCAGGCCCCACAGTGCCCGCCACGACCACCAGTTTGCCTGATCTACGCTGGTTTGCCCCGCCCGGTTAATGGTCAGGTCGGGAAACAGGAAATTGTAGAAATAACCATTTGCCGATTGCAGTTGCAGCACGAACTCAGTCAGTTTTCGGAGCTTCGTCTGCTTGTCGGTATTGGTCGTCAGGTCGGGTTCGTGCGCCAGAAACAACACCGTGCGGGCAATGTCGTCCACGCAGGTAAAGCCTTCGTCGGCATCGCCCACTAAGTTATAATTCGGGTAATTGCTGTAAATACCCACCGTACCCACTTCGGTACCGCCGGGTAGTTTGACTGGCTGATACAAGTGATCGAGGTGACTGGTATTGACCCAGCGGGTAGTCGTGACCGGGGGCGTAACGACCGCTTGGGCGGGTACATTTTTCTGGCACGATGCCAGCAGCAGGGGAAGCTGTAGCAGCAAGTGCCAGACAAAAGATCGGCTTTTTCGCATGATCATCAGGTGGTTAACAGTTCGTTGAGGAGTTCTTCTTTGTGAATCGTCAGGAAGCCGCAGGCCGAATCGGACATGGCGTAGGGCACCACGATCCGGTCGCCGTGGTCAAGCCAGCCGCAGGTGTAAACCACGTTCGGGACGTAGCCTTCGCGCTCGGTCTCGGTGGGTTCAAACAGCGGCTCCTTTAGCCGGGCGAGCACCTTTGTGGGATCGTTCAGATCGAGCAGCACGGCACTGATAACGTACCGGCGCAGCAGGCCGACGCCGTGGGTCAGCAGCAACCAGCCCCGCCCGGTTTTGATCGGTGACCCGCAGTTGCCCAGTTGCAGCAGTTCCCAGGGCTGCTCCGGTTCCAGCAGGGTCTGAAACGTATTCCAGACGTAGAGATCGTCGGAAAACATAATCGTGACAAACTCACCCCCCTGCCGGCCAATCATGGCGTAACGGCCCCCGATTTTTTCGGGAAACAGGGCCATACCCTTGTCCTGAACCGCATCGCCATACAACGTCCTGACCCGAAACGTGACGAAATCCAGTGTCTCTATTAATTGAATTTTTACCGTTTTACCGTCGTATGCCGTGTAGGTGCCATAGTACCGGCTGTCGTCGCCGTCCCGAAACTGAACGAACCGGGCATCTTCCATGCCGTTTTTCTCGCCCATGGCATTCGGGAACAGTACTCGTTCGCTCAGTGGTACATCGGGGTTGGTCAGCAGGTCGTAGTTAGTGTCTAAAATCTCGCGAATGGCTTTATGCGTGTCGTGGTAGGGGTCGGGTTCTCCCCGCATGGTCATGCTATCCAATAGTTTGAGGGCTTCGGGGGCCGTAAACCGGTCGGGCAACATAGACAGCATGCTCATGTCGGTGCGGGGAAAATAATGCAGCCGGCTCCGCACAAACTCGCTGGTGTAGGTCATCATCCAGTCTTTGGCGGAGCGGGTGGCGAAGGGGGTCAACTCGTCCAGGTCGATGCGACCGTCGGCCGTAACGGTGCCGGTCCGAAACTCGATGGACGAAATATGGCCTTCGCCGGTGGCCCGCAGGCTCATCACGAACCGCAACGCGCCAGTTGCCACGCCCGACTGATCGGGATGCCGCACGATGGACGGGTTGAACAGAGCCGCCGACTCGATGGAATATTCCAGCGTTAAACACGCGCCGAGCAGGAGCTGACGTGTCGGCGAAAGAGCGGGCGGGTGGGGCAGTCGCCGGATGGCTTCGTCGTAGTTCATCCGGCAGGTGGCTTCCAGATCGCGGTGCCGGTGGGCAAAGCGGGCGCGCATGTCGGTCAGCATCGTCTCGATGTCCGCGTCTGAATAGCGTTTGATGCGGTCGATTACGTGCGGAATGCGGTGCAGACCGCCTAAGTACAGGTAACGCGCGATGACCCGGCGCGGGTCGGCGGTGAGCCGGAGGGACGTGCGGTTTATGTGCATCAGTCTTTCAGCCCCGATGAGGCCATGCTACGGATAAAATGTTTTTGAAACAGTAGGTACATCACCAGAATCGGAACGGCCAGCATGACGGCGGCTGCGATCTTAACCCCAAGTTGCGCATCGGCCCGCCCCCCGACCGAGAACAGCGTTACCATCTGCGGCATGGTCATGGTCGGCTCGTCGCGAATCACGATCAGCGGCCACAGCGCTTCGTTCCACACGCCCATGAATGTCAGGATGGCAATGGTCAGCACCGTGGGCAGCATGTTCGGCAGCAGAATCTGGAAAATAATACGCAGTTCGCCACAACCATCCATCCGGGCCGCGTCGATCAGGGCCTGCGGCAACCCGGCGAACGCCTGCCGGTAGAGCAGAATCGCCAGGGAGTTGAGCGCAAACGGCACAATCAGCGCCAGGTAGGTATCGACCCAGCCGAATTTCACCATCGTGATGTAGTTGGGAATCAGCGTGATCTGAAACGGCAGGGTCATCGAAAAGATGATCAGGTAAAAAATCAGGTCCCGACCCCGAAACCGCAGCCGGGCCAGGGCGTAGCCCACCATCGCGCCCAGCGTCAGGACCAGACCGGTGGTTGTAATGGCCACGAACAGGCTGTTGACGAACGCCCGGCCCAGCGGAATTTTGGCAAAAACGGTCACGTAGTTCTGCCCCGTCAGGCCAACGGGCAGCAGCGTCAGCGACCCAATGCCTGCCTCGGATGACAGCGACGCGCTCACCATCCAGACGAACGGATAAATGAAGGACAGCGTCGCCAGCGTGAGTAATGCGTACCGTAAAATCGTGTTCATAGTTTATGTCAGCGCCGGACTTTAATTCAGCGACGTCTTGGCCCCGTTCATACTTCCTGTTCGACGTAGCGTTTCTGAATGGCAACGACCGCAAGGATCAGCAGGGCAAATACGAAGCCGAGCGTGGCCGAATAGCCCATGTGGTAGTACTGAAACGCCTGCTTGTAAATGTACATCACCGCCGACAGCGTACTGTTTAATGGTCCGCCCTCGGTCATGATGTAGGGTTCGATGAAGAGCGAGAATCCGCCGATGGTCGACAGCACGACGACCATAAAAATCGTGGGGTTAATCATCGGCAGGGTAATGTAGCGGAACTGTTGCCAGCGGGTGGCCCCTTCGAGTTCGGCGGCTTCGTAGTACTGCACCGGCACGGTTTGCAGGCCGACCAGAAACAGAATCACGTACAGCCCGATGTTTTTCCAGGTGGCCATGAGCGCGATGGCATACATCGCTATGTTGGGGCTTTCGAGCCAGGGCACTTTGGGCAGGTCGATGGCCGTTAGTCCCCGGTTGAGAATGCCCGCGTTGAAACTCAGCAGTTGCTGCCACAGAATCGTGACGACGACGCCCGACACGATTACCGGCAGAAAAAACGCTCCCCGGAAAAAGGCACTCCCGCGTACGGTACGGTTAAGCAGTTCGGCCAGGAGTAACGCGATACCGATTTGCAGCGGAATGTGCACGACCAGAAACCGCAGCGTGTTGTAGATTGCCTGCCAGAACAGCCGGTCTTTCAGCAGCCGTTCGTAATTGGCCAGCCCGACAAACTGCATCGGCGAAATGATATTCCAGCTATGAAACGTCAGCACGACGGAGAACACCACCGGAAATGCCACGAACACCAGAAAAAAGACAATGTATGGCGATACGAGCCAGTAGGGTGTTTTCATACTCAATTGTTGAATGAGCGATTTAGTGAATGAGCGAATGGATAGCTGTTCCTTTCTATTCACTCAATCGCTCATTCACCCATTCGCTGATTAATTGCCCAGCAGCACGTCTACCGCCTTGGCAGCATCGGCGATAGCGGCTTCAGGTGTTTTTCTGTCGTAGACCACACAGGCCTCGTACTCCTGCGAAATAATGTCGAATACTTCCACGATCACCTCGCTGTTGTCGACGCCTTTGATGTAACGCGATTGCCGGGCAAAGGGCAGCAACTTTGGATTACGGGCCAGAAACGGTTGGAAATACGGGTCGGTGTCCACATTACGCCGGTGCGGAAACTGACCGGTCAGTTCCAATAATCGCAGATCGGCGGGTTTGTCGATCATCGTTTTAATGAATTCCCAAGCGGTTTGCGGGTCCCGGCAGGTGTTGAACACGACGATGTTTTTCGGGTCGCCGTAGGTGTACACCGGGCCGGTATGGGTATCGGGTATCGGCATCGGCCAGGTGTCATAGCGCAGACCGGGGTCTTTGTATTTCTCCAGAAAGCCCACCTGCCAGGGACCGGTAAACGATGTGGCAATGCGCTGATCCAGAAACGGGTCGCGGGTAGCAGACAGGCGTTCTTTCGAGAAATACTCGTCGCGGTAAAGCGTCTGCAAAAACCGGAATACGTCAACGGCATACCGGTTATTGAAGGCCGCCCGGGATGGATGTCCCGGGTTGTTTTTCACTAAGGATGCCCCGTCGGAAGCCGCCAGGTACAGCGGGTAAAAGTTAAAAAATCGCTGGTACCAGATCACCTTCACTTCCGTGTAGCCCAGCCACTGATCGGTGTAGCCATCGTGGTCGGTGTCTTTTTTCAGCCGCTGTCCGGCCCGCAGGTAGCTGGAGTACGTGTAGGGCGGGGGCTGCATGCCCGGCCCGGTCACCTGCCCCACGTTGCAGAGCGTCATGATGGGATTTACCTTCCAGGGCACCTGATAAATATGGCCGTCCGGCGAGGTGACTTCGGCAATAACGCTGCTGTCGCACCGCGCCCGCAGAAACTCCATAAAGCCCCGGAGCGTATCGAGCGGGATAAGTACCTTCGCTTTGGCGTACTGTTCGACGCTGCCCTGCCACATATTGGCGTAAATGTCGGGCGTGGTCTTACCCACCACCGACGCCAGAATGATCTCCTCGCTCGACTGCCCTTCGGGAATGGGCTGGTAGCGCAGGGGTTTATCGGGATGCGTTTGCTGCCAGTGTTCGGTCAGTTCTTTGGCAAAGGCAATCTCCCCGGCGTTGTTGGAACACCAGAACGTCAGCGGACGACCCCGACCGGCGGAGTCGTCGCGCTGACAGGCGGTGAAGAGCAGTGCGGTAAAAGCGAAAAGCAGGCCGGATTTTATCATTAAACAGTGGCTAAAGCAGGCATTTTATCCCGTGGTCTGTGTCCTCACCGGCCACGGGATAAATAAGCCATAAATCAACAACTACTGACTTTTCTCAGCCGCGTAAAGTGATCCGACCTGAGCCGGTGTCAGCACGGCGTTGTAAACGCGGATGTCGTCCAAGGCGCCCACGAAATAGCCACCATAAGGCTGGTAGAAGTTATTGCCGTCTGCGTTATCCATCGTGTTAACCTTGTCATAAATGCTATTCGGCAGGTCCTGGCCGATGGTCATGTTGATCGTACTCTTCACAGCCGCCGGGTCGCCCATCAGGTCCGTCCAGCTTTTGGCCAGTGTACCATCGATGTAGAAGTTCATCTCGCCCGATTTGTAGGTAACCACAACATGGTGCCAGTTCTTCAGATCGAGCTGCACGGCGGCATCGTCGCGGTCGTAGATGGTGTTTTTATTGTTCGTTTTGACCGTAAAGAACGCTTTGTTGCCATCCTGTAGCTGCAATTTGTAGCCGTTCCAGCGGTTCAGAGCCACCATGTAATTGTTGGACCACGACGAATCCAGCCGCTCCCACACGCTGATGGTCAGTTCCTTACCGGGGTTCAGCGTTGGGCTGTACGGCACCTCGATGTTGGAACCCTTGTTGAACACGAAGGCCCCGTTTGCCGTCCCGAACCGGTCGGCGGTCGCTACCGGCAGGCCTCCTCCCCAGAATGTTCCCGGTTTAAGCGTTCCGTTGTTGCTCTTGCCCGACAGATCGGTCAGGCTGCCCCCCGTGAAGGTATAGTAGAGCACCAGACTCTGCGGGGCAATCTGCTGCACCTGCGCACTGCTGAACGTCGTGGTGGCCGCGCCCAAGTTCACGTAGGCATTGTTAACGGCGGTTTGCGTTGCATTCGGGTCATTGTAAACGGTCGTCGCTGCGGCTACTGAGGTCTGATACGTGGCCTTGGAACCCGCCAGAAATTTGCCAATGGCCGACCCTTCTACGGCCCCGGTGTAGAGCGCATTGGCACTGTCGAGCCGGGCCTTGAGTTTCGTCTTGTCCACCGTTGGTGCCGGGGTGCTGTTGTTGTCTTTACTGCACGCCTGAAACAGCGTAATCAGTACGGCTAAGGCCAGCAGGCCTCTGAGCAACGCGTTGATTGATACGGGATTGTTTTTCATTGTTGACACGGATTTGTTAAGTGAATTGACATGAATTAGGGTTAAAATTTTAAGGCTTTATTGGTGTCCCGCTCGCTCTGCGGAATGGGGAAGTAGCGATTGACCGCGTACTTGAACGTCGTTTTGTCGCGCAGGGCGGCCTGGGCGTAGTCGGCCCCGTAGCGCACCAGATCGAACCAGCGGTGAAATTCCAGCCCCAGCTCCACCCGGCGTTCGTGGCGAATCAGCCCCCGCAGCGATGATTGACTGGTATTGGTCACGTCGGGCAACAGACCCGTCGGTACGGTGGCCGGGCCGGTCGCGGGTTTCAGGGCCGGGTCGTTGAGGTAATTTTCCCGCGCCCGTTTGCGAATCAGGTTCAGGTACGTCAGCGCATCCGCCGACCGGCCCAGTTCGTTGGCGGCTTCGGCCGCAAACAGCAGCACGTCGGCGTAGCGAATCATCACGTAGTTCAGGTTACCGTCGCCTTTGGTGCTCTTGGGTACTTCGGCCAGTGGCTGAACGTGCTTGCGGTTCAGGTAACCCGTCGAGGACCAGGCCGGGTCGAACGGCTCCCCGTTCACCCACGGCTTACCGGGTCGGCCCACGGAATAATCCAGCCGGGGGTCCACCACGCCCGCCGTTGTTTTCTCGAACTCGTCCACGAAACTCTGCGTCGGCGCGTCGAAGAAATAGCCGTTTTCCGTGGCGCGGGGCGCAAACCACTGATTCAGCCGGTTGCCCTGAAACGGTACCTGCCCCGTCAGGTGCTGCACGGCAAAGACCGACTCTGCGTTGTTTTTAAAATCCTGGCTGAAATTCTGGCCGTACACCGGCAGGAGCTGATACGTGCCGCTGCTGATGACCTGCTGAGCCGCATCGTACGCCGGTTGCCACTTGCCTTCGTACAGGTACGCTTTGGCCAGCAGCGCCCGGGCCGCTCCCTTAGTCGCCCGCCCCGCATCGGTACCGGCATACGCGGCCGGGAGATTCGTGATGGCCACCTGTAGATCCGCTTCGATGGTCGCGTACACGTCCGCCACCGGCGACTGCGCAATCTGCAACTGATCGGCGTTTTTGGGTTCGAGCAGCAGCGGTACCGGTCCCCAGAGGTTAATCAGATAGAAATAGTTGAGTGCCCGCAGAAACCGTGCTTCACCCAGAATGCGGTTTTTCAGCGTCGCATCCATACTAATGGCCGGAACGCGGGTCAGCACCTGGTTGCAGCGGTAAATGCCTTCGTACAACACCCCCCATTCCGACTCGACAGGGCCGCTGGTGGGGTAAATCTGAAAGTTATCGACCAAACCAATATCGGCCTGATCGCCAGGGTCACCGCCTTTGTCGGCATCATCAGACGCTACGTCGCCGAACACCCAGAGCCGGTTGTTGTCACTCGCGAAGGACAGGGGCTGGTAAGCCGCATTGGTGGCCAGCACCGCCTGTTCGGACGTCTGGAAAAAAGCCTGGTCGGAATAGGCACCCAGCACCGGCACCGTCAGGTAGTCTTTGCAGCCGACCGTGGCCGTCAGCAGCAGGGTAAACGTCAGGATGGAAAAACGTGTGTTCATGGCGTTGAGATCAGAAATTGACATTTAATCCCAGCGTGTACGTCCGGGCGGAGGGGTAGGTGCCCCAGTCGATGCCCACCGCCACGTCGCCCCGAAACTGTTCGTTGTTGACGTTATCGCTGGATTGCTGTTCGGGGTCGAGGCCGGGGTATTTGGTGAACGTCAGCAGGTTCTGCCCGCTCACGTACACCCGCACGCTGGGCGCACCGAACCGTTTGGTGAGTGTGCCGGGCAGGGTGTAGCCGATCTGGAGGTTTTTCAGGCGCGTGTAAGCCCCGTTTTCCAGAAAGCGCGTCGAGGGCTGCTTGTTGTTGGCCGCCCCCCGCCACGAGACACGGGGCTGGGTGTTGCTCGTGCCTTCGCCGTGCCAGTGATCCTGCACCACCCGCTCGGTGATGTTGAACGCCCGGTAGAATCCTTCGATGTCGGTGGCGACCTGGTAATAAATTTGGTTGCCCGACGCGCCCTGCACAAAAATCGTTGCGTCGAATCCTTTCCAGTACAGGTTTGCCGTTACGCCGAACAGCAGCGTCGGAATGGCGCTGCCCACGTGCGACCGGTCTTTTTCGTTGATAACGCCGTCGCCGTTGATGTCTTTGTAGCGTACGTCACCGGGCTGAATGCCGTTGCCCTGGTTGGCACTGGTGAAAATGTCGCTTTCATTCTGGAAAATACCGTCCTGCTGCAGCAGGTAAAACGAGCCGATGGAGTAGCCCGGCTCGGTCAGCGTGGCAAACACACCGTTGTCGATCCGCCCGCCCGGAATGGGCCGTCCATCGCTCAGGGACAGAATCCGGTTGCGAAGAAACGACGCGTTGGCGGTGATGTCGTAGCTGAAATCGCCTTTTTTGTCGCGGTAGGTCAGGTCCAGTTCGAGGCCCCGGTTGCTCACCCGCCCCGCGTTCACGTAGGGCACCGATGCGCTGCCGCCCGAGCGGGGCACCGGCACGGGGATGAGCATATCGGAGGTGATTTTCTCGAACACGTCGGCGGTAAACTGAATGCGGTTATTCCACAAACCAAGGTCCAGCCCGATGTCCGTTTGGGTCGACGATTCCCATTTTACGTTCGAGTTGCCCCGGCTCGTGATGGCGTATCCCGGCTGCTGCGTCCCGCCGAAGGGGTAGTTAAACCCGCTGCCCAGCAGCGATGCGTAGGGGTAGGTGCCGATGTCCTGATTCCCCAATTGCCCGACGCTCGCCCGGACTTTCAGCAGTGAAACGGTGTTGATGAACCGCTGAAAAAACGCTTCCCGGTCGATGTTCCAGCCCACGGAACCGGAGAAAAACGTGCCCCAGCGATTCTGAGGGGCAAATCGCGAAGACCCGTCGCGCCGGACGTTGACGGTGGCTAAGTATTTATCTTTGTAGGCGTAATTGACCCGGCCGAAAAATGACAGCAGCGACCACCGCTGATCGCTCTCGAAACTGTTGCGCCCCGTCGGGTCCGTACCTAAGCCGAGGTAGCGCAGGTTGCTCATCTGGTCGATAAAATTCCGATCCGAGCCGCCCACCTGCCGGCTGTCGTACTGAATGGCTTCCGTCCCGACCAGGGCCGTCAGGGTATGCTGTCCACCGAACGTGCGCGTGTAGTTCAGGGTATTGTTCCAGTTGAGCGAACTCACCGGGCTGATGCTGTTGGTGAGCGTGGCGGGGCTGTTGATGCGGTTGTTGGTACCCCAGTTTTCGTTGAACCGCTTGGCGTTGGTAATCGTCAGGTCCAGCCCGCCGTCGGTGCGGAAGCGTAGGTTTGGGGTGATCTGCCACTCGCCGAACACATCGCCGAAAATGCGGTACTGCAACTGTTTGTTGTCCTGTTTGCGGGCCAGCCCCACCGGGTTGTAGCCATCGCCCAGCAAAGCCGGATTGGATGGCAGATCGATAAAATTACCCGTCGAGTCGTAAACAGCCACAGCTGGCGTGTGAAACAGGGCGTAGCGCACGATGCTGCCCCCGTTACCCCCGTAGCCATCGCCCGAGGAGCCGACAATGGTGCGCTGCGCGAAGGTCAGGTTTAGGTTGGTGCCCACTTTCACTTTGCCGCCAATGTCGGTGTCAATACTGGCCCGCAGCGCGTAGCGGGTATAGCCCGAATTGATGATGATGCCCTGCTGATTGAAGTAATTACCCGACAGCAGGTAGTGCGACCGGTCGGTGCCCCCGCTAAATGAGAGCTGGTAGTTCTGGATCGGAGCCGCCTGAAAAATGGCCCGTTGCCAGTCGGTATTGGCCAGCGTCGGAACCAGCGCGTCGGGAATGGGTTTGCGCTGTAAAATCGGATTGGTTACGCCCACATTATCATTGACGACCGACTCGTTGAAAATCCGCACGTAGTCGGCCGTGTTGGCCATCGGAATCAGCCGACCGTGCGTCTGCACCCCGCCGTAGCTGTTGAAACTGATGCGCGGTGCCCCGGATTTGCCGCGTTTGGTCGTAATCACAACCACACCGTTGGCCGCCCGCGAACCGTAGATGGCGGCCGAACTGGCATCTTTCAGCACCGACATGCTCTCTACGTCGGCGGGATTGAGCACGGTAAACGGGTCTTTGGTCGGTACCCCGTCGATGACGAACAGCGGGCTGTTGTCGTTGATGGTCCCCACGCCCCGGATGCGGACGCTGACGCCCTCGCCGGGTTGTCCGCTCGACTGCGTCACGCGCACCCCGGCGGCTTTACCCTGCAACGCCTGATCCACGCTGGCGACCGGCAGCCGGGCGATGTCTTTGCCGCTGATGGTCGAAACGGCTCCGGTCAGGTCGGCCTTTTTCTGAACGCCGTAGCCCACCACCACGACTTCGTTCAGTGTTTTATTGGCCTCCTCCAGCGTTACGTTAATTACCGACCGGTTGCCGATGCTGACCTCCTGCGGCTCATAACCAATAGACGAGAATTGGAGCGTACTACCGGCCCCTTGGTCCGGCACCGTGATTTTGTAGCGGCCCTCCCCATCGGTCGTCGCCCCGGTCGAAGATCCTTTCAGCAGCACATTCACCCCCGGCAGCGGGGCATTCACCGCGTCCGTTACCAGGCCGGTAATGAGCCGATCGGCGGTCTGAACCGGACCGGCGGGCAAAGCCGCCTTTGGTTCAGCAGCGGGTAAAGCTGGTAGAGTCACCTGGTGCTTCAGAATAATCATCCGCTCGCCCGACACCGTATAGCTGATCTGCAGGGGCGTCAGCAACTCATTCAGTACCTTTTCCAGGCGCTCATTGCGGGCAGTCAGACTGACTTTTCGGTCGGCCTGAATGGCTTCGTAGCTGTAGGCGAACTGGACATCGGCCGTTTTTTCGAGCCGCTCCAGTACGACCTCCATCGGCTGATTGACGACCGATAAACTAATGGTGCGTTTGAGCGGGTCTTTGCCCGGTGCCGGACTGGCCAGGCCATCCGCGCCAGTTAACAGCAAACAGAACGAAGCAAAAGCCAGTCGCACGAGCGAACGGGACAGAAACGGGTTGTGTAGGGGTTGATTCATGGATCGTTGAGGAATAGACAGGAATGGGCGTTACCGGCACCCTACGGAGTGAATAGTCAGCCGACCATTTTGCAAGGCATAGGACGACCCGGTGCTGGCGGTGATGACGGCTAATTTATCGAAGAGGGTGCCCTCCGTCAGGTGAGCTGTTAAGGTGCAGGACGCCAGCGTGTTGCGATCGAAGCTGATGGGAATGCCGTAGACTTTTTCGAGCGCTTCGAGTACAATGGGCAGGGGACTCCGGCGGAACACCAGCGAGGCCACCGTCGGCAGCCGGCTTGTCAGGGACGGAACTGCTACGGTGCTCTTGACGAAATAAGCGTCTTTTTTAGAGAAAACCAGCTCCTGGCTGGGTAGCAGCAATACGGTATCCTGCACCGAGTACAACCGGTTTCGGCGTGATGTTGGCATTGGTCGCTGACCGATGACCGGTTGTCGGGCGGAGACCCGGACCCGCCCGGTCTTCACCAGAACCCGCACCGCCCCGCCCGCTTCCGGCGCGTTGATGGTGAAACTCGTGCCCAGTACTTCCGTCGTCAGCAGTCCGGCGAACACCCGGAATGGTTTTTCGGGGTTTTGGGCCACATCGAAAAACGCTTTGCCGGTCAGGGATACGTCCCGTTTAGCCGCCCCGAAACGACGGGGAAAGCGCAGCCGGGCGTTCGGTTGCAGCACTACCAGACTGCCATCGGGCAAACGGACGAGCAGGGGAATCGACTGCCGGTTGACGGTAGTCAGTGTTTCGGAACGGGCAGAAGGTGTGTTTCTTACCGCTGCCGGTTTGGGCTGGTGAGTAGCCGTGTACCAGCGACTGCCCAAAAAACCGGCCAGCAGCAGTAAAGCCAGGGATGCTGCCACCCGCATGAAAGGCGTTTGCCAGCGATTGAGCCGGGGCAGGGTCTGAACACGACCCGCTTCGGCGCGGGCCAGCAACTGGTCAACGGCTATTTGCACCTGCGCGTCCGGCACGTTCGGCAAGTCACCCCGAACAGACAGCAGAAACCGGCGGACGACTTCCGCGTTTTCCCGTTGGTCCGGGTGGCGGCTCAGGTAGTCGGTCCAGTAGCGGGTATCATCCGGGGTAGGGTTGAATACCCAGCGCCGGAACGATTCGTTTTCAGCAAACTCCTGCGGTGTCAACATGAATCGGGTTTAAGACAGACCGTCTGAGGTCCACTAAACCGATGAGTCACGTCGATTGATAAAATAACCGTCGGGTAAGGTAATTTTTATAAAAAATAAAATTTAAAGAAGAAAATCGACCAGCAACAGGGCGTAGGTCAGGTCGGGCCAGTGGTGACGCAGGTTGTGGAGGGCGTGTTGCAGGTAGTTGGCCACCACCTGCCGGTTCAGACCCATCACCACGGCAATCTCATCGTAGCTCAGGTTTTCGTAGTAACGCAGGTAGATCGACTCCCGTTGCCGTTTGGGCAGTCGTTTAAGTGATTGGTGCAACCGGTGTTGAACGGACTCGGTCTCTTCGGACTGCATACAGAGGTATTCCGGGTTGGTTAGCCCATCGTCCGGGAAGTCAGCATCGGTCAGGTCGACATACGTGCTGTTTTGTTTGGTCACCCGCAGCAAGTTATTGCGCAGCGATACGAACAGGTACGCGCGGATGGAGCCGACTGCCGCCAAAGTCAGGTGTTTTTCCCACAAGGCCAGAAATAAATCCTGAATACTGTCTTCGATCAGGGCGCGATTACCGGTCAGTTTGGTGCCATAATGGAGTAGGGGGCGGTACCATCTCTTCGCCAAGGAGCCGAGAGCCATTCGGTCGCCTGCACGAAGTTGCTGCCACAGCGTGTCATCATCTATGTTGCTATTGCTGAGTGCGTCGATCATACCCCGGAGATTTAGTAGCTCAGGCATATAATATTACAATTATTTACTGAAAAAGTTTAATGGTAAGGCGTAAGGATTTTACTGCAATTGTGAGGAGAGTAGATATAGTACAGCCAGAGAACGGACTACGCAGAATTCTGCGTAGTCCGTTCTCTGGGATTTGGGAGTTAGTATAATTTCGTCAATATATCATGCTGCCACAATCCCATGTTTTCTACATGAAAATCTGAAAACCCAGCCAACTGGATCTAACTTCTCTATTAGCGAACCCCAGCGCAGTCAGTCAAACTACCGATGGGTAATACCCTGTATTCTACGCATTAAATAGAGTATTTATACGCTGGCGTTTCCTGCCTAAGAACTTGACATTTGGGCCTTTACGTAAAGTTGTAAACCCTACACCCTTTCAAGTCAAAAGTTATGGAACCCGTGTATATGAATGAGAACCGGTACAGTTATCTGGTCGGTTCCTGGCGTCGGCCGTCGAATGCGGTCTACGTCGCCGATTCGCCGGAGGGCAACTTTGAACAACACATTCAGGAGCTTTTCCTGACGGGACAAACGCACCTGCAACACGAAGAATACACGCTGGCGCTCCAATCGTTACTGGAGGCCCAATCGCTTATTTTACGCACGGTTCACCCAGCGATGCCCATTGACTGGAGCGGATTCAATCGGTTCCCGTTCCCAACGGATGTTACCCTTGTCGACACGCTGATTAGTAAAACGGCTGACATGCTTGGGAAAACTCCTCAGCCAAAATTCCTCCTGCCGGCCAACCTCATGAGTGACCGGTCACTACTGACGGCTCAGACGCAGCAGGTGGTGAAAGCGTTTACCAATACAGGCTTACAGATTACTTCGTTTCAGGCAACGGTCCACGATGGCATTACGGCGGCCCTCGACGCGGCCAATCAGAGCGACTGGCAGGGTGCTATCAAACTCTACGAAACGGCATTGGGCAACATACCTGCGAGTGAGTTGGCCGTGCTGGGTGGTGTTCAGCATGACCTGGCCGTATTGCAGGAGAAGGCCGACAATCGGCCAAAAGCGCAGGAGCTGGCACAGCTTAGCATCCGCTCGTTTACGGCGGCCAAGGTGCCCGATGCCCAGGCGCAGGCACTGGCTACCACCGCCGGTATTTTCGATCGCAGTGGTAATGCACAGCAGGGAAGCGAATTTGCCAAGCAACTGGAGCAAATTCGGTCGACCCATAACCTGAATATTGTGGTGTCGGCAACCGACGTGTTACTGGATGAAAAACCTCGGTTAAACCTGCTCACTGCCCAACGGGCAACGCGGTTAACCGCTGTAGGCGACGCACGACTGTCGCTGCTGAATACATCGGTGGTACAGAAGCCCCTGGCGCAGACGTTTACGCTGAACCAGAATGCGCCGGAATTGATGGGTATCCGTTTCATTGATACTACCGTAGCGCAGAAAGCCATGACCATTAATGGGCTGACGTCAAATCTGAGCATTACGCTCGATGGAAACGCGGTGGCCAACACCAAATCGTTTCTGACGAACTTGTCCACAACGGCCGATATCGGGCTGCTCACCAACTGGCTGCGCCCAACGCAGTTTATCGCCTACATCCCGCACATGTATTTCTTCGTGATTCCGATGTCCGTGGCCGACTGTTATGCCGGGATGGGGAATCTGGCGCAGTCGCGGGATACCTACGCCAGCGTACTGACGTATCCGTTCATCAACAAGAATTACGAAATCGTGAAGGTCTGGACGCGGCTGGCCCGGACACTGCTCGACCTGGGCGATCAGGCGTACCGCAATGCAAAAGATAACGTGGCCGCTTTCGCCACGGCCAAAAGCTTCTATGAAACCATTGTCCGCACCGACAAAACGCTCGATGGCGGCTCGGTACTGTACGCCAACGCTAAATTTGCCGACATCCGCACGCGGGTGACTGATTTTCTCGGTGTGGCCGATCCACTGTCGTCTACCGAAAACCCGGCCATTACAACGCTGGTCCTCGACGCAATCAGTAAGCTGAATCAAATTGCGGCCGGTCTGAATTTCTTCGGTTTTGGTCCGGATTACATACCGCCGTTCAGTTTTGAGTACCTGCAAAACACCGCCCGTTATTTTGCCCAGCAGGCGTCACAAACCGAACAACGCTATATTCAGTACAAGAGCCAGGCTGAAAACGAGGAGTTTAAACGCGATCAGTTGGACCAGCAGGCCGAGGTGGCCCGCCAAACGGTAGTGCTGGAACAGCGGGGTGTGGCCGAAGCCCAGCGCGGCATCGATGTAGCAAATGCCAGCCTGAACTACGCGAACGTGCAGTTGCAGGGTGCCATCGACTCGAAAAACGATTTCAATAACGTGCGTTGGGAACTGCTCGAACTGACCGAGATCGAAGCCTGGGCCAATGCCTCCAGTGTGGACCGCGACGATCAGGTGAAACTGACCATTACCAATTACGACTATTTTGGGGCCGACCACGAACGGCGCAATGTCGTGTTGAAGCGGCTGGCGGCTCAGAAAGCGCGCATTTCGCAGGAGCTTGAATCCAATAGGCTCGACCGCGCCATCGACTCCGCGCAGGCGTATCAGGGTGTATCGCAGGCGCAGGTGGCCCAGGCGCAGGCTCGTCGGGCGGTGGCCGAACAGCGGGTGGTCATTGCCCAACTGCAACAGCGGCAGGCCGAAGAAAATCGCGACTTTCTGGATATGCGTGAGTTTGGCGAACGGCTCTGGTACGAACTGGCGCAGCAGGCTAAACGCATCAAGCAACGGTATCTGGACATGGCGACCGAAGTGGCCTTCCTGATGGAGCGGGCCTACAACGCCGAAACCGAGCGCGGCCTGCGCGTGATTCGCTTCGACTACCAGTCAACGGCGTCGGGTAACCTGATGGGCGCGGATATGCTGCTGGTGGATATCGACTCGTTTACGTTCGATCACCTCACCACGACCAAGACCAAGAAAATCCCGGTAAAGCAGGTAATCAGCCTCGCCGATGCGTATGCCATGTCATTCCAGGCCCTGAAAGCGACCGGCCGGTGCCTGTTTGAAACCGTACTGGCCGACTTCGACCGGCAGCATCCGGGATTCTACTTAGCTAAAATCCGCAACGTCGAACTGGTATTTGTGGGTATTACGGGAGCTACCTCCATTGCTGGTACACTCCGCAACATCGGGGTGTCACGCTTTCGCGGGTTAGCCGGGAATGTAGTCGAACGACTCTATCCGGCTGATGTCATGGCCCTCTCGCAGTACGACATTCGGCAGGATGCGCTGGCGTTCCGGTTTAATCCGAACGATCTGCGGCTGTTTGAAAACAACGGCATCGATACGCTCTGGCAACTCGATCTGCCCCTGAGCGCCAATGATTTCGATTATAGCCAGATTCTGGATGTTCACCTGGTGTTATACTACGACGGCTTCTTCGATCCCGCGCTCGAAACGCAGATCAAGGCCACCCTGCCCGCTACAGGCAGCGCGTCGCGGGCGTTTTCGCTCCGGCTGTCGTATCCCGATGAGCTGTTTTTCCTCAAGAATCAGGGCGAAGCCGAAGTCGTTTTCGATGCCAGCCTGTTCCCCCGAATGCAGACGAATCTCGTCCGGACCAGCAACGTGCTGAAACTCACCGGCGACGCGGCAACGGTACAGAACCTTACGGTTCGCCTGACCAGTGCCGCCCTCGGGGGCGAACTTACCCTGACGACCGACGCCAATGGCGAGGTGCTGAACGCTGCGTTGCCATCGTTGCAGAACCAGCCCATGCTCGAC
>JBBQLG010000060.1:0-33062 GCA_038327655.1 Cytophagales bacterium
TGGTGTCGTACAGCATCACCCGCGCGTCGATGGCGTTTTGATCGGCGTCTTTTTCGGATACTTCATACAGCGATTTCCAAGTACCCAGGTCCGACCACCCGAAGTCGCTTAGCACTACATACACGTTATCGGCCTTCTCCATTACGCCGTTGTCGATGGAAATATTTTTGCTCAGCGAATACGCTTTCTCAATGAAGGCTGTTTCGCGGTCGGTGTAGTACACGTCTTTTCCTTCCTCAAAAATCTCGGCTATTTCGGGCAGGTAGTGCAAAAATGCTTTTGTAATAGCCTGTACATTCCAGACGAAAATACCCGCGTTCCAGACAAATTCGCCACTGTCGACGAATTGCTGGGCCAGTTCAAGCTGGGGTTTCTCGGTAAAGGTCTTCACCTTTTTAATCGCGCTGTTCGGATCGGGCAGGTACTGAATGTAGCCGTAGCCCGTATCGGGGCGGCTGGGCTGGATACCGAGCGTGACCAGAATGTCGCTCGCACGTGTGGCGTCGAGAGCCGTTTGAATCGTCTGCTTAAACTGATCTTCCTTCAGAATAATATGATCAGCGGGGGCCACCACAATATTGGCCTGCGGGTTCTGCTGACCGATTTTGTAGCAGGCGTAGGCAATGCAGGGAGCTGTGTTGCGGGCAATGGGTTCGCACAGAATCTGGTTGTCGGCCAGGAAAGGGAGTTGTTCCTGACACAGTGCTTTATACTTGTCGCTGGTAACGATGTAAATGTTTTCAGGTGGACAAACGCCATCGAAGCGGTCGGCGGTTTGCTGAAGCAGGGTCCGGCCGGTGCCCAGTACATCGTGGAATTGCTTGGGGTAGCTTGTGCGGCTAAAGGGCCAGAACCGGGTGCCAACGCCCCCGGCCATAATAATAACGTATGTATTGTTCATGTTTATGTTGACAAAACTGGATTTTTGTTCATTCAAAAATGCGTTAATCTTACCCGGAAACCGAGAAAATATTCGGAAATGGCTCTGACAGCCCCAAGGGGTGCTTTCTGAGAACAGGAACGATCACCGTGTATGTATATACCCGATTACGCTGAATTCGTTTAGTAAACTGTTGGTTACATATTAAATTTCGTGCTTTAGGGGGTTTAATTGCATTGAATCAATATTTTTTATTTAGGTTTAAAGACGCAATCAGGCGTTCGCAACCTAAAAATCGATAATTAACCAACAAGCTATGATGAAGCTCTTTACCCAACGCGCCTTCTATTTGACGATTTTGGGTGCTTGTCTCACCACCTTCACATTCGCTCAGACCCGATTGGCCGGTACCATCACCGACGCCAGTACTAAAGACGGACTGGCTGGTGTCAGTTTGGCCATCAAAGGAAAAGTGGCCGGTACCATTACGGACACTAAAGGGAAATTCTCGCTCACAACCAGCGTTCCCACCCCATTCACCGTCATCGTCTCATCGGTAGGGTACCAGACGCAGCAACTCGTGGTTACCAGCAGCCGGTCCGAACTCAATGTTGCCCTTACTGAGCAGATTTCGATTGGGCAGGAGGTCATCGTATCAGCCAGCCGGACGGAAGAAGAATTATTAAAGTCTCCGGTATCGGTAGAAAAATTAGACATTCGTGCCCTGCAAAACGCTCCTACGCCGAGCGTTTATGACGCCCTGTCTAACCTCAAAGGGGTGGATATGGCTACGCAGGGGGTACTGTTTAAATCCGTTAATATGCGGGGATTTGGCAGTACGGGTAACCCCCGGACGGTACAATTGATCGACGGTATGGACAACTCGGCGCCGGGCCTGAACTTCCCGACCGATAACATCGTCGGTATTCCCGACCTCGATCTGGCGAGTGTGGAAGTACTGGCGGGGGCTGCTTCGGCTCTTTACGGTCCCAATGCCATTCAGGGGTTGATTCTGATGAATTCCAAAAGTCCGTTCGATTTTCAGGGCCTAAGTGCCAATGTGAAGGCTGGCGTGATGAGTGCGTCGAATCGGGATGTGAAAAACACCGGCTACTACGATGCTTCGATCCGCTACGCCAAGGCGTTTAACAACAAACTTGCGTTCAAAGTCAATTTCTCCTACATCACGGCTAAAGACTGGCAGGCCACCAACTACGACAACCTGAACCTTGGCGGTAATCCCGACCCGAACCGGGGTATCGGCACAGCACTGAACTATGATGGCACCAACACGTACGGCGACGAATTTACGGCTAATCTAAAGTCGGTCGGACAGACGCTGGTGAACAATAAACTGTTGCCCGCAGCCGCTCTGGGTCTGTTGCCCAGCGTGAATATAAGCCGGACAGGCTTTCAGGAACGCGATCTGGTCGATTATAATACGAAGAGCATCAAATTTAACGGCGCAGTACACTACCGGCTGTCGAACAAGGTGGAACTGATCGGGCAGTTGAATTACGGGCTTGGGACAACCGTTTATACGGCCAGCGGCCGCTATTCCCTGCGTGACTTCACGCTGACGCAGGGCAAAATCGAACTGCGGGGCGACAACTTTACCCTGCGGGCATACACCACCCAGGAACGGTCGGGTAAATCGTACACGGCGGGCCTGACGGCGATTGGCATGAACTCGGCCATCAAGGATAACAACACCTGGTATGGTGAATATGTCGGTGCATACGCGCAGGCCGCCGGTGCCGGGCAATCGGCGGATGCCGCGCAGCTAACAGCTCGTGCATTTGCTGACCGCAACCGGCCCGCACCAGGGACGGATGCGTACAATATGCTGCTGGATACCTACCGGAGCAAGCCCATCAGTCAGGGCGGGGGCGGTTTTCAGGATAAATCGAACCTGTATCACCTCGACGCAACCTACAACCTGAAAAACCAGATTCGCTTTGCAGAGGTGCTGGTTGGCGGCAACCTGCGCCGGTACGTACTGGCATCGGAAGGGACGCTCTTTGCCGATAATGTCGATGGCCGGACCGGTTCGATCAACATTGATGAGTACGGCGCCTTCGCGCAGGTGGCCAAGTCGTTTCTGGGTGATCACCTGAAACTGACGGCATCGGGCCGGTACGACAAGAACCAGAATTTCGACGGTCAGTTTACGCCCCGTCTGTCGGCGGTGGGTACGTTTGGTGAGCAGAACATCCGGGTTTCGTACCAGACCGGTTTCCGTATTCCAACCACGCAGAACCAGTACATAAACTTGCTTACGCCACAGGCCCGCCTGATTGGTGGTTTGCCGGAGTTTGATACCCGGTTTAATCTGAGCACGGCCTATACCTTGCAAAGCGTACAGGCTGCCGGTGCCGTCCTGAATAGCACTAGCAAAGACCCCGCTACTCTAAACACGGCAATCGCTCAAATTACAGCATCGGTAACTGCTGGTGTTACAGCACAAGTACAAGCTGCCGTAGCCGCAGGTCAGCTTCCTGCCGCAAATGCAGCTGCAGCTATTGCGGCCGGGGTAGCTGCTACTTTGCCCGGAGCCATCAGTGCGAATGCCGCAAGTTTGGTAGGGAAACTTGCGTTTGACGCTGGGGTTAACGCTCTGACACCTTATCAGGCCCGGAAGTTTCAACCGGAGCGGGTAGTGAGCTATGAACTGGGCTACCGGGGCACGCTGGCCAAACGCCTGTTTGTCGATGCCTACGGGTATATTAGTCGCTACACTAACTTTTTGGGTACTGTAACACTGGTTAAACCAACGGCTGCTTACGCTCCCGGATTGGATGTACGAACGGGTGTATTCGGTGCCACAAACCAGCGGGATGCGTTTTCCCGGCCTGCTAATAATACTGAAACCATCAGCACATCCGGCTTTGGGCTCGGCCTGACGTACCAGTTGAACAAGGGCTATTCGCTGATGGGGAATATCTCGAACAACAATTTAGACAATTTCAAGGCCACCAATGAGGTACAGTTTGCCAATTTCAATACGCCAAAGTACCGCTACAACCTGACCTTCAGCAAGCGGCCTACGAGCGGTTCTAAAATCGGTTACAGCCTGAACGCCAAGCATCAGGACGAGTTTATCTGGCAGGGCTTTGCGGCTCCGTCTGACCAAACAAAGCCGTTTTACACAAACTCGATTGTACCGGCCATCAACAACCTCGACGCGCAGGTGAGTTATAAAGTAAGTCCGATCCGGTCTATCGTTCGACTGGGAGCCACCAATCTCTTTGGCAACCCCTACATTCAGGCGTATGGCAGCCCATCCATCGGTTCGACGTACTACGTTAGCATCACCTTTGATGAATTGATGAACCGATAACTACACTAAATTTTGAGTGGTGTACCCATCATCGTTGTGCAGACGGTGGTGGGTATTTTTTTAGTTAGTCAGAACCGGACAAATGCGTTTGGGAAAGTAGGCCTGATTATTGCCATTACCTCACCGGTAATTCCGGCGTATCAGGTATGAAGCATTCATATATATTTTCTCTTCTCATAATCCTTAAGTTTATCGTTGGCGGCAGCATCTGGTGCGTCACCGAGGCTAATGGTCAAGCAGTTAACCAATTCGATTGGGTACGGCTGCTGCCCGGCGAACCGGTTGGCACGGCTATTGATGCGGCCCGCAACACGTATGTGCTGACGGCGGGTAACACACTGGTACAGTTTGACCGGCAGGGCCGCGAACGGTGGCGGCAAACCTTCGGGGCCTGGCCTGCCATTACGCAGCTAACCACCGACCGGGCGGGTAATCTGTTACTGGCCGGTCCCTTCACCGGTGCGGCTACTGTCGGCGACTCGACGTTTACACTGGCTCAGTCCTACACCTCCAATACATTTGTGGCTAAACTGGACTCGGCGCACCGCCTGCTCTGGACACAACAGGTTCCCGGTCCCGACTATTAAGATTATCCTGCTGTTATGAAAACCGATTCCAACGGTTAAGTGTATCTGTTGGGCGCGCGGGTATCCGGGCCGGTGCTGGTGCAGGTAGATCCGTTCGGGCAGCGTTTTGATAAGCAGCGTTTGTTCTACCTCGTTCAGCCTGCTCCGCTGCCCACCTCGCTCGATACCGACGCGGTCGGCGATGTGGTGGCCACACTCACGCAGGTAGGACGCTCAGCCTCGTATGGCATTGCCCAGAAAATCAGTTACGGGGCAACCGCCTGGAGCCATTATGTAGACGAAGGCTTACCGCCAACGACCGGGTTTTACAACACCAATACATTGCAGGTAAAACTGGATAAGGGGCGAAATAGCTACGTATTGAGCAACTACTCACTGCCCGACCCGACCAACTCCAAACCGCTGGAAAGCGGACAGGGTCTGCTGAAATTCGATGCCGACGGGAACCGGATCTGGCAAAAATCCGGCCCCTACGTAGCCGACTCCGCCCGGGCACAGGGCTTATTGGTCGATCCGGCCGGAGTAGCCATTACGTACGGCACCTACACCGGTAAGTTTATTGCCGGGAGTTTTCCCATTCGCTACACCACCGACGACTACATTGGCTTAACGCAGTATGCACCCAACGGCGATTTACGTTGGAACACGCAGTTCGGTTCGGCTACGGGCAACGACAAACTGTATCAGGTAGAACCCGATGCCAGCGGTGCCCTGTTGCTCACAGCCAGTACCACCGGCCCGATTACCCTGGGTGCCCAGTCGATCAGCGGCACGATGGATGCCCCGGCGTATTACCTCGGTAAACTGCAACCCGCCCAGCTACAGCCCGACTCCACCCGGCGTCTGCTCTGCCTCGGCTCGACGGTATCCATGCCGGGCAGGTACAGTGGCTATTTCGATCAGGCGTTGACCATTGAGCTTTCCGATGGGGCGGGGCGTTTCGATCAGCCGTTGGTGGTAGGTCGCATACCGATTGGCATTACCGGCAACTACTTTCCCGGTCCGGTTGTGGCGCCTGAATTGGCACTGCCGGTTACCCTGCCCAGCGGAACCGGCTACCGGATTCGGGCCGTTTCGGCGGTGCCGGTTTACATCGGGGAGCCAATGGCCGTAACGGTCAGTCAATCGCCGACGGCCCCGCTCATCCGGCAGGTGGGTGATGCCTTCATTTCGGACGCAGCGGTGGGGAATCAGTGGTTTACGGCCGCGAAGCAACCCATCGCGAACGCCATCAATCCAACCTATAAGCCGACGCAGGCAGGGCAGTATTATGCCGTAGTGACCGCCAATGGCTGTCCGTCGCCCCCCTCGGAGCTGCTGACGTTCCTGATTACGGCCCTTGAGCCGACACCGGCTGTTGCTGATTTAGTGATTTATCCCAACCCCGCAACGGACCGGGTACGCGTAGCCTGGACGGGCGTAGCGGCTACCGCACAAGCCGATGTGTTGCTGTACGATGCAACAGGTAAGCTCTGCCGCCGGGTAAATCGTTCGGGCGAGGTAACGGATTTATGGCTTACCGATCTGCCCGCAGGCAGCTACATTGTTAGTGTTCAGGTGGAGGGTCGGCGGGTAAACAGCCGCCGGTTGCTGATTCGGTAGGCCGGTCTACACTTTTTCCCCGTAGGCCAGATCACCGGCATCGCCGAGGCCGGGTACAATGTACGAATGTTCGTTGAGGTGACTGTCGATAGCCCCGAGCCAGAGATGGCACTCCGGCATCCGGTGCTGCACGTAACGAACGCCCTCGGGCGAGGCAATGACGGCCGCGATGTGTGTATGCGCCGGAATGCCATAGCGCAGCAGGGCATGGTACACCTTTTCCAGGGAACGGCCCGTGGCCAGCATCGGATCGGTCAAGATAAGCGTCTTACCGCTCAGATCGGGACTGGCAATGTAATCCATCGACACATCGAACTCCCCGTCACTGCGGACATAGCCCCGGTAAGCACCCGCAAAGGCGTTCTCAGCCTTGTCGAAGTAGTTCACAAATCCCTGGTGGAAGGGCAGCCCCGCCCGCAGAATCGTGGCCAGCACGGGTTGCTGGAGCAATAACTCCGTTTCGGCGTGGCCAAGCGGGGTTTTCACCGTGGCGTTCTGGTAGGGCAGCGTTTTGGATAGTTCATAGGCCATCAGTTCGCCCAGCCGCTCCAGATTGCGCCGAAACCGCATCTGATCTTTCTGAAGGGATACGTCGCGGAGTTCGGCCAGAAACTGGTTGGCCAGCGAGGGTTGTTGCGAAAAGACAAACATGAGTGCGTGAAGCTATATCGGGAGATTCGCCGTAATTTAGCCCGTGACGGGCGGTTTATCCAAGCCGCCCGCCTAATTTGTCACCCAATGGCCAACGCCGGGCAAGCCGGACAGCGAGTCGGCCCATCGAGTTATGAAACAACTGCTTTACGTTTTTTTACTGAGTTGTCTGCCGTATCTGGCTGATGCCCAAAGTCCTTACATTCCCCTAAACAGCGATTACTATCATATCATCGACCGGTTCGAAATCCGGCAGGGTCAGTGGACAAAGGGTATCCACAGCTCTGTGAAGCCCTACAACCGTCAGGCCGTTGTGGAATTGACCGATAGTGTGATTGCCAATCCTGATTACGTGACCTCCGCCACCGACCGGTTTAATTTAAATTACCTGCGCGACGATAGCTGGGAGTGGGTCGTTAACCGGGATACTGTGGCCCCCATAACCGGTTTTTACCGCACAAGTCCCCCCCAGCCGGGCGACAGCCAGGCCCCACCGATCCTAAATCTCTTCTACGCCAAAAAAGCCGACGCCTACAGTGTTCAAACGCCCGACTTCGATCTGCATGTTAATCCGGTGGTATACGCGGGGTTCAGCCAGCAGAGCCTCAGCAATGGCACTGATGCCGATATTCGGCCTTATGTAAACACGCGGGGGCTGGAACTGCGCGGCACCATTGGCAAAAAACTGGGTTTTTACACGTTTCTCTCCGACAATCAGGCGGCCTATCCGCGCTACATCCGCGACTACGGCCAAGTATACGGCGTTGAGGTGGCGGGCCAGGGATTTGCGCCCGGCGAAGGATTTGCCAAGACGTTTAAAACCGGTGGTGCCGATTTCATATCCGCGCGGGGGTACATCACCTTCAACGTGCTGAAGATTATTAATGTACAGTTTGGTCACGACCGTAATTTCATCGGAAACGGGTTTCGATCCATGCTGTTGTCCGACAATTCGGCTCCGTATGCGTTCCTGAAGCTGACCACTAATTTCGGGCCGTTCCAGTACACCAACCTCTTTGCCGAGTTGCAGAACACGCAGGCAGTTACGAACAGTACGAATAACCAGTTGATACCCCAGAAATTTGCGGTCATGCACCACCTGAGCGTCAATCTGGGCAAACACGTCAACGTGGGAGCATTCGAGTCGGAGATTCTGAGCCGCGACCGGGTCGATCTGAACTACCTGAACCCGATTATCTTCTACCGCTTCGTGGAATCGTTCCGGGGCAGTGCCGACAACGCGAACCTTGGTATCGACTTCAAAGCGAATTTTCTGAATCATTTTCAGTTTTACAGTCAGTTTATGCTCGATGAGTTTATCCTGAAAGAATTAGTGAACGGTAAAGGATCCTGGACGAATAAGTTTGCGGTACAGGCCGGGTTGAAGTACATCGACGCGTTTGGCATCCCCAATTTAGACCTGCAGGGTGAAGTAAATCTGGCACGCCCTTACACCTATTCGCACCTGAGCGGCCAAACCAATTATGCCCATTACAGTCAGCCACTGGCGCATCCGTTGGGCGCCAACTTTGTCGAAGGGATTGGTATTGCGAAGTACCAGTACAAAAAACTCTCGGCTACGGGTATTTTTAGTGTGATGAAAACCGGCCGCGATATACCCGGCCACGATTACGGCAGCAACATTCTGCGCGATTACAACGACCGCGACCACGAAACGGGTAATTTTATCGGACAGGGTCGGAACACGCTCATTACTTACGCCGATCTGCGGCTGTCGTACATGATTAAGCACAACATCTTCATCGACGCCCGTTACCTTTACCGGCTACAGGACAGCGGCTATCGCCCCGACCGCTACACGACTAATCTGGCCAGTTTTGCCCTCCGCTGGAACCTCGCCTACCGAAACTGGGTACTCTGAAAATAGTAGTCAGGGACAAGTAGTTAGTGCCGCGCTCCATAGCTACTAACGGCATCGGCTGCCCGGCCCTGACCACTTACCCATAATCACGACTTTATGCAGGACATCATTCGCCGGGAGCTGACCGAAGCTCAAATCATATTAAATGCGTTTCTGAACAATCCGGCGAACCTGATTGCCATCGAATCGGCTGGTCGGCTCATGACGGAAGCCCTCGCTGATGGAAAAAAAATTATCTCCTGCGGCAACGGTGGCTCCCACTGCGACGCCATGCACTTTGCCGAAGAACTGTCTGGCCGTTACCGTGAAAACCGGCGTTCTTTAGCCGCTATCGCCATCTCCGATCCCAGCCACATCTCCTGCGTAGGCAACGACTACGGTTACGACTCCATTTTTTCCCGGTTTGTCGAAGGATTAGGCAACGCGGGCGACGTATTGCTGGGCATTAGCACAAGCGGTAATTCGGCCAACATTATCCGCGCCGTAGCAGCAGCCCGTCAGAAAGGGATGAAAGTCGTGCTGCTGACGGGTAAAGACGGTGGTAAATTAGCCGGGCAGGCCGATGTCGAAATTCGGGTGCCACACTTCGGCTATGCCGACCGGATTCAGGAAATCCACATCAAGGTTATTCACCTGTTTATTCTGCTGATTGAGAAGGGGTTAGGTTTTTGAGTTCGTAGTTGTCTCACAGGTAACTACGAACCACAAACTCAAGATTCAGACTTCTTCGCCACCACCTGCATCCGGCCCGGCATGGTCAGGTAGCCGACGGTTTTGTGTGGTTTCAGGCCCGCGCTGATAAACCAGTTTTGAATTTCGGTCACGGAATAATTGCCCGCCGTGCTGGTCATGCCGTAGAACAAATCCGTCGATGAGCCCACCAGTTCGGGTTTGGCTCCGATGTCGGGCCGGATAAATTCATTGACGATGTAAACCCCGCCCGGTTTCAGGGCGCGGGCCACTTTAGCGGCTACGTCCCGGTTTTGGGCGTCCGAAAAATGGTGGGCCAGGCTCGACATCAGCACTACATCGTACTGATTCTCCCCCAGATCGTCCGTCAGAATATTGCCCGGCTGGTGACGGATGCGGTCACCCATACCTAATTGGGCCAGTAGCGGAGCCGCCTGCGCAATGGCATCGGGCAGGTCGAGAATAGTTGAGTGGAGGGTCGGAAATCGTTTGCAGAGCGCGGCCGAGTGCTGCCCGTGTGAGCCGCCGATGTCGAGCATTCGGGCATCGGTGCGCCGGGCAAGAGTTTTAGGCACGGGTGCCCGACGACCAAATTCTTTGGCTTCAGTCGCCGAAGCTGCCACCATACCACGCTGATACACGTCCCACTGCCGGGCATCCATTGTGTCGTGGTACTGCAGCCCTTCGCCCGTTTCCAGATAGGTGCCCATGTGGTCGAGCCAGTGCCACATGAGCTGATTATTGAACCGCAGCATCCCGAATGCCGAGTCGGGATCGTTTTGGCGTACCCACCGGCGGGCCATTGGCGTAAGGGCAAACTGCCCGTTGTTAAATTCGGTGTAGCCCAAGGCCGTCAGCAGGCCGAGCAGTTCGCCCACGGCTTTGGGGTGCAGGTGGCAGGTCGCAGCGATCTGGTCGGCCGATTGTTTGTTGTCGCCGATGGCTTCAAAAACACCCCGGTCGGCGGCTTCCAGCACGGCTTTGGCAATGACCGGCATAATTTGGGCGTGCAGCAGCGGAATCGGTACCTGATTGGTGCGCAGCGCCAGCCATTCGAGGGGGTTGTCGGGTGTGACGGTGAGTTGCATAAAAACAGAGTAAGTGCAATTGGGTTGTGTTGGTACCTCTAAGCAGCGGCCGGGAGATACCAACATATAACCCGCCCGGCGCAAAACAGGCTTTTCCAACACCGTCTTTACCCGAAAAGACGCTCTTTAAGAACCCAATTATGGCAACTATACCTTTCCGGCTGGAACTCTACACCCCCGTTACCGATGACAGGCCGGTGTACGTAACCGGCGATTTCTGCGACTGGCTTCCCGACCTGGAACCCCTGCAACTGCAACCGCTCGGCGGAGGCCATTATGCACTAACCTTCCCCGAAGAACTTTCCCTGCCCGACCAGTTCGCTTACAAATACACGCGGGGCGGCTGGGAACACGTCGAACTGGATTACGACGGGGAGCCGGTCGGTAATCGTACTGCCGTTCGGGAAGCGGGTTTTGCGTCGGATGTGGTGTCGCACTGGCGCTGGTTTGGTCATGCCTACAACGCCGATTTTCTGCCGACCGTGGTGCGCGTCAGCCAGGAGTTCGAGTTGCCGCAGTTGGCCGCCAACCGCCCCATTCACGTGTTGCTGCCCTACGATTACGAACATACCGAAGCCGATGAAACCCCAAAACGCTACCCCGTGCTGTACCTGCACGACGGACAGAATCTGTTTGGCGAGGGGGCAGGCTTCGGTAGCTGGGAGGTCGACCACAAAATGGCGATTCTGGCCGCCCGCCATCACCACGATGTTATCTTAGTCTCTATCGACCACGGCGACAGCGAGCGCATCCAGGAGTTTACCCTCGAACGTACCCGCGCCGGACGGGGCAAGGGGCGGCATTATCTCCACTTTATCGCCGAACTGCTCAAACCCCACATCGACGCCAATTTTCGCACCCTGCCCGACGCGGCCAACACAGGCATTGGTGGCTCATCATTAGGCGGTCTGATCTCGTTGTATGGCGGGCTGATGTTCCCGGAGGTGTTCGGTAAACTGCTGGTGTTTTCGCCTTCACTCTGGATTTCGCCCAAGATTTATTTCGATGCCATTCGGTTTCAGGCACATCAGCCTGTGAAGGTGTACGTGTACGGGGGCGAAGCGGAGTCGGTTTACATGGTACCCAACTTACAGCGGTTCAAGGATTCGTTGCTGAAACAGCAGTACGGTGCCCCCATCGACCTGCACCTGTCCGTCGATCCTGAGGGGCTGCATCAGGAAGCGCACTGGGGCCGCGAGTTTCCCAAAGCCGTCGAATGGCTATTTTACGGGTGAAACCGGGCTGCGAACGCGGGAATCCGGCCGGGTCATTAATTCGTTATCTTTACTGAAAAACAATGCGGCTATGCTTACGGCAATAAAAGGAATCTACGAAAATGGTCGGATCATTCTGGACGAGACCCCGCCCGTTCAGGAGCGCACTGAAGTGGTCGTGACGTTTTTAGAGAATATACAGGAAACCAAACGCAATCGCCGGGGCGGAAGTATGGCCGGGGAGGTTTGGATGGCAAACGATTTCAACGCGCCTTTGGAAGACCTTAGCGACTACATGTAATGCGATTACTGATCGACACACAAATCGTTATCTGGTTCATTGAAGGCAATAAACAACTCCCGGCAAAACTGCATGATTTAATCAGTGACGCTGTTAATGAAGTGTGTCTGAGCAGAATCAGCCTGTTCGAGGTGGCTATTAAACTGAAAATCGGTGGCCGTCTCAATTTGACGCGTGGTCTTGCCGGATTAATTGATGATTGCCAACGTGAAGACATTCATCTATTACCAGTTACGGACGAACATTTACTGGCTTATGAGAAGATTCCAATATATGCCGACCACCGCGACCCCTTTGATAGATTGATCTTGGCAACGGCCTTTGCCGAAAAGATGCCCGTTATCTCCGCCGACGAGAAATTCACCCGCTACCGGGATGTGGTTGAGGTAATTTGGTGAGTTGAATTAAGGACGAAAACGGCCCTGAGGTGTTTTGTTGATAACAACTCAACGCAATCACATGGCCGACGTACATACCCCCGCGCAACCGGAACGCCGGACCGGCAGCTATAACATGAGCCGGGTGCGCAGCAAAGACACCAAACCCGAACTCATCGTCCGCAAATTCCTCCACGCGCACGGCCCGGAACGCCGGTTCGATCCGCTACAAACTCCACGACAAAGCCCTCCCCGGCAAACCCGACGTGGTGCTGCCCAAGTACAAAACCGTTATTTTCGTGCATGGCAACATCTCCCAACTGGACACGCGAAGAGTTGATTCTGGCTTTCAATCTTTATCTGAAACTCCCCTTCGGCAAAATGCACAAGGGCAATGAAGACGTAAGAAAGTTGGCTGCTATTCTGGGTCGTCGAACACCAGACTCTGTTGCGATTCGTCTGACCAATTTTGCCAACGTTGACCCTTATCACCAAGAGCGTGGGGTTAAAGGAATGGATGGTGGGCGTAAGCAAGTTGAGCCGATATGGAATGAGTTTATCAATAATCAGGAAGATTTAGTTTTTGAAAGCGAACGCATACTGGCTGATTATCAGCATAAAACCATTGAAGAAGCGTATCCAGAGATTGAGTTTGACCTCAAAGACTTAAAAGGCGAAGTCAAGATCAGGGCCGTTAAAGTTCGGGTAAACCAGAGCGTTTTCCGGCAAATGATTCTGAAAACCTACGAAAGCCGTTGCGCCATTTCAGGGATCGACTTGCCAGAGTTACTGGTTGCCGGACATATTGTGCCGTGGGCTGAGAACGAGCACGAACGGCTAAACCCCGAAAACGGCCTGTGTCTGTCGAATCTCTATGACCGCGCCTATGAGAAGGGATTAATTTGTATAGACACAGAGTATAAACTATTGCTATCCAAAAATTTGAAAGGTCATTGCTTGAAAAGCTACTATAGAGAAGTTTTTGGGGCATTTGAGGGGAAGCGTATAAATCTACCCAAACAGTATATTCCTCGTAAGGAATTTATTGAGTACAGAATGAATCTCTTTAATAAGTGAAGATCAACTTACTGCTGTGCCTGTGTGTAAGTAAGCCCTCTAATCTCATTATCTCGCTATGAATGTCAAAATGGATTACATGTACCGGGATGCTGGTAATAACAAGTTGAGAGGAAACGCCATTTTCTCAAATAAACATCGGCTCACTTTGTGCCAAATAGCCGATTTTGTTCAGGCAGCATTTATAAAGGGAAAGTGGTTTGATCCAAACTCCTGTGGTATAGAACGACTGACATTTGAACGCTATGATCCCGATTTGGACCATGAATGGCATGAAATTGAAATTATCAGCCCCACTGCCGAAATCGTTACAGTTGACATTGACATCGCAGATTTTTTATTCAATGCCATAAAAGTACACGTGAAGTGGGTGCAGTTCGATTGTAAAGAAGAAGAATTTGAGTTTGAAGCATAATTTTAGTTACACCAGAAAGCCCGACCACACAAGGACGGGCTTTTTTGTAGAAACAGGTTAGAAGATGCAGACGAGTTAAATTACAGCATTCACTACAAAGTGCCTGATGACAAGCATTTTGTGCCGCAACACCGGGTAGCGCATCATCGTCGTCGGCTTCGACCGGAACGTATTTTACGGTCAGGAAGGCCTTCAATTCCCGGAGTTGCCGAAGCCATCAATGGCGATTGAAGACATTTTGCAAAAGGAGGTACCGGCTAAATACACGCTGACCGATAACCTTTGGACGTATTTACAGAACTACGCTGCCAAACACAAAGCGGCCGGAAACGGCTTCGGTTTCGGTATGACCCCGCTCGATGGCATTGCCCGCACCCTGAGTGCCCGCTATCATAAAGACGGTTCTGAAATCCTGATCCCGCAGGCACCCGGCCAAAATCCCCGCCGTTTAACTCCCCGCGAGTGCGCCCGGTTGCAGGGTTTTCCCGATAACTTCATCATTCCCGTCGCTGATACCCCGGCTTACCGGCAGTTTGGTAATTCGGTTGTCATGCCGTTGATGCAGGCGGTGGGTCGAAATGTGGTGAACACGTTAACCAGCCTGACGAAATGAAGGCTGGTTTTCTCTCTTCTTATTTCTCGGCGGTTGTAGCCCGGCGGCTCACCGTTGTCGAAACCACGCCTTCGGTATCTAATCAGCACGAGTTTCAGGGGTCACAGTTCTTTCGGGAGGTCTTTGGCAGTGAGAAGCAATACTTCAATGCCGACCTATTTTACCTGACCGATGAGGATGAGCCGTTGCGGGCCGCTGCGTCGCTGACATGGTATGATTCCCGCGCTAATAAGCCCCACCGCAGTGCAGAATTTCGGTTATACTACACCACCAAATTCATTCAGCAAAACGCACGGACGGGCGACACCCTTTTCGTCGCCGTAAAAGCAGACCGAACCGTCTGGGTAATGATTGCATCTGCCGGTTCGACCACGGAAAGTCAGCTATTACATTTATTCGATGTGGAAGTGGCGGAAGGGCGAACCGCCAAAAAACTGATTGACGGGCCGGGCGATGCTACCCTGAACGCAGCGACTAATTATATACTCGAAAATTTGGGTATTGTCCTGACACCACCGTCGGAAAGCGTACGTGAATTGCTGCTGCGGGAGTTCAACCTTGTGTTACCGGACACCAAAGTTTTCTCCGCCTTTGTGCGCAACCATGTAGCAAAGGACGTCTCAACCATCGACGACCCGGACGCGGCCCTGATGACATATTGGGCCACGGAGAGACTGTTTTTTGATACCATCGAACGGGAAGACATCGAACGGCAGATTAAAGCAGGCTTCAATGGGGCCGATCACCTGATCGACTTCGCCATGAGCAAACTTCAATCCCGGCGGTCGCGGGCCGGACAGGCGTTCGAGAACCATCTTGAGTTTCTGTTTGGGGCCAATCAGGTGCATTATTCGCGGGGGAGCGTTACCGAAAATAACAATAAGCCCGACTTTATTTTTCCGGGTATCGGGGCTTATCACAACCCTGAGTTTTCGACGGATCTCTTAACGATGCTCGGTATGAAGACAACCGCCAAGGACCGGTGGCGGCAGGTACTATCTGAAGCCGAACGTATCGCTTACAAGCACCTTGCCACGCTTGAGCCAAGCATCAGCCGCAAACAGACCGACCAAATGCAAACCCGAAAACTTACGCTGGTGCTGCCAACAGAGATAAAGGCTACCTATAAACCGGAACAATACCCGGTTCTGATGACCATCAAGGAATTTATCGAATTGGTCAGTGAACGTCAGGTTGGTAACGGATACATTCCTGCCCCGGTAATCGCTAAGAAGCGCAAAAAGAAATCATAACCTCCTCACCCCGCCCAGTTTTCGCGTTCCAAACTGCGGTATTGAATGGCTTCGGCTAAGTGTTCGATTTTGATGCCTTTAAGACAGCAATACACCGGCCGGAATGCCTAACTCCCGGTGGAAAAAACGGGCCATCTCCATCGTTAATGGTTTTCGCCGGTTCAACACAGCGGATATGTAACTTTTGCTGCCCAGCTTGCCCACGAAGTCCTGATTCCGAATGCCCTTTTCCGCCATTTTAAGCCGTATCGCGTCGATAGGGTCTGGCGATGGGATGGCGTAGTGCCGGTCTTCGTACGATTTTATCAGCAATAGGGCTATTTGCACTGTTTCGCCCTGTGGACTGTCTGATTTTATCTGCTGGTTAAACTGTTCATCTACCCAGTCCATCAGCGTATCGTACTCGGCTTCAGTTTTGATTGGTTTTAATGTCATGGCCGCTGGAATTGAACTGTAGAAACATTGATCTGGTCATACTCTTGGTGCGTACCGAACCACTTGATCTGGATAACCTTGTAATCGAACACCATCCGCACGACAAGTCGGTATTTATTGCCCATAATGTTGAAGACAACCCGGTCATCTGCCACAATACTGGCATTTCCATAGACGGCTTTTAACTCATTGAACGAACTAAAGTCTCGCTCGTATAATTCGGCATACCATTGCTTTAACGCATTGGCTGCTTGAGGATACAGCATACAATAAGCCAACAACGTTCGGCGTGCTATGATATTAAACATCCGTTTGTCATAGAAAGTTTACTCATAGTGAACAGGCTATCCCGCCCAGTTCTCCCGATCCAGACTGCGGTATTGAATGGCTTCAGCTAAGTGCTCGATTTTGATCTCGTCGGTGGCGGCCAAATCAGCGATGGTGCGTGATACTTTCAAAATTCGGTCGTAGGCGCGGGCCGATAAGCCGAGCCGCTCCATCGCCGTTTTGAGCAGCGTCCGTCCCGCTTCGCTGATGAGGCACAGTTCCTTTACCATCTGCGAGGGCATCATGGCGTTGGAGTAGATGCCCGGCTGATCAGCGAACCGGTCCGTCTGGATCTGCCTGGCTTTGATGACCCGTTCGCGGATGGTTTCGCTGGTTTCGGCGGGGCGGTTACCCGTCATCTGATCGAAGGAAACCGGCGTCACTTCTACGTGCAGGTCGATCCGGTCGAGCAGCGGGCCGCTGATTTTGCTCAGGTACCGCTGCACCACGCCGGGACCGCAGACGCACTCTTTGTCGGGATGGTTGTAGTAACCACACGGGCAGGGGTTCATGCTGGAGATGAGCTGAAAGCTGGCTGGAAACTCCACCGCCCACTTCGCCCGCGAGATGCTTACCTTCCGGTCTTCGAGCGGTTGGCGCATTACCTCTAAGGCTGACCGTTTAAATTCGGGCAGTTCGTCCAAAAACAATACGCCGTTGTGAGCCAGCGAAATCTCGCCCGGTTGTGGAAAACTACCGCCACCCACCAAAGCCGCATCAGAAATGGTGTGGTGCGGGCTGCGGAACGGCCGGGTCGAAATCAGGGCTGCCTTGTTGCCGAGTTTCCCGGCCACCGAATGAATCTTGGTCGTCTCCAGGGCTTCGTGCAGCGTCAGCGGGGGTAAGATACTTGGGAGTCGTTTGGCCAGCATGGTTTTACCGGCTCCCGGCGGGCCGATCATAATGACGTTATGCCCACCGGCAGCGGCAATCTCCATCGCCCGTTTGATGTTTTCCTGACCCTGCACGTGGGCAAAATCGGCATCGTAGGCGTTTTGGGTATGGAAAAACAGATCACGGGTGTCGGTCACCAAAGGCTGAATGTCTTTTTTGCCCTCGAAAAACTCGACCGCATCCATAATTGTCTCTACGGGAATGATGTCGATGTTATTCACAATGGACGCTTCGGGGGCGTTTTCGGCGGGCAGGATAAACCCCTTGAACCCCAGCTTTCGGGCTTCGATGGCGATGGGCAGCACACCTTTGATGGGCCGCAGCCGCCCGTCGAGCGAGAGTTCGCCCATGATGATGTAGTCTTCCAGATTCTTGACGGCCGTTAACTGCTCCGACGATTGCAACACACAGAGCGCGATGGGCAGATCGTACGATGAACCTTCTTTGCGAATGTCGGCCGGGGCCAGATTAACCACTACTTTCTGGCGCGGCATCCGGTAGCCGAAAAACTTGAGCGACGCTTCAACGCGCTGCTCGCTTTCTTTGACGGCACTGTCGGGCAGGCCCACCATGTGGAAGCGCATGCCCTGCCCAACGGTTACTTCAATGGTGATACTCGTGGCATTGACGCCATAAACGGCACTGCCGTAGGTTTTGGCCAGCATGAAGGCGGAGAAATTAACGGATAAGACAAGTACGGGTGGTAAGCAACCGATAATTAGTAGCCAAAAATAAGCGTTTATTCGACGTGGCAGCCGGTGTGGGCAAAAACAGAGGACTTTACAGCCCTGTCCTTCAAGGGTGGTCGGCCGCTGCCGGTGGTGTCGCCTTTGTAAACGTCGCTACGGCCGACTGGTCGATGCCACCGATGATGTCCACGCCGGGTAAAGCTCTTTTGAGCGCGGCCAGACCGGTTGGGGTCGTTCTGGTTTGCCAGACGTAGATGGTTCGGAGCGATTTCAGGCCCGCCAGTTCGGTCAGGCCCGCGTCGGTGATATTGGTGCCGTAGAGGTTAAGGTATTCCAGGTAGGGGAGCGCCTTAAGTTGTTTTAGGCCCGCGTCGGTAATGCTGGTGCGCTCCAGGTGCAGTTTCTGGAGGTTTTTCAGCATCGCCACCTGACTCAGCGCAGCATCCGTAATGTGGGTGTCGCCCAGTTTGAGCCAGATAATCTGCTGATTCAGTTTCGCCAGTAACCCCGCCTGTTCATCGCCGAAATTGGGCGCATTTACCGCGCTGACTTCTAATTGATTCTGTGTTTTCGATACGGGTAAAACCAATAGTCCGGCTTTTTTTAACGCATCAATGGTTGGCCCGTCGCCCGCCGGAACGGTCATGGTCAACACCGGCGAATCCGGCGGACGAATTACGGCGGTAGTACCGGTTGTCGCCGTGCCGGATGCTGCTATGGTGACTCCGTTGCCAACCGCTTTCCCTCCACCCAATGTTGCCAGCGCGGGTTTAACGGTTTCGGTAACGGCCAGGTCAGACACTTTTTTGTCGAACGGCGCACCCTGATCGATCCACCACGTCAGCAGGGTAATTTGCGGATCGGTGAGGGGCGTTTTACCCTTCGGCGGCATGTGGTGTTCGTCCTCAACCGGCAGCAGACAACGCTTAATCATTTCGCTGTTCAGGGCGTTGCCCGCCACGAAAACCGGGCCATTTTTGCCGCCCTTTTTCAGTAGTTCCGCCGTGTCGTACCGCAGCCTGCCCTTCGATTTCTCGGCATTGTGGCACTGTATGCAGCTTTGGTTCAGAATCGGGTTGACGATCTGTTCGTACACCATCGCTTGATTCACATCGGTAATGGGTTTGGCCGCTACAGTGGCCGATTTAGGCGGCAGACCCGCCAGCGACCGGAAGGGTTCGGGCGTGTATTGGGTCAGGTAGTCGGAGCCGTGCGTGAGCGAACCACCGTGGTGCCCGGCCGCGCTCAGCAATACCAGCGACACGCCCAGCACCGGCAGATACAGCAGCGAGCCGAACGGAATCCGGTCGCCGAAGGTCTCCGATTTCAGTGCCCACGCCACCCAGGCAAAACCGGCCACACCAATGCCCTGCCACTGATGTTCCTGCAACATGTCGGGTTCATAGCCGCCCCCCAGCGAGAGCAGATACCCAAACACGCAGGCCACCGTAGCACCCACCGCCGACCAGAAAAGTAACGTAGCAATAACGCCGTCGCTGACGCTGATCTTACCGAACCGCTGCCCCGCTTCGAGCAGCCCCGCGATGAAGAGAAACCCGATGGGCAGGTGAACAACCAGTGGGTGAAAATGACCGAAAAATAACGCCCAGTCCGAGGGGGCAGCCGCTTGCAGCAGAAGGCCGGTGTACATGAATCGTGATTGTTTACCCGATAAATTAAACCCGCTCCAATTTGATGGGATACGTTTTTTGGGAACTCCACTGCGCCACGTACAGGCTCTCGTCGGCATCGACCAATACGTCGTGGGGGTGCAGGAAAGTCATGAATGAACGGTCTTTCTGCTGCTCCTGCAACTGCCCGTTTTGGTAAACCGGCGCGGTACCACCCGGCGTCGAAACTACTTTATCGTTCTTATCCAAAACCTGTACATACCCCGAATTTGGGTACGAATCGGACGTGCTGCGGAAAACGGCCCCGTACAAATTGTCGCCGTGAATCACCGGTCGGCAGATGTACGAACCGGGCAGGGCAATGGTGGCGAGGTATTTGCCGTCGAGGGTAAATCGTTTCAAGCAGTTGTGCCGCCGGTCGGTGATGAGCAGGGTCGGGGTGGTGCGGGTTGGCGTGGTTCGGGTGTCGACGGTGATGCCGTGGCAACAGTCGAAGTGGTCGTTATCCGTGCCTGCCCCGCCCCAAAACCGGATCAGTTTACCCGTCCGGTCGTACTGCGTGATGTAGTTGGAGCCGTACCCATCCGCCACGTAAATGTCGCCGTTGGCGGGGTTCACGGCGGTTTCGGTGGGTTTAAATTTGTCGGGATAGGCGTACACGCCGGTTTCGCGGGGGTAGTCGAGTTTCAGGAGTTCCCGGCCTTTCAAGTTCGTTTTGATGACCTGATGCCGGTCGGTGTCGCAGATGAACAGCACCTGCTCCCCGCCCTCGTTGGCCAGCGTCAGGCCATGCGCACCGGGATAACTCGTGCCCCAACTGTCGAGCAGTTTACCCGATTTGTCGTAGATCAGGACATTGTTTTTGGTCTCATTGGTGAGCAGAAAAATGCGCCCTTTGGCATCCTGCACCATTTCGTGGCAATCGTTGACGGGATTTTTGCCCGCATCCAGAACACCCCAGTTGGGAACGACGCGGTACGTAAACTCATTGTGACCGACCGTAGTTGGTTCGGTTTTCCGGCTAAAAATGGCGGTTGGCATGGCAGCCACCGCCGTAGCGAGAGCGGCTTGTTTGGTGAAGGAACGGCGCGAAATGGTCATGGTTAGGTTTAGGAATGAGGGAGAGCTATGGAAGAGAACGCTCTTTGGTAAAGCACCTGACTGACCCGGTCTATGTGATCACGCAGCGCTGTTTCGGTAATGCGGTGGTAGATGACCAGGTCAAACTGGTATGGTGTTTCTAATTCGTCCAGCTCAATACCAATTTGTATAATATCCTTCACGGTTAGCGCACGGCCTTTTAACGCTATGTCAATATCGGAGCCGGGACGGAAAGTGCCTTTCGCCCGCGAACCAAACAACAGGGCTGCTTCCAGCCGGTTGTTGTTGGCCAGAATGGCTGTGATTTTTGTCAGAAGTTCGTCGTTGAGACCGTACATCAGGGCTGCTCCTCAAAAAGCGATAATTGATTATTACTTTGTTCGTCGTTCAGTCGACTTGCGATAGCATTTAACAACCCCGCGTACTCTTCACGAACAGCAACAGCAATTTCAGAAGCCGTTTCTTCGTTATAGGAGTGGCTGGTCAGGTTGCGGCCTTTGTGCATCCGCACCCAGGCAATCCCGTCGATATAGCCGTCCTGAAATGCCCGTTCGATAACAGGTTTCGGACCGGCGATGTCATCGTATCCTTTGTCGCGCAAAAAGTCCTGTAAGGTTTTCCAGGCCAGCTCATAGGTATATTCAAATGCTTTGATTAGCCCCTGCTCCTCAAATTCGTTTAGCTCCTCTTTCTCAATAAATCGATTTAGCTGTGCCAGTGCCTTTTTAAAATTGATTAGGCGTTGTTGCCAGCGAATATCCTGTTCCATGTGGGTAATTTATACTCCCAAGTTACGCTAAAATCGGTTTGACGACTTTGCCCTCTACGTCGGTCAGGCGGAAGGGTCGGCCCTGAAACGAATAGGTCAATTTGGTGTGGTCGAAGCCCATCAGGTGCAGAATCGTAGCCTGCAAGTCGTGGACGTGAACTTTATCCTTGACGCCGTAATAACCAATATCGTCGGTTTCGCCGAAACTCAGGCCGGGTTTTACGCCCCCGCCCGCCATCCAGACCGTGAAGGCTTCGAGGTGATGGTCGCGGCCCATAAACGGCAGTTTCTGGTTATCGCGGTTTTCCTGCATCGGCGTCCGGCCAAACTCTCCGCCGAATACCACCAGCGTTTCTTCGAGCAAGCCGCGCTGTTTGAGGTCTTTCAGCAACCCCGTTACGGCCTGATCTACTTCCCGGCATTTCCGGCGTAGCCCGGTTTCGATGGACGTACTTTCTTCGGTGCCGTGCGTATCCCAGCCCCAGTCGAACAACTGCACGAACCGCACTCCGCGCTCCACCAGCCGACGGGCCAGCAGGCAGTTGCGGGCCAGAGAGCCTTTGTTCGGATCAACGCCGTACAGGTCCAGTATGCTTTGCGGCTCGTGTTTAATGTCCATCGCGTCGGGTACGGATAGCTGCATCCGAAAGGCCAGTTCATACTGCGAAATCCGGGTCAGGATTTCGGGGTCCTTTACCTCGTCGTAGGCCTGTTTGTTGATCTCGCTGATGGCGTCGATGGTTTGTTTGCGGATGTCGCGGGTCATGCCTTTCGGGTCCGACACATATAGCACCGGGTCGCCATCCGTGCGGCACTGAACGCCCTGATAAACAGATGGCAAAAAGCCGCTGCCCCAAACCGATTTGCCCGCGTCGGGTTGTTTGCCGCCCGAGGCCAGCACGATAAAGCCGGGTAAGTTATCGTTTTCGCTGCCCAGCCCGTACGTTACCCACGATCCCATACTCGGCCGACCCAGCCGCGCACTGCCGGTATGCATCAGGAGTTGCGCCGGGGCATGGTTAAACTGGTCGGTGTGCATCGCCTTCAAAAACGTAATGTCGTCTGCCACGTCGGGTAGGTGCGTGAAATAATCCGACATCCAGGCCCCCGATTGTCCGTGCTGTTTGAACATGCCCTGTGGTCCCAGCATCTTGGGCGTGCCTCGGATGAAGGCGAATTTTTTACCCGTCAGCAATTCCTGCGGGCAGTCTTTGCCGTCGTATTTAACCAATTCGGGTTTGTAATCAAACGTCTCCAACTGACTCGGCGACCCGGCCGTGTGAATGTAAATGACGTGCTTCGCCCTCGGCGCAAAGGGTGCTGACCGCGCCAGCATCGCCGGATTGTCGAGACCCGGCGCACCCGCTGCTGCTCCGACTGACTTTGTGGTTTTATTACCCAAAAAATCGCATCCACCCAGCAACGATCCGAACGCCATGGCGCCCAGACCGGTCGTGCAGGTATGCAGAAAATGCCGCCGTGTTTCGCGTTCCAGTGCGGCCTGTTGCAGTTCGTGAATGAGCTTGTTCATAGCGTGTTAAAGACAGCGAAAGTTTTGCAGGATTGTAAAGCAACCCCGCGCCCTTTGCGAAGCCTTTCCCGCTTTACGTTTAATAATTATTCCTTCGTGATTACTTCGTCTAAATTCAGCATCGTGTTGGCCGTGACGGTGAGTGCGGCTAAGTTGGGTGTGGCGTCGCGATGACCCAGTAACTGCCGAACGTCGGCGGGGTGCTGCCGGTAATGCGCTTCGGTTGTTCGGTAGAGACGGGCCAGTACCGCTACCTTTTTCGGGTTGAGGTCGCGGCCCATCACCCGGCGAAAACCGGCCTGAATCTGCTGTTCCGGGGTTTGGCCGCCTGCCTGCATGTAACACGCCAGCTGCTGAGCCGCTTCCACATAAACCGGGTCGTTGAGCGTCACCAATGCCTGCAACGGCGTGTTGG
Organism: Cytophagales bacterium; assembly: GCA_038327655.1. GTDB lineage: Bacteria > Bacteroidota > Bacteroidia > Cytophagales > Spirosomataceae > JBBQLG01. The sequence goes on from JBBQLG010000060.1 coordinate 23,763, forward strand.
TGCGGATGCGCCGAACCTGGCAAAACTCCCGGCTCGGACTGTCAAACGTCAGCATCGACGGATAGGGCGAGGTGCGTTTCCAGTAGGTGTACAACGCCCGCCGGTACCGGTTCTCGCCCTGACTCAGTACCCAACTCGCGCCGTCGTAGGGTGATCCCCAGATGCCATCCGGCTGAACCGGCATCACGCTCGGACCGTACATTTTTGGGCTGATTAATCCACTCACGGCTAACGCCTGATCGCGAACCTGCTCGGCCGACAGTCGAATCCGTGGTCCCCGCGCCAGCCATTTGTTAAACGGGTCTTTCGTTAAATTTTCCCGTGTTACGTCGGACTTTTGCCGGTACGTGGCCGACATAACCATCGTTTTGAGCAGCCGCTTCATGCTCCAGTGATTTGTTTGCTGAAAGTCGACGGCCAGCCAGTCCAGCAGGTCGCGGTGGGTAGGTTGAATGCCCTGCGTTCCCATGTCTTCCACCGTTTCGACAATGCCCGTGCCGAATAGCTGCTCCCAGAACCGATTGACGGCGACGCGGGCCGTGAGCGGATGGTCGGGAGTCGTCATCCATCGGGCTAAACCCAGCCGGTTGCGCGGTAAGGGCTGACCGTTGGCGGTAAACGGTGGCAGGGATTTGGGGACGTCGGGCGTAACCCGTTTACCTTTCACGGCCATGTTGCCCCGGAGAAACACGTTGGTCGGGCGGGCCAGATCGCCGGTGCCTTCCCACAAAACCGGCGTGGTTTCGGGGCGGGTGTTCAGGAGTTTGGCGTACTGCTGCTCAATGGCGGGAGTTGCACCGGGCAACCGTTCCTGAAAAGCGACCCATTTTACCATCACCCAGTTTTTGGGCTTGTCCGGGTTCGCCAGCGTCAGATAGAGATGATGCCGCCCGGTTACGACGGGCAGCGGTGCCACCAGAACGGTGTCGTTCCACTCGCTGCCGCGTTTGGGAACGGGCAAGGTCAGCAAGGCCGGGCCGGAGGGTGCGTCGCGGTGCAGCGTGACAACGGCTCCCGGTTCTTTGGTGCCAATCGCCAGCACGATCCGTTGTTTGCCGGTTAGGTCGATATTTTTGATCCGGGCCGACCCGCTGTGCTGCATTCCGAAAAACTTGGCATCCAGCAACGACGCATTCACGTGCTGATCGAAGTCGTGTGAATTGATCTTCGGTTCCTGAAGGCTCAGAAACGTATCGAACTGCTGTACTTTTTGTACCCGTTGCGCAACCGGTGTATGCGCCGAAATCCAGTTTTTGATCTGATTCACCTGCACCGAATCCACACCCTTGTAAAACCGCAGCGTGGGTGTTTCGGTCGTTACGTCCTCGTCGCGGGTGTTATTAAAAAAGGCGAGGTACTTATAATAGTCTTCGTGGACGAACGGGTCGTAGGGGTGGCTGTGGCACTGAACGCAGGCAAAGGTGGTACCCTGAAATACGTCCCAGGTGGTGCTGACCCGGTCCATTACGGCGGCCATCCGAAACTCTTCGTCCTGAGTGCCGCCTTCGTCGTTGGTCATCGTGTTGCGGTGAAAACCGGTCGCTACAAGCTGATCTTTTGTCCGGTTCGGCAGCAGGTCACCGGCTAATTGTTCGGTCAGGAACTGGTCGTAGGGTTTGTCGTCGTTGAAAGCGCGGATAAGCCAGTCGCGGTACCGCCAGATGCTGCGGCCGGGGTCACGTTCGTAGCCTTTCGTATCGGCGTAACGGGCCAGGTCAAGCCACAGGCCCGCCCATTTTTCACCGTAGGCCGGGGAGCGCAACAGCCGGTCAACAACTTTTTCGTACGCCGTGGGGGAGTGGTTGCTGAGAAAATCAGCTACCTCAATTTCGGTAGGCGGCAGGCCGGTCAGGTCCAGCGAGACGCGCCGAATCAGCGTGGCTTTGTCTGTTTCCGGCGATGGTGTCAGGCCCTGTTCGTGAAGTTTTTGCAGAACAAACGGGTCGATCTCATTTTTGGCCCAGTCCGTTTCGGGGTTACTCGTCAGCCCCAGGCGACTCCAGACGGTGCCAATGGCCGGTACATCAGGCTGAACCGGTGTCTGGTACGCCCAATGGTCACCCCAGGCCGCGCCCTGATTGATCCAGTTGCGCAGCGTTTCAACATCATGTTCGGAGAGGGCCGGATGATCGAGGGGCATCCGTTCGTCGGGGTCGGTCAGCGTCAGCCGACGAATCATCTCGCTGGCATCAGCATCGCCCGGCACGATGGCCAACTTGCCCGATTCGGCGGGGGCCAGGGCTTCGTGTTTGAACAGGAGCGAGAAACCCGATGCCTTTTTAACGCCCCCGTGGCAGGTGATGCAGTTTTTGTTCAGAATCGGCTTGACCTCGGTATTGAAGTCAACCTCGTGCCGAAAGGCACGCATCAACGAAAACGATGACAAGGCCATCACCGCAAGCAAGCCGCCAATTGCCAGATAGTTCGGTTTCATTGCTCCTGAAGTTCGACTAAAGTAGCGTCGCCCGCATCGAATTGTTCTCCGAAATTTGCAATAAAAAAAGGGATTTATCTACACAAGCAAAAAGGGTGGCAGGGAAATTTAGGCAGCGATAAGGCCTGTTCCACTGTGTGCATCAGGAAATCACCGGCTTCGTATGTCGGTCTGCGCCGTGTCATCCTCACCATTGTCGGTGCCGTTGGCCGGGGTCGAATCGGGATCAGACGGACTGGCACTGGTAATCTGAACTTTCGTGATGCCACCGCCCACCGCCGTTACACGCGCCCGAAACCGTAGCTGAGTGGTAGCATTCGGCGCTAAGTTGACTGGATTGCTGGTTAACCCACTGCCGCCACTCGTAAAATCATCGCCCGATATAAATTGCTGACCCGTCGGCAGGTAAGCTGTTACGCTGATTCCGGTTGCCGTTTGTCCCCCGGCATTACTGATTTGTACGGTGTAGGTGACCAGTTCGTACAAAGTCGGGGTTCGCTTGCTAACCACCAAAGAAACACTCAAATCGGCTTTGTTGGGATCGGGCGCGGGTTGGCTCGATGCAACGGCGGGTAAAGGCGTCTGGTTGGGGTTCGGCGATACGTATACCCCTCCACCCGACTCGCGGGTCCGTAAATCGGTCGCAGCGGCATCGTCCTGTCCGTCGCCCGTACCGGAGCCGGGCTGACTGTCGAGGTCGGCCTGGTCAGCGGATAGGATTTCGGCCGCATTAACGTATGTACCGGCCGCCACCCGCGCCTGAAAACTCAGCACCGCCGTTGCACCGACTTCAAGGCGGGAAACCGAACCGGTCAGTACTCCACTGCTCAGCGATAGGCCGTTAGCGGATGTAACGGCCATGTTGGGCGGCAACCGATCCTGTACCACTACGTTGGTAGCGGCAACCGGCCCGGCATTGCGCAGGCGGATGGTAAACGTAGTCAGGTCGGCAACGCTCACCGTTCGCCGGTCGGCTTCCAGGCTCAGACTAACATCGGTAGCGCAACCCACGCAGAAAACGGGCGTAGGAACGCCCATCACTACCGGATTCGTGGATACGACCCGCAACCGAAACTGCCCGCTTGCCAGGTCGCTGGGCCAGGTCACCTGCGCGGGATTGGCTCCGCTCGTGCCGATGGTTTGCAGGTAATTCCCCTGCGTATCCAATAACTGCACCTGCCACTGATTATCACCCCCAAACGCGCCAAGCGACGCTACTGGAACACCAATGACCGCATTAGGGGTAATGTTGGTCGTTACATCGCCGGTAGCCACAAACCGCTCTGTCACCATAGGGGTTGCGGTCTGAAAAAAGGTATTGTCTAAGCTGTTGTTCCAGTTACGGGCAAAACGCGACAGGCCCATATCGGCCGGGATAGTATTGGGATTCAGGTAATACTGCGGGTGAGTAACCGGCCGCTGACTGTTTTTGAAGTGAACGTCCTGCCCACCGGCGTTGCGGTTTATGATCGTATCGTTCAGCGGACCTTGAAATACCTTTCCGAGATTGTTGATGACGTTCTGTTGCTGCGTGACTACATCGGGATTGGTATTGCTGCCGTCGAACGATGCACGCGCTACCACCCACGGAATTGACGAGCCACCAGCATCCTGCCGGGATTTTTGAATAACGGAAATCAGGCGGTTGGCGTAGTCTGTTACGCTGCAGTTGTTGGAAAAACAGTATTCCGCTTCGCCCTGATGCCAGAGTACCGCCCGGACACCCCCCATTGACCCGTAGTATTGCAGCACGTTTTTGAGGTTGGTATACGGTTGCAGGTTTTGCCAGCGGTAACTATCGTCGGGGCAGTAGTAGCGGTTGCAGGCTGGGGTGCCATTGGCCGTACTCAACCAGTTCTCGACCGTCGAGGCATCCCAGCCCGCATTGTAAAAGACCACCGGCACATTGAACCGGTTCACCACATAATCGCCCAGTTCACCCCAACCCCACGAACTTTCCGCCATTGGATAAATCTGATGACCGGCCGTCAGGGGTGAATAAACCGGTACGGGCAGCGGGTTACCCGATGAGATAATCGGACGGCCATCCGTGGGCTTATAGTGGTTGATGGCGTTGATGCTCATCACCCGGCCCGTTGCCGTGCCGAGGTCGTTGTCGCCCAAACCTAAGCCGCGTGCGTTCGATTGACCCGCTGTGATGAAGACCTCGCCGATGCCGACGGGTTGTACGGTAGTCTGCCCGATAACGGCACCGTTGCGGATGGCCTGCACGGTAAGTACATACCAGCCGCCCGTTGCCGTGATTGACCCCAGAAACAAACCGCCCGTGGGGTTAGACTGGATGGTCTGAAAGCCGGTTGCCGTTCCCTGACCGGGGGTAACGGGGGTAAGTTGTGCTTCGACCCGGTCAGCCGCCGGTGTTCGGCCGCTGATGTAAAGCCGGCCGCTATTGTCGGCACTGCGCTGCACCACTACGTTTGGAACCGGCTGTAGCACTTGTATTTGTGCTGCGGCCCAGCCGGAACCAAGCAGCAAACCGAAAAGAAGTCGGGTAAACAATCGAGGCATAAAAGACCGCGTGGATTTCCGTGGCGAAGGTAACCGAAACGCCGGAGACCAATCAATACTTTTTAAAGCCATTACCCGAAACAGTTGGTTACCATGCGACAGCCCTAAAACACACTTTGTTCATGTCTGTTTTGTCGCCCTTGCCTGTGCCTTCCTCCTTCGCCCTGCCCGCGCTGCGAACCAACCGGACGTTGCGCTATGTAACGTTCTTTTATCTGTACGTGATGCAGGGGATTCCGGCCGGGTTTTCGCTCACGGCGGTGGCCAATTACCTCACGGCAGAAGGCGTATCGTCGAGTACCGTGGGTACATTCGTCGCGGCCGTCGGACTACCGTGGACGGTTCAGTTCGTTTGGGGGCCACTCATCGACCGGTTTCAGGGGTCACCCATGGGACGTCGGCGACCGTGGGTATTGTTGTCGCAGTTGATGGCCTTCGTGGCGTCGCTGGGCATTCTGCTGGTCGATAATCCCGTTACGCAACTAACTACGCTGGCTGCGGCTTTTTTTCTGCACAGCGTTTTTGCCACCATTCAGGATGCCAGTGTCGATGCGATGGCCATTTCAATCATTCCTGAATCGGAGCGGGGACGGGTCAATGCGTTCATGCGGGGTGGTTTTTTGATCGGTATTGGGGCATCGGCAGCCGTTATGTCGTACCTGATCCGGCAGTATGATTTCCATACGGCTGCCCTGACCCAGTCGCTTGCTCTGTTGTCCCTGATGGGTATTACGTTTTTTATCAAAGAGAAAAAGGAGGATGCCCTCTTCCCGTGGTCGGCGGCACCTGCACCGACTGCCGAACGCGATAAGCATGAACACAGCTTAAACTGGCTTTTTCGGGAGTTATACCGGGGAATGGTGGCTCGGCAAAGTCTGAGGCTGTTCATCCCGATCCTGATGGTCTATACCAGCCTGAGCATGTTCATTCGTGCGTACCCGGTACACCTGATTCAGAAACTGCACTGGAAAGACACCGAACTTTCGTTCATGAGCGGTACGTACGGAACGGCGGTAATGATCGTATTCATTCTGGCCGGTGGCTGGGTAGCCGACCGATTGGGAGCACGTCGTTTACTGCTGAACGTTATGCTGGGCTGCGGCCTGTTTCTGCTCATCGCCAATGGGATTTCGGCCTATTGGATCCACCCCGAAGTGGCTTCGTCGGTTTATGTATTGTATTATATGCTGGACCCGCTGGTGAGTGTGGCGGCCATGCCCGTGCTGATGGCACTCTGTCGGCGCGACGTGGAAGGGTCGCAGTTTACGGCCTACATGGCACTGGTAAATCTGTGCGACGTGGCCGGTTCGTTTCTTTCCGGTCACCTCCAGACACAGGTTTCTGCACCCGTAATTGGCTTTTCGGGTGGCATAATCATCCTGATCGCCCTGTTTATGGCTAACCGAACGGGCCATAGACACGTATCCGATTCCTCAACTCTGGCTTCCGTGTCTGATCGATAACCCTGCCTTTAGTGCTTTCGTAAAAAAAGTTAAGGCGGTCTTATGGAATATCAACAGGGGCCGCATCCATTGAGCGACTGTCAGTTTGAACCAATACGGACCACTTAACAATAATTTTATGGAACACCCTCCCCCTCCCGTATAGCTGGTAATCCAATTGGACGAAAACCGGCAGAACCGGCCATTTCATTGAGAAACACGTCGTTTAAACCGAACCGGGTTGAAAAAAACTATGGGATTAGTACAATTTCGCAACAGTGTACTGACATACGGGTGAAAACTTTTGCCAGAATAGGTTGTGTTGATTTAAAGTGAAAAACCATACTTTTGTTGGAGCATCAAAAGTGTGGTTTCAGAATTTTCTTTCAGAAAACACGACTAAACTAAAATTTTCACTTTTTTTACGGTCAAAAACTCTGTTTCAATTCAACCCTCAGTTCAGTTTCCAATGAAAACACAAAACCCAACTCCAGCACCCGCTAAAGTCGCAGCCCCCAAGAAACAGTCGGGCGGTTTAAATCCGGCTCTTGTTATTCCGATTCTGTTGGCCATTGGTATCGTCGTGTACATTTTTGTGTTTGGTAACGCCAGCCACTTCCAGGATGGCGACAATACCAAGCAGCCTTTACCCGGTGATTACTTCGGAACCGTGTATGCTGGCGGCTTCATCGTACCCATTCTGTTCACCTGTTTCCTGTGCGTACTGACGTTCTCCATTGAGCGCTTCATTACCATCGGCCGGGCGGGTGGTTCCGGTTCGACGGATGACTTCGTTCGGAAAGTGAAAGCGTTGCTCGACCGCAATGAGGTGAGTGCCGCCATTGCTGAGTGTGACAAGCAGAAAGGTTCGATTGGCAACGTGGTAAAAACGGCTTTGCAGAAATACCAGCAACTGTCCACGGATGTTGAATTGAACAAAGAGCAGAAACTGGCCGCTTTGCAGAAAGAGGTTGAAGAAGCAACGTCGCTGGAGTTGCCAATGCTGGAGAAAAACCTGGTTATCATCGCTACGCTGGCGTCGGTATCGACCCTGATTGCCCTGCTTGGAACCGTATTGGGTATGATTCGCGCCTTTAGCGCCATGGGTACGACCGGTGCTCCTGACACGGCGGCTCTTTCGACGGGTATCTCCGAGGCCCTGGTAAATACGGCTCTTGGTATTGGTACGGCGGCTATTGCTACCATCATGTACAGCTACTTCACGACCCGGATTGATGCCCTGACATACACCATCGACGAGATCGGTTTGAGCATTCAGCAAAACTTTGCGGCTCATAATTAATCCGCACCGGTGGGCGTTTATTGTAACACGATTTTAAACTGACGTAATATGCCCGTAGTAAAACCCAAGCGGCATGCTGCCGCCATGGATATGACGGCGATGTGCGACGTGGCCTTTCTGCTCCTGACGTTCTTTATCCTGACGGCTAAATTTAAAGCCCAGGATGCTGCCGCCATCGACACGCCCTCGTCCATTTCCAGCATCAAGGTGCCCGATAAGGACATCATGACCATTGCCCTCGACAAAGAAGGTAAAGTGTATTTTGGCATCGACAGCCAGACGGACCGTATTGCGATGCTCGATAACGTAGCGGCTGCGGAAGGTCTCTCCTTTTCCGACAAGGAAAAGAAGGAATTCTCGTTACTGGCTAACTTCGGTGTACCGCTGAACCAACTGAAGTCGTTTTTGAACATCGACCAGGAAAAGCGCGGTCAGGTGAAACAGCCGGGTTTAGTCGTTGATTCGACCGGTGCCGGTAAAACCAACGATCTGGCCAAGTGGGTATACAACGCCCGCAAGGCTAACAATGGACTGCGGATTGCGCTGAAAGGCGACAATCTGGCTAAGTTCCCCAAGTTCAAGGATGTACTTGCTACGCTTCAGGCGCAGAATATCAACAAGTTCAACCTGATTACGGGTACAGAAGCTCCGCCAGCCGGCTGGCAGTCTGACGCGAAATAATAAGTTCGTAGTGTGTGGTTTACGGTTTATAGTTTCCTTTAACCGTAAACCACACACTACGAGCCACACACTACAAACTACTTGAAACCATGTCAGAAATAGCAACCGGTGGGGGTGGTGGTAAACACGATGGTGGTAAGGTTCGCAGTAAAAAGTCATCAACCCGGATCGATATGACGCCGATGGTTGACCTGGGTTTTTTGCTGATTACCTTCTTCATCCTGGCCACAACCCTGAGCAAACCGTCATCCATGACGTATAACGCGCCGGATAAAACAAAAACGGAAGAAACGGAGCCGCTGAAAGCCTCGAACGTAATGACGGTTTTCCTGGCAAAAGACAACACGGCCTACGTCATTTTCGGGAAAGCCGCGACGGAAGACCCGGAGGTGAAAAAAATCTCGATGGGTTACGACCTCCGTAAGGAGATTCAGGATGATGCCAAGAAAGTACCCGCCGACAAATTTGTTGTCGTAATTAAGCCAACCAAAGAGTCTACCTACAAAAATATGGTGGATATCCTGGATGAGATGGCTATTACCCACACCAAACGGTATGCCCTGGTTGATGCCCTGACCGACGACGAGAAAAAGCTGCTGAAGGATAAAGCAAAAATTGACGTTTAATCAGATGGCAGAGATAACCGCAAAAGACGCAACCCTGGATGACATGGTGTTTGCGAACCGCAACAAAGCGTATGGCGCTTACTCGTTACGGAAAGAGTATCCCAGCATTGTAACCCGTGCGTTGCTCATTGGTGGTGTTGTGTTCGTTCTGGCAACGCTGGCACCAACCATCATCAGTGCACTGACGCCGGAGAAGAAGGAAGAAGCCATGGTTGAGGTGGGTTTTTTTTTAATGAGGCCCCCCCCCCCAAAACCCACCCAACCCCCCCCCCCCCCCCCCCCCCC
>JBBQLG010000061.1:0-33056 GCA_038327655.1 Cytophagales bacterium
TGGTGTCCGGTGGCAACGAGTTTTCGGGCGAGGCACCTCAACTCGCCGACCGGTTGTACCTGAACGACGGACGCGGGAACTTCAGCCACGCAATCCATTCATTACCAGCGATTTTTGGCAATAAAAGCTGCGTTCGGCCGGTGGATATCGACCGCGACGGCGATCTGGATTTATTTATCGGTGGACGCGTCGTAGCGTTCAAATATGGCAAATTACCCCGGTCCTACCTGCTCATCAACGACGGGCCGGGGCGGGATGGGCAACCGCGTTTCAGCGATCAAACCGACAAACTGGCCCCCGCGCTCCGGTCGGCCGGGATGGTTACGGATGCCGTTTGGCTCGACGTTGACAAAGACCGCGACCCCGATTTAGTCGTAGCCGGTGACTGGATGCCCATTACGGTGTTCACGAACGAAAACGGCAAACTCGGCGTGGGCAAACCCCTCGCCGATGGTCCCCTGAACGGGTTCTGGCAGTGTTTGCTGGCGGCCGACTTCGACGGTGATGGCGATACCGACCTGATGGCGGGTAACCTCGGCACGAACACTAAATTCCGCAAGAACGGCCCGGATTCCGAAGTGAAAATGTGGGTGAAAGACGTGGATAACAATCAGAGCGTCGAGCAGATTCTGGCCTGTAAGCACGATAACGACTGGTTTCCGGTGGCCTTTCGCGACGAGTTGGGTAAACAGATGCCGGGTATCATCAACAAGCGTTTCACCAACTACGTCTCCTTCGCCGGTAAACCCATTAGTGCACTGTTCACACCCGACGAACTGGCCGGTGCCGACGAACTACTGGTAAATCAGTTTGCGTCGGTATACCTCGAAAATCGAAACGGTACGTTTATAGTACACGAACTGCCCATGGCGGCTCAGGTCTCTAAACTCTTTGCCCTGCGGGCATTTGATTTCGATCAGGACGGTGATTTGGATGTGTTGGGCGGGGGCAATTTCTACGGCGTCAGCACGTATCAGGGCCGCTACGATGCCAGTTACGGACTTGTTTTACGAAACGATGGGCAGGGCCGGTTTGTACCTATACCCGCTGCCGAAGCCGGGTTTGTGCTCAACGGCGAAGTCCGGGATATTCAGTCGGTACAAACCGCCACGGGTCCGCTGTTCGTAGTAGCCCGTAATGCCGCTTCGTTGCAGGTGTTCAGGCCGTTAACCGGTGCAGTAGGGCGGTTAAAAGCTGGAACAAGCCGTTAAAGAAGTGGTTTTTTTGCTATATTTTTGTGGTTCGATACTAATTGTAACGTAGCTGTATGAAAGCCCGTCATCTCTTTATTCCTGTTCTTGTGATATGTGTGTGGATAGTTGCCGGTTGCCGCAAGCCCGCAACACCCGCCGAATACAACGCCAAGGCCACCAACCCTGAGTTCTATAACCAGTGCATCGACCGGTTGACGCAGGTGGTGATTCACGATATTTTCTCCCCCCCGGTGGCCAGCCGCATTTACGTTTACGCTAACTTGGCGGGGTACGAAGCCCTCGTTCCGTCCGATGCCAACTACGAATCGCTGGCGGGTAAAATCAAGCTGTTCGAGCCAGGTCCGAAGCCCGAAGCGGGTAAAGACTACTGCTTTCCGCTGGCCAGTGCCCGCGCGTTCCTGACCGTTGGCCGCGCCCTGACGTTCTCCGGCGACCTGTTCGATGATTTCGAGAAAGCCTTCTATGCCCGTTTCAAAGTGGATGGCGTGCCCGACGAGGTCTACGACCGTTCGATGGCCTACGGTGAATCGGTGGCTAAACACGTGCTTGACTACGCGGCCAAAGACCATTACAAGCAAACGCGGGGCTTTAAACACACCGTCACCAACGAAGAAGGAACCTGGGTACCTACCCCCCCAGCCTACATGGATGCCGCCGAGCCGCAGTGGAACAAAATCCGTTGCTATGTCATGGACACCTGTAGCCAGTTCATGCCGCCCCGCCCCTTCGCTTTCAGCCTGAACAAAACATCGCCGTACTACAAAGAGGTGATGGAGGTTTATGAAATCGGCAAGAATCCGACGACCGAGCAGAAAGACCTCGCCTACTTTTGGGACGACAACGCTTTCGTGATGAATGTAGCCGGTCACGTGATGTATGCCTCCAAGAAAATGACGCCCGGCGGCCACTGGTTAGCCATCGCCGAAACAGTGACGCGCCAGGAAAAGCTGAAACTGCTGCCCTGTGTGGAAGCCTACACCCTCACCTCGCTGGCCCTCGCCGATGCGTTCATTGCCTGCTGGGATGAGAAATACCGGACCAAAACCATCCGGCCCGAAACGGTCATCAACAAGAGCATCGACCCCAAATGGGCGCCCTTCCTGCAAACACCCCCCTTCCCGGAATATCCGAGCGGCCACAGCACCATCACAGCCGCAGCAGCAACGGTGTTGACGCAGTTACTGGGCGATAACGTTGCCTTTATCGACTCGACCGAGTTTAGATACGGGCATGGCGTCCGGTCGTTCAAATCGTTTACCGATGCGGCTCAGCAGGCGTCTGTCAGCCGGTTGTACGGCGGCATTCACTACCGGTCCGCGTTGGATAATGGAGCAGCAATGGGCAAAAAAGTGGGAGAATTGGTGTTACAGAAAGCCCGCACCCGGAAAGCTGCGCCAACGATTGCTAAGCGGTGAGGAGGGATTTTTTCGAAGCGGAAAAGGGACAGCTAATTCAATAGCTGTCCCTTTTCCGTTTTTGCCCGACAAACAACGATTACGTCGTCAATCTAATCCAGGTCACTCAGCCGGTGAACGTAGTGTCGGTTGAAAAACCGGTAGATGAGCGGAAAGATCAGCAATGTCAATATAGTGGCCGAGATCAACCCGCCAATCACCACAATGGCTAAGGGTTTGGCCGTTTCCGAGCCAATACCGGTCGAGATGGCCGCCGGAATCAACCCGATACCCGCCATCATCGCCGTCATCACAACCGGCCGCACCCGCGATAACACCCCCATTCGGATGGATTCGTTCAGGCTTAGCTTGTTGAGTAAGTTATTCTTGAACACCGAGATCAGGATTACGCCGTTCTGAATGCAGATACCAAACAAAGCAATAAAGCCAATACCCGCCGAGATGCTGAAGTTGACATGAGTCAGCAACAGGGCCGCAATACCGCCGATGATGGCAAAGGGCACGTTAATCAGCACCAGCGCGGCATCCTTTACGTTGCCGAATAAAACGAACAGAATAAAGAAAATACCCAGCAAACTCAACGGCACTACCTGCGCTAAACGAGCCGTTGCCCGTTGTTGGTTCTCAAAATCACCCGCCCACTTGATGCTGTAGCCCGCCGGAAACTTGACAGCGGCATCCACTTTCTGTTGCGCTTCGGCAATGGCACTGCCCATGTCGCGGCCCCGTACCGAGAATTTCACGGCTCCGTAGCGCTGGTTACCTTCCCGATAGATGAGTACAGGTCCGGTTTTGGTCGAGACGGTGGCGATTTGCTTGATGGGAATCATACTGCCATTTTCGGTTGGCACCATCAGGTTGGCAATCTCCTCTTCGTTTGAACGAAACCGCTGCTCATACCGGATGCGCAGATCGAACTTGCGTTCACCTTCGTAAATCTGCGTAGCCGCCTTACCACCAATCGCCGTTTCAATAACAGCTTGCGCATCCGCCTTATCAACGCCATACAGGGCCAATTTTCGTTCATCCAGTTCAACGCGCATTTCGGGCTGACCCGTGTTGCGGATAACACCCAGATCGGCAATGCCTGCTACGGTCGCCAATTGTTTCTGAATCTGGCTCGTCTTCTCTTCCAGTACAAACAGGTCAGCCCCGTACACTTTCACGGCAATGGAGCCTTTTACGCCCGACACAGCCTCTTCAACGTTATCAGTGATGGGCTGCGAGAAGTTAAAACTTACCCCCGGAAAAATAGCCAGCCGCCCCTGCATCTCTTCTATGAGTTCTTCCTTCGTGATAGGCCGCTTCCAGTCGTCTTTCGGATAGATGTCAACTAAGAACTCAACGTTATAAAAGCCGGTCGGGTCGGTGCCATCATTAGGGCGACCCGTTTGCGATACCACGGCTTTCACTTCGGGAAATTGCTGAAAAATAGTCCGCATTTTAATGGTTTGCCGGACGGATTCGGGCAGCGAGATGCTCATCGGCAAAGTAGCCCGCACGTAGATGGACCCCTCGTTAAGTTCGGGTAAAAACTCGGTGCCCAGCAGTGTAAACCCCGAAAAACCAACGACCACCAGAATAAGCGATAGCAACACACTGATTCGTTTATGGGCGTATGTGAAATCAAATGCACGCATTGTGCCCTTTGTGATCCCCTCAACCACCACGTTGTGCTTTTCGCGCACGTTTTTGTTCAGCAGCATACTGGCCAGCACCGGCACCAACGTCAGGGTGAAAATCAGTGCACCGAGGAGGGCAAAACCAAGCGTCCAGGCTAAGGGCGAAAATAGTTTACCTTCTACTTTCTGGAACGAAAAAATGGGGATCAGGCAGGTGATGATAATGAGTTTGGAGAAGAAAATAGCCTTGCCCAAATCAGTACCTGTTTTACGGATCGCCCCCATTTTGGCTAATTTATTGAACTTAGCCATACCTTTTTCGTGTGCCAGTTCGTCGAGCATCACAAAAATACCCTCCACCATAACCACCGCACCATCCACGATAATACCAAAGTCGATGGCACCCATCGAGAGCAGGTTGGCGTTCATACCCTTAAGCCGCAGGCAGATAAAGGCAAACAGCAGGGCCAGCGGAATCACAATCGACACCGTTACAGTCGTGCGCCAGTCGGCCATGAACAGAAACACAATCACCGTTACGAAGATGATGCCCTCCAGCAGGTTGTGGGTAACGGTATGGGTGGCGAAATTGATCAGCGTCTCCCGGTTGTAAAACGTGTTAATCTGCACGTCGGAAGACAAAATGGACGTGTTCAACTCTTCGATTTTGGCTTTTACCCGCGCAATAACTAAGGTAGGGTTCTCGCCCTTGCGCATGATCACAACGCCCTCTACCACGTCGTCTTGTTTGCCGCGCCCGGCCTGACCCAGCCGGGGCAGTGCCGACTCCGACACTTGCGCCACGTTACGCACCATAATGGGCGTACCCTTGATGTTTTTGATGACAATATCCTGAATGTCCTGCTGGTTGTTGAGCAGCCCAATCCCCCGCACCACGTAGGCCTCCGAGTTTTTTTCGATCACGTCGCCCCCCACGTTCACGTTGGAATTCGCCACGGCCTGGTAGAGTTGCAGGGGCGTAATGTTATAATCGAGTAGCCGCTGCGGATCAACCGTGATTTCATACGTTTTGGCTTCGCCCCCGTAGCTAACCACGTCAGCCACGCCAGATACACTCTTAAATTGCCGGTCGAGCACCCAGTCCTGAATCGTTTTCAGTTCCCGTACCGTTCGGGTCGACGATTCGAGCGTGTACCGGAATATTTCACCCGTTGGGCCATACGGCGGCTGTACGTCGGGCTTGATACCTTCGGGCAAATCAACACCGGGCAGCAAATTATTGACCTGCTGTCGGGCAAAAATATCATCGACCCCATCGTCGAAAAGAACGTTTACGACGGACAGGCCAAACAGCGTGGTCGACCGCACATCAGTCTTGCTCTGTACCGAGTTCAAGCCGATTTCGATGGGAATGGTCACGAACTTTTCGATCTCTTCGGCCGAGCGGCCCGGCCACTGCGTGATGATCGTGATGCGGGTATTGGTCACATCTGGGAAAGCCTCGATGGGTGTGTTCTGGTAACTGATAAAGCCTACCACAGCGGCCAGAATCGTCAGAAAAAACACGAAAAACTTGTTCTTCAGCGAGAACGTTAAAATACCTTTTATGAATTTGTTCATTGATTCGGGAGATGAATAGGCAACGGGTGGCTTTAGCTGATTAATTGGCTAAAGCGTTATAAATCAATAGCTGATCCTGGGTCACCACCCGCTCACCGGCTTTGAGACCACTGTTCAGGTAAGCCGTGCTGCCTACGGTTTTAAATACATTTACCTCCCGGATAACGGGTTGGTTTTGGGGCGTAACGGCCACCACAAAATTTCGGCTCTTGTCGAACACCAGCGCATTCGCCGGAATCGCCACCCGCTGCTCCCGACCAGCGTATTCCAGGTTGACATTGGCAAACATTTCCGGTTTGAGCCGGTAGTCCGCATTTGTCAGGGTGATGCGCACTTTCATGGTTTTGCTGTCGGGATCGAGCACATTGAAGATCTTATCGACCCGGCCCGAATACGGGCGATCCGGGTACGACAACATGGTGATGCGGGCCGGATACCCCACCTTTACGTTTGATACATCGGACTCATATACGTTCGCCAGCACCCATACCTGGTCGAGGTTCGAGATGGTGAACAGGTTTTCGGGATCGTCGGAGCGCAGTTCCATACCCTGTGCGGCATTTTTTTCGACAACGAACCCGCTCATGGGCGACTTCATCACGTAGATAGACCCACTGCCCCCCACAATCTGCCGTCGCTCCGCCACCCGGTTCACTTCACCCTTAGCCGCCGATAGCTGTTCACGGGCGGCCGTCAGTTCACGCTGTGATGTTAAACCAGCCTGCGTCATATCTTCGGCTACCTGCATATTCTTCATCGCAACCGAGAGTTGGCCTTTGGCGGCCACTGCTGCCTGTTCCAGATCAGCCAGATCGCCCGAGCGAACGATGGCCAGTACCTGTCCGGCTTTAACGTAATCGCCGAGTTCTACCTTCACGGCATCTATGTGGCCACCCACCAGCGGAAATACTTTCACGACCCGGTCCTGATTGAATGTAATCTTACCCGTCAGGCTCAGTTGGTTATTCACTACTTTCTGCTTCGCCGTGTCGATCCGGGCATTGGCCAGCAGATTTACTTTGGGAGCCGCTTGTTCGCCATTGTCCGTACCCGATTTGTGATCCGACTGGCAACCAGCAAAAGCAATAGCCAACAATCCGACTGCTACGTATGAAAGCCGGTTATGTTTAAAGTTCATTTCTTTGTTATGATTGGATGATGACTGGCGGCTTTCCTCTGAAAAAACCGACCTATCAGGATGGCTGACAGGACAGACGAATGGAGACGATGCTCAGGATAATCTAAAATAGAGTCATAAAGATTTACTTGAACAGGTCAGTACCGACGGTGAAATTGAGTTGCTCATAGGCGGTGATGCGGTCGGCATTGAGCCGGTTGAGTTGCTGCACGTTCTGGAGGTAGGTCTCGAACAGATCGACAAATTCGATGAGCGACAGATTGCTCCGTTCAAAATTGCGGAGTATCCCCTGATTCAGTTCCTCGAACTGGGCCGCGAAACTGGGGTCGATGCTGCGATAGGCCGCTTCGGTCCCCTGAATCTGTTGCAAGGCGGCCACCACTTCGTTTTCGACCACCGTGCGGATGTTCTGCTGAAACAGCCGTTGGTACCCCGCCTGTGCCCGCGCCGAACTGATATTTCCCTGATTTTTGTTGAACACCGGCAAGTCGATACTCAGTGTAACGGCCGTGTAGTTGGGCGTATAGCTGGCATTCTGGTCGTACAACCCGCCGATGCGCAGGTCTGGAGTAGCCAACGCCTTCTGGAAAGCCAGGTTCGCATCGGCCTGCCGTACCAGCGTTTCGGCCCCCCGCAGGTCCGGGCGATTGTCAATGGCCGTATTAATGGCCTGTTCAAGCGGAGGCAGAGCACGCTGATACCGGGCCAGATCGGTATTCGTTACCACCGGCCGGATCACGTTTGTGGTTTGTAGCAAGGTCCGCAAATCGCGCTGCTGACCAATCAATTGCACCGCCAGCGCCAGTTGGTCGTTGGTCAGTTGTAGCAGCAGGGCTTTCAGACGGACCAACTCACGCAGGGCTACGTTATTGCGCTGGTATTGCCGCTCAAACGACTGGATGGTGCCGGTTAGCTGGGCCTGCTGCTTCTGGTAAACGAGCAGCGTGTTCTGCGTGAAGTAGATATCATAAAAACGGCTGTGCAGATCGAAGCGCAGCGAACGGAGCAGGTCGGCAAACTGTAGCTCGGTCAATCGGGCCTGCTCGGTGGCGACGGCTACGCGTTTGCTGCGCTTGCCCGCCAGGAGAATCGTTTGCTGAATGGAGAATGCTTTTTGTCCATTACCCCCTACGTCGAGCGGGCGATTCAGGGCGGGATTGTAGGCGTTCAGTTCGGCGTTGACGGTTGGGTTATCGAACAGCCCCGCCTGAATCGTCTGTGCCTGAGCCGCTTCGATCTGGTAACGGCCCGCCAGTGCCAGCAGGTTATGCTGTAGAAATACGCTATCGGCCTGCCTCAGCGTAACCAACAGGGTATCTTGTGCGCTGGCTGCCACCCAAAGCAGCAGCGCGGCCAGCGTCAATAATGATTTCATACGGAAAGGTTTCGGAGGGCATATTGGCCTTTTGAAAAAAGTGGAACGAGGGTTCGACTCACCACAATCCTAAAAAAGCCGTTTTAAATGATAAAATTAAATCAATAATTCGGCAACCTGGCAAAATCGTTAAGCGAAATGATAAAGTGACCGGAACCCGGAAGGTAAGCTTCTCCAGGTAATCAATGCTGAAGTCAAGACAATCAGCAAACAGAGGTTACGATCACTGAACAAGCGGAAAACTTCCTGTTTCACGGGGTTACTAACCGGCAAATATAAACAAGTAATTATCCTCCTTCAACGGTGTAAGGATGCTTGGTGCCGTATACCGTCAGTATTGAGTTGAATAGCGGGTAGATTAAGCTTTATCAATGTGCGTACTTTGTCTGGTTCAGCAACGGTTTCCCCACTCTTGTCGGTCGCCTACCCCAGACCGTTTATCCCGAACTGTTTTTAGTCGTTGGGGCAATCCGTTATTTTCGGGCCGTTTCGTTAAGTTGATTTTTATGCTCGCTATCCGCCAGTTTCAGAAGGCTTACCACGGCCGCGTTATCCTGAACATTCCCGCACTCGATTTCGCGCCGGGCATTCATTGGATTCAGGGCCGCAACGGCTCGGGCAAAACCACGTTTTTCAAATCGGTCGCCGGGATGCTCCCCTTCGACGGGCAAATTCGGCTCGATGGTCAATTCGACTGCAACCGTCAGGCGGTGCCGTACCGGATGCGGGTCAACTACGGCGAGGCCGAACCCACATTCCCGGCATTTCTGACCGCCGACGAACTCATTCAATGGGTAGCCACGGCCAAGAAAGCACCAAAAGGACAGGCCGACGAGTTGATTGAGACCTTCGCCATCCGGGATTTTATGAAAACGCCGGTCGGTACATACTCGAGTGGGATGCTCAAAAAAACGTCGCTCGTGCTGGCCTTTCTGGGTCAACCCCGACTTATTCTGCTGGATGAACCGTTGATTACGCTCGACGTGGCCGCTACCCAAACCGTCGCCCGGCTGATTCGGACGCTCAGTGCAGCGGGTGTTAGTTTTCTGTTATCATCGCATCAGGATTTCAGCCTTGCCGAATTACCAATCGCGTCGGTCTGGCAGGTAGCCGGCCAAACCCTGATGCCCACCGTATGAACGCCCTCCCAACGGTTCTCCGCAAAACCATCGTCGAGCAGTTTTACCGTCAGAACGCCGGGTTATTTTTTGTGGTCCTGATGCTGGCCGGTAGTTTTTTACGGGCGCAGGAACACATCGCCTTAGCCGAAGCTGCCGTGCATGCGCCGTTTATGCTCGGGCTGTATCAGGTTTTGTGGCTAACCTACACCCTGTTTGCTACCCGGTTTGCGGTGGGGGTTATCCGGCAAACCGAAGTGCTGTACTATTTTCGACTCGTTCCGACGCCCCGCCGGTGGCTGGGCTTGCTGGTAGTGCAGTTCGTTTTACTGGACCCGATCTTACTCTACACGGCCTTTGTCGGCTGGATCAGCGTTGAGCAGCATACCGGGCCGAGCACCATTCAACTCATCGCCGGAGCCGTACTGATGCTTGTTCTACCGGTATTCTGGCTGGATTATGCCCTGAAAACGCCGAACCGTCAATCACTGACAGCCAACGTGGGAGCCGCCTGGCGGGAACGCTTCACAACCCCCTATCCTCTATTTTTCATCCGATACCTGCTCAGCGACCAACCGGTGCTGTTTTTTCTCACCAAAGCCGGATCGGTACTCCTGATGCTGGGCATTCTGAACCTCTACCCGACCGACGATTATGATGTCCGGCTCCTCGCGTTGGGTCTGTTGTTCGTGGCCGTAAGTCATTCCAGCATGATGTATCACCTCTACCAGTTCGAGCACGAGCGGCTGGCGTTACTGCGCAACCTGCCCGTTCCGGTCAGTCGGCGGCTCGGCACGTATGCGCTGATTATCGCCCTGCTGCTCCTGCCCGAAACCATTTTACTGGTTCGTTACCAACCCGATGACCTGTCCATGGGCGTGATTGCCAGCGTCTGGGCTTTTGGTCACAGCCTGATTTTGCTCCTGTTTACCCTGTTGTTTGTCCGGCACCGACAGCCCGATCAGATGCTGCCGGTGGTGTTCGGGCTGTTACTGGTGGGTTTTCTGACGATCATGTATCAACTGCCGCTCTGGGCATTGAGTGTACTCGGCTGGGTGATGGCGACCGGGATATTTACCCGCTACTACCCCCGATCAACCTGGGAAACGGCTTCGCCCGATTAAACTATGTTCACAATACAGCGTTTTTATGGAGACACTTTTCCATCAACGCTATGAAAACAGTTTACCTATTTAGTATCAGTCTGACGTTTATCGCTTTAACCACCGGAGCGGTGCGGGCGCAGGAAACCTACTTCAATGTCTCCGAATCGGATATCACCGAGAAGCACAAGGTTATCGTTCAACAGCAGTTTTCCATCCAGAGCTTCTACCGGTCCCTGACTACTTTTGACTACGGCTTAGGCAACAACTGGGAAATCGGGGCCAACCTCTACAACCTCGATTACTACCCGGACCGAAAGAAAATCGTGCGCAACGATTCATCCACTCAGTCGGCGTATTCACCCCTGTTAATGCTCAATACCCAGAAAGTATTTGATCTGAATAAGCATCTCAAAGTCGGTATCGGAGCGCAGGGAGGCATCAATCTGTCCCCCACCAATCGCAATCAGTTTGTGGGTTTTGCCTACACGAACCTGTCCGGCTCGTTCGCAAAAGATCATTATAAAGCAACGGTGGGGGCCTACACCGGACATAAGCGCTACCTCGGCGAAGGACCCCGTATCGGTTTCCAGGCCGGATTCGACGCCGGTATCTTCTACGAGAAACTGCACCTGATGGGCGACTGGATTTCTGGTTCACACGAGGTTGGGCAGTCGGTGCTGGGCGTAGAAATTTACCTCTTCAAAAGCGTGCCGCTGGCCTTGGGCTGGCAACGGTCCAACAGCGACGGGTCATCGGCCTTGGTTATCCAGTTCAGCTACATGCCGCAGCAATAAAATAGTGGAAACAATCGCAGGAATGGCATTATTTTTAGCCTTTGTTTCACTACATCGGTGAAGAACCGGCTATTTATGAAAAACAGGTTTCTCGCAGTACTGCTACCCGTACTGGTTATTTCATCAACGGTACACGCCCAAACGGATAATCCCTGGCAGATTGTGGGGCAGAATATCAATCCGGCGAACTACTACGGCATCACCGTCGCCAATGGCATGATTGGGCTGGTATCGTCGCCGGAACCCATGAAAGTGAAGGATGTCGTGCTGAACGGCGCGTTCGATACCTATGGTCGGGGTCGCGTCTCGAACATCCTGAAAGTGTTCAACTTCGCCAACATGAACCTCGATGTGGACGGGCAGCGGGTTGGTCCCCGCGAGATCAGTAACTACCGCCAAACGCTCGACATGCAGAAAGCAGCCTTGACGACAACGTTCGATTTCAAGGATAAAGTGAGCGTCCGGCAAACGATGATGGCCCTGCGGCACCTCCCTTTTTCGGAGTTGACGATGGTCGAGATCACGGCTAAAAAGGACTGTGAAATTATTCCGATGAGCGTCATCGAATCGCCGGAAAACCTGAAAGATGTCAAGAACACATACAACGAAATCGACCGGCCGCACGTCACGATCCGGCTACTGACGTCAGTCGCCAAAAGCCCGACCGGACGGCATACCGTGGCCGCGTCGACCAGTTTTATTTTCGATGAGCCGCACGGGCAGGAACCGCAGGTAATTCACGAAGACTGGGATTACAACATGCACCTCGCCAAGTTCAAAAAGACCCTGAAGGCCGGACAGACGTATAAATTCAGCATCGTTGGCTCGGTTACGTCGACGGCTCACACGCCGGATCCGTTCAACGAAGCCGAACGCCTGACCATCTTCGCGGCCCTGGAACGCACCGAGCGGCTACTGAGTCGCCACAATGCGGAATGGGCCAAACTCTGGCAGTCGGACATCGTGATCGACGGTGACCCCGACGCGCAGCGGGCCGTCCGTTCAGCCCTGTACCACCTGTACTCATTCGCCCGCGAAGGAACCGCCTATAGCCTGTCGCCGATGGGTTTATCGGGGCTGGGCTACAACGGGCACGTCTTCTGGGATACAGAGATCTGGATGTACCCGGCCCTGCTGGTGTTACAGCCCGAAATGGCCAAATCCCTGCTCGAATACCGGTTTGAGCGGATGCCAATGGCCCGGCAAAATGCGTTTAGTCATGGTTACAAGGGGGTGATGTTTCCCTGGGAGTCGGACGCCGACGGACAGGAAGCCACGCCGGTCTGGGCACTCACCGGACCGTTTCAGCACCACATCACGGGCTGCGTCGGCTGGGCGTTCTGGAAATATTATCAGGTCACAAAGGATAAGGAGTGGCTCCGTACCCGTGGCTACCCCATGCTGAAGGAAGTTGCCGATTTCTGGTCGAGCCGGGTGGAACGGGAAGGGCCAGGAAAATTTCACATCAACAACGTGATCGGGGCCAACGAGTGGCAGGAGAACATCGACGACAACGCGTTTACGAATGGCATGGCCAAAACTGCCCTTATGTATGCCACGCAGGCCGCCGGAGAGTTGGGTCTCACAGCCAATCCGGACTGGAAAGTAGTCGCCGATAACATTCCGATTTTGAAATTCCCGGATGGTACCACCAAAGAAAATCGCACCTACGACGGCGTTACCATCAAGCAGGCGGACGTGAATTTGCTGGCCTATCCGCTCACCATTGTGTCGGGTGAAGCCGCCATCCGTAAAGACCTCGCGTATTACGAACCCCGGTATTCGCCCGATGGTCCGGCCATGGGCTGGTCCGTACTGACAACGCTCCACGCCCGGCTCGGCGATACGGACGAAGCGTACAAGTGGTTCCTGAAAAGCTATAAACCCAACCAGGTACCGCCCTTCGGTGTTTTGGCGGAAACGGCCGGTGGGACCAATCCTTATTTTGCCACGGGTGCGGGCGGGATGCTGCAATCCGTACTGAACGGCTTCGGCGGTCTGGACATTACCGATGCGGGCATCATCCGACTGAAAACCAAACTGCCGAAAGGCTGGAAATCACTGACCTTGAAGGGGGTAGGTGTACAAAAGCAGACGATCCAGGTGCAGTAAGTGAGCCTTACCAATAAAAAGGGCGTTTCCCGGTTCGGGAAACGCCCTTTTTATTGGCATCTGATGGAATAAGTTTAGGATAAGGACTGGCTATTTCCAGCCAGTAGCAGCAGGCAAACTGGCCGTCTGTACTTCCATCGTGGTTTCTTTGGAGGCAATGGCCATTTTATTGAGGGCAATGTAAATCATCTTCACGGCGTCCTCAATGCGTTTCCAACCTTCTTCACTCCGCAAATCAAGCCCGATCATGGTCCGGTTGTTCTGAGCCAGAATGGTGAGGTATGACATAGCGCCGAGCATGACCGCCGAAACTGCTTTCGTGTCGGCACCCTGAACAAATGACAGTTGCTCGACCAGCCGGGTCATTTCGTCATCAACCGCTTTGCTGGTTACGTCAGCCGTAATGTCGTTTTCGATGATCGTTGCTTTCAACACTTCACGGGCCGCCTTAAACGTCCGGAAAGAACGGTACGTCTGAATAACCTGCCGATACCATACTCTGGCCAAATCCGTTTCATGCAACGGACGAATCTGGTCCAGAACGACGGGTGTAAACATCGGAAACAGCTTACCCATTTTCACGTAATAATCCATAAGACCATCCAGACCACCGAAGTAGCGGTAGATGAGTACTTTACTGACACCGGCCTTCTCGGCAATCCGGTTTACGCCTACCCCCTCTAACCCCCGCTCGGCAATCACATCTTCCAATGCTTCCACGATTCGCTGGGTCGTTTTGGCACGGTTTCTTCGGATTTTATCCATTTGGTTGATATTAATTTTTACACGTATACTATTAAAAACTTCCCCTTAACCGTTCAGACGATTATATTGATATCTGGTCACCACAAGTAATTTTCTATCAGTATCACAACGTTATTGGTGATTATTTATTAGCTGGGGTGACCATCCGCGAAGCTTACCGTGGATAGGCCTACCAAAACACGGCCGGTGCAGAAAACATGTAGCAACATAGTTAATTGATCAGGGCTACACAAGTAACTACGCGAACACAAAATAAAACACTGACATTAAATTTATTCAACGGTAAATCCACGCGCTACATTGAATCCGTAGACGCGGTTTCACTAAAAAATAATCAGCGAAACCGTGGCCGATACGAATGTCGAAAAATAGCTGAGCGGCCAGATTGCACTCCATAAAAATTCCCCACGCCTGTTTCCGGCGAACAGACATGGGGAACTTGACATTTGATCCACGAAGCCAACGACCCTAATGCCGATGAGCGTGATTGCGGTGCTGGCCAGGAGAATTATAGGTTACTGGAAATGCTTCCAGCCCTGCGCCCGGATGGGCGTTTGTTGGCCAGCGCGGGTAGCCAGCACAATCTGAGTGGGGTCTGCTGTCATGTATCCTATGGCGGTGATACGGGCGTGATTCTTTAATTTATCATATTCCTGCGGTCGGATGGTAAACAGCAATTCATAGTCTTCTCCGCCGTTCAGGGCCGCTGTAACGGGGCTGATTTTGAATTCATCAGCCGTCAGGTACGTCTGGTCGTCAATGGGAATGTTATCATCGAAGATCACGGCACCGGTGCCCGATTGTGTGCACAAATGCAGCAGTTCGTTAGCCAGCCCATCCGAAATGTCGATCATGGCCGTTGGCCGTACGCCCAGGTCACGCAGCTCGTGAACCATATCGGTGCGGGCGTCGGGGCGGAGTTGGCGCTGCACTAAATAAGCCTGCTCTTCCAGGTTAGGCTGCATGGTTGGGTCGGCCAGAAATACCTGTTTCTCCCGCTCCAGCAGTTGCAGCCCCAGATAAGCCGCGCCGAGGTCACCCGTCACACAAAGCACGTCGTTGGGTTGGGCGGTGTTGCGGTAAGTGATTTTGTCCTTTGGCACTTTACCCAGAACCGTTACCGAAATCACCAGACCGGAGCGGGACGTTGTAGTATCGCCCCCCACTAAATCCACGTTGTAGGCCTCGCAGGCCGCCCGGATGCCGTCGTATAGTTCATCGACAGCCTCGACCGGAAATTTACTGCTCAACCCAAGGCTTACGGTTATCTGTGTTGGTAAACCGTTCATGGCCGCAATGTCCGACACATTCACGGCCACCGCTTTAAAGCCGAGGTGTTTCAGCGGGGTATAGCTCAGGTCAAAATGTACGCCCTCGAGCAGCATATCGGTCGAGATCAGCCCGAAATCAGGACCACCAAGGTCAAAAACGGCAGCATCGTCGCCAATAGCCCGGATCGTTTCGGGGTTTAGCGGTGCCGGTGTGGCCTGCCGAATCCGCTCGATCAGGCCTATTTCACCCAATTCATTCAAGTCTGTCATAATCATGCGTAACGAAAAAAGCCGCTCTAAAAAGAACGGCTTCTGAATTGGATAAGTTTTCGGCCCGTTACGGATTCGAAAGCGTGTAGGTGTTGGTCGTTCCGCCGGTTTTCTGACTGGCCGTCGTGCGGGTTAGCACCAACTGCGTGTCGGTCAGCGTACCGATGGTAAACTCAACCGTACCGCCCGTTCCGGTAGGCTGGGGGGTTAAACCGGTCAGCACTAAACGGGTATCCGTGGGAACAGACCAGGTACCGGTGAACGTGTTACCGTCGAACTCGGTGTACTGTACCGTAGTGGGGCTGCTGAGATTGAGCCGAAAATTCGTGTAGCCGGGTACAGCATTGGTCGCTCCGCCTTTGGTATACACCGTAGTCGTATTCTGGTCTACCTTAGCGGCCGTCCAGATTTTGGCAATGCGCTCCGACACGGGAGCAGGTGCTGGTTTACCACAACCGAAGAGAGCGACTGAAGCAATCAAGAGAGCGAAAAGAGACGTAGAAAGATTCGTTTTCATAGTAAAGTAATGTCCTACACAGATGATGCCAAGTTACGTTAATTTTGCGTTCACCGACAACCGTCGGTTCTGAATTTGCCAACATTGATTCAATGACCCACGCCACTGCTACTTTGCCCGTTTACACCCGTGCGCAACTGGCCCTCCGCAACGGCAGCGACCGCGACGAAATCTGGTGTGCGTATCGGGGCGTTATTTACGACGTATCGGCCTCACGGCTGTGGCGTACCGGCAAACACTACGAACACTGGGCCGGACAGGACCTGACCGCCGAACTGGCCGATGCCCCCCATGCCGACTGGGTTTTTGACCGGTTTACCGCCGTTGGCCTGCTTATTCAGCCATGAATATACTCATCGCCGACAGCGGCTCCACTAAAACTGAATGGCGTCTGGTAAACAACGAAAAAATCGTTGCCAGCGTACGTACCATCGGGTTCAATCCATACTACACCGATAGCCAAGCTATTGTTGCGGAGTTGCGCGAACACTTGATGCCTCACCTGACTGGTTTAACACCCGATAGTGTTTATTTCTATGGTTCCGGTTGCACCGGCCCGGCGGTCAATACGATTATAATTGACGCGCTTCAGGTCGTATTTCCGGGTGTGTTATCTGTGCAGGTCGACAGTGATATGGTCGGGGCGGCACGGGCAGTGAGTGGCCATGATTCAGGGGTAGTCTGTATTCTGGGAACGGGTTCTAACGCGGCTGTTTATGACGGAACTTCGATTACCAGTCCCGGCCGGTCGCTGGGTTTCTGGCTCGGCGACGAAGGCAGCGGGGCTTATCTGGGTCGGGAACTCGTGGTCCGCTTTCTGCACGGTCAGTTACCGCCGGACCTGAACGACGCTTTCCGGCAACGCTTCGCCATCGACCGGCTGACGGTGCTGGAGAACGCTTATCATCAGCCGTTCCCGAACCGGTACTTCTCGCAGTTCACCCCGTTTTTGTCGGAATATATTGACCATCCGTTCGTCAGTGAGCTGGTTTACAGGGCATTCGTAGCGTTTTTGCGGCTCTACGTACGGCCCTACCCTGAAGCACTGCAAATGCCGGTTCACTTCGTGGGGTCGGTCGCGGGGTATTTTGAACCGCAGCTTCGGGCGGCTGTTCAGGCGTGTAATCTCCAGATGGGACAGATTATAGCGGCTCCGATTGACGAATTGGTTCGATTTCACCGAACCTGTTGACAAAACAAGCCGTTGGCTACCTGACGGGTGTTTCTTTGTGCCGTAACTTGCCCTGTTTTTCGAGAAACACCGGGAAACCACCGTTTTTATATCACGATTTTACGTTCATGGCTAATCGATATTTTCTGAAAGTGAAGGATGTTTCGCCCGAAACCGCCGACGCCGTTACCATTACCTTCTGGCATCCCCTCAGCGAGGTGATTCGCTACCAGCCCGGCCAGTTTCTGACATTTCTGCTGACCATCAACGGCGAAAAAGTACGCCGGTCGTACTCAATGGCCAGTTCTCCCCATGTCGATGCCTCGCTGTCCGTCACCGTAAAGCGGCTGCCGGGCGGTAAGGTCTCCAATTATCTCTGCGAGGGCATAAAGGCCGACAGCATTATCGAGTCGCTGGAACCGATGGGAAATTTTACGCCCGCCCTTGCCTCAACCAACGAGAAATTATACGTCTTGATTGGGGCCGGGAGCGGCATTACGCCTTTATTTTCAATGTTGAAATCAATCCTGCACGTGGAGCCTAAAAGCCGCATCTGGCTGATTTATGGCAACCGAAATCAGGAGTCGATCATCTATAAAGCGCACCTCGACGCCATTGCGCAGGTACACGCTAACCGCGTTCGTATCACGCACGTGCTGAGTCAGCCCACTTTCGGCTGGACGGGTGCAGAAGGCCGCGTGAACCAGCATTTGCTGACCCAACTGTTGGATGAGCTAACCCCTGCTGACCGGCAAAATTTACAGGCGTACATGTGCGGCCCGGACGGCCTGATGGACGAAGCCCGTAAATCGCTCTCGCTGCTGACTGTTCCCACCGAAAACATACACCGCGAAAGCTACGGCACCGCCACAACCGACTCGGCCGTGGGCGAAGTGATTGAAGACTCATCTGCCGACGAATCCGGCTCGCCCGATGTAACGGTGATTTACGAAGGCACCGAGTATAAATTCCCCGTGGCTCCGCACCAGACCATTCTGGAAGCCGCGCTGGAATTAGACATCGACTTACCCTATTCCTGCCAGGCGGGTATGTGTACGGCTTGTCTCGGCAAATGTGTGTCGGGCACCGTGAAATTAGATGAAGAAGACGGTTTGTCTCCCGCCGAACTCAAGGCGGGTTATGTACTGACCTGCGTGGCGCACCCGGCCAGTGCGGGCGTCGTGATCGAGATTGATTAATAGGTCGTTTCACCCCTAATCCCCTGAAGGGGATTAGGGGTGAAACTATCCACTTTCGGCCATCTACTATTTCTTCGCTGGCTTTGGAGCCGCTTTCGGCACGGGTGCCACGGCAGGCCGGGGAGCAGGGGCCGGTGCTATGGCCGGACGAACATTCATGGTAGTGCGGGGCAGCTTGGGAACACGGGGGGCACGAGCGGGGGACGGAGGAGCGATATAAGCGTTCATGCGGGCCGTTTTACCACGGTTGGTAACTGTTCCATTCATCCGTACGGCCTCCGGTGGTTCCGGCGCTTCTACCAGTTCACCAATGGCATCACCGTGTTGGCCAATCTCGTCCGACAACTCTTCAATCCGGTTTTCGAGCTTATCTGACTCCTGTTCCAGTTTTTCCAGGGGTGCTTTAACCCGCTCCTGCTCCGCGTTGGACGCTTCAAACTGCCGGTTCAGTTCCGTTATGCTCTCTTCCTGCTTTTTAATCTCCGGTTCCAGCGCGGCTAACTGCTTCTCAACATCGGCCTGACTCAGTTTCTGCTTGCTGGTTTTGAGCTTCATCGTGTCACCTGTCAGTACGTAGACATCGGCCTGACTCAGTTTCTGCTTGCCGTCGTTCGATAATAAGCGTCGGTGCTTTTCGATCAGCGCGTTTCGCTGTTCCATCAATTTTTCCTTACGCCAGTTGAGCACTTCGTTCTTCCGCTCGATTTCTTCGATGGGAAAATTCAGTTTATCCATCTGAAGCCGCAGCGCATCGACTTTCCCCTGCTGAATGGCCAGCAACTGGCTCAGGCTGTCTATTTTATGGCTGTGATACGCCCGCATCCGCTCCAGCGAATCGGAATTCAGGTGCCGCCGATTGCCAACGGAAGCCATTGCCTCCGTAACAATCTTGTTGTAGTCCATGCGCGACACGTTTTGCATAATACTATCCATATTCACCTCGGCCAGAGCCTCATGCACGATTTTGTTGTAGTCCATTTTAGAGACGCTCCGCATGATGCTGTCCATGTTCACGCCCGCCAGTGCCTGATCGGCGATGCGCTGGTAGTCCGCTGCTGCCGGGTCATCAACAGAAACATCTGCCTCTGAACCTATTCTCGGTAGCTGCCGCGTATGAACTAACTTCCTGCTCCGGGTCTGGGGAGCCGTTTTCTTCGGTTTCTTATCCGGCTGATCCTGTAGCGCATAGACCGATACCGTTGCCAGCAAAATAGTAGCGAGGGTCAGGGTTAGCAGGTGGCCATTGGACACCACCGGCCGGGCCGAGACACCAAGCATCCGCCGGACCCTGTTAAGGAGCAACTTTTTGTGCGACGCCAGCGCCATAGCCAGCACCGGGGCCTGACTGAATTCCTCCACACGGGCCAGTGCCTGCGCCAGTGCCCGGGCATCGCCACAGGCCATCACCGCCAGATCGTCGCAGCAGTTTTCGCGCTCCTCCCGCACCCGCGCCGAGAGCCACCACAACGCCGGATGGAAAAAGTACATCACCTCTACCACGGACTGAAGCAGATTGACGCCGTAATCGAACCGTTTGATGTGGGCCAGTTCGTGGGCCAATACCGCTTCGGCCTGCCGCATGGTAAGGCCGGTAGCTAAGCCGATGGGCAACAGGATAACCGGTTTCAAGGCCCCCACCACCATCGGCATCGTTACCCGCGCCGACTCCAATAGCCGGACGGGTTGCCGAATGGACAACTGACTGCTAAGCCGGGTGAGCAGCGGCTGCCAGAACGCAGCGGCCGGTTGAATTGCCGTCGTTTTTAGTTGCTGCACGTACAGCCAGCCACCGGCCAGACGCACCAGAAACACGGCGACACCGACGAGCCAGCAAACGACAATCTCGACTAAATGCGCTTCCAGAAACCACTGTACCTGCACGTGCCAGGGGAGCGGTTTCGCCAGCAGTGACAACAATGCCGGGGCCGAGACGGCCACCGTTCCCAGCGGACGGACTACCGAATGGCTGTGTGTCAGGGCGGGCTGATAGTACAACCAGAAGGTAGCGATCGATGCCACAACCTGCATCAGTAACGCCCCCACGCCCACGTTGTACCGAAGCTGACTGCTTTTTGAGCGAAACAAATGCAACAGCAACGCCACCGGCAACACGAGCACAAAGCCCTGCCAGAGGGCGTGAAGCAGCGTCCAGCCTAATGCCACGGCAACCGGCTCGGACAGGAAAGAGACTATCGTTTTCATGCGTCGGGATCGATTTGGTTCAGGAGTTTTTTAATTTCATCCAATTCTTCGCGCGAGGCTTTGTGCTGCCCCAGCGCCTGCAATACCAGCTTGGAAGCCGAACCCCGGAAGGCAGTTTCCACAAATCGGTCGAGCAGGGTCCGCTGCGTGTCGGTCTCGGTTACGTCGGCCGTGTAAATATGCGATTTTGCGGCTTCCGTACGGGTTACCAAACCCTTTTCGTGCATAATCTGCATTAGTTTCAGGGCCGTTGTGTAACCCATTTCGCGGTCCTGTGTTAGTTGGTCATGCACCTGTCGGACGGTCGAGGGGCCGTTTTGCCAGAGTACGTGCAGGATGGCTAATTCAGCGTCGGTTGGTTTCATAAAATGAACTACGAATGATTTCGTAGCAATGATATACGAATAGTTTCGTAGATGCAAATTTTACCGAAAAAATCTTTTTCGTTCATCGGTTGGTTGATGATTGATAGTTTCTCAGCACGACAAAACTGAGGCTTTAACAACCAATCAATGACTAACGATCTGCACATTCCTACCCGCCCCGCCCCTCGCTTTATAGGTGAAGAGATCGACCTGACGAGTTGGACGGACATAAAACCTTTCTACGACGATCTGCTCAAGCGAACTATCAACGGTGCCGACGACCTGCATCGGTGGTTTCTTGACCGGAGCGAACTGGAATCGTATTTATCCGAGAATTTCGCCTGGCGGTACATCCGCATGACGGGCAACACCGCCGATGAATCATTAATGGAGCGGCTTAATTTCTTCATCGCCGAGATTCAGCCGCCGATGACTACCTACGGAAACCTGCTCGATCAGAAAGCGATGGATAGTTTTTATTTAGCGGAGTTGGCGCACCAGCCGGGGTACACCGTGCTGGTACGGAGCATGAAGAAGGCCATCGAAATTTTCCGCGACGAAAACGTACCATTGCAAACCGAACTGCAAACCGAGGAGCGAAAATACGGGGCCATCACCGGAGCCATGACCGTAACGCTTAACGGCACACCGGGCGAACTCACCCTGCCGCAAGCCACCGACCGCCTGCAGGATACCGACCGGGCCATCCGCGAAGAAGCCTGGCGGGCCATTCAGGAACGACGGTATCAGGATCGCATTGCGCTCGACGGATTGTTTGACAAGTTGATTGGCCTTCGCCACCAGGTGGCGATAAACGCAGGTTTCGCCAATTTCCGGGATTATGCCTTCGCCGAGTTGGGCCGGTTCGATTACACACCCCAGGACTGTTTTAATTTCCACCAGTCAGTAGCCGAAGCCGTTGTGCCGCTGTTGGACGCGTTAGCCATCGAACGGCGGAAGAAACTCAGTTTAGACACCCTGCGGCCGTGGGATGCCAAAGTCGACCCCGACGGGTTACCGCCCCTCAAGCCCTTCGCGACGGGTGATGAGTTATTGGCTAAGACGATTACCTGTTTCGACCGTATTGATAGAGAATTAGGCAATTTTCTGCGCATCATGCGGACGATGGGTCAGTTCGATCTGGAGTCGCGGAAGGGGAAAGCACCGGGCGGCTACAACTACCCGCTCGAAGAAATCGGGGTGCCGTTTATTTTCATGAACGCCACAGCCAGCCTGCGCGATTTGGTGACGATGGTCCACGAAGGGGGTCATGCCGTGCATTCGTTCCTGACGCGGGAATTACCGCTAAAAGCGTTCCGTAACCCGCCGATGGAAGTGGCCGAACTGGCGTCGATGAGCATGGAACTCCTGTCGATGGACCATTGGGACGTGTTTTTTGAGAACCCCGCCGACCTGAAACGCGCCAAACGCCAGCACTTAGAGTCGATCATCGAAACCCTGCCCTGGGTCGCGACCATCGACAAGTTTCAGCACTGGATTTACGAAAGTCAGGAAGGGACGCCCCCCACCACCGGCGACCGGCGGCAGCAGTGGACCCGGATTTACGACGAATTCAGCGATCACCAAACGGACTGGTCGGGCCTGACCAAGTACAAGGAGTACAGTTGGCAGCGGCAGTTGCACCTTTACGAAGTGCCGTTTTA
This sequence comes from Cytophagales bacterium, assembly GCA_038327655.1. Classification (GTDB taxonomy): domain Bacteria; phylum Bacteroidota; class Bacteroidia; order Cytophagales; family Spirosomataceae; genus JBBQLG01. The sequence goes on from JBBQLG010000061.1 coordinate 22,900, forward strand.
TTACATCGAATACGGCATTGCGCAGTTGGGGGCCATTGGCGTCTGGCGCAACTACCGGCGCGACCCGGAGTTGGGGCTGCAAGGCTACAAAGACGCCCTCAGTCTCGGCTACATGGCTCCTATCCGCGAAATCTACGCAGCCGCCCGCGTCCCGTTCGATTTCTCGAAAGAACACATCAGCGAATTAATGGCGTTCGTGGCGGAGGAGATTGAAAAGTTGAAGGTGTGATTACCAAACAAAAGAGCCGACGTATGTCGGCTCTTTTGTTGAAATCAGGATAACCGCAGCACTATAACATCACGTTTCAACGGCTCCCTCATTCGCTCCAGCAGAACAGGCACATAATCTTTGACCTGTGACAGTACGTTCTTTTGTACATCCAAAATAAAAATGGTTACTGGAAGCGTGTCCAGATTTTGTTGGTAAGGTAAATGCTTGTCAACAGCGATGAACACGTCGAAATCATGGTCTTTCATTAGTCGCAATAATTGACCGTTCTTGACCCCGCTCCATCCCATGTATTTGACAGTGACAACTTCGTGACCCGTTCCATCAAACGAAAACCGTAGCCGCACGTCGATATTCTCATCAAGCAATACCTTCATACTGAGACGAAAACGTATCCAGCAACCGACCAGCTACTTCAATAACTACTTCTGCCTGCTCCCGGCTTACAGTTGGATAACCTTCCAGAAAATCAGCCAATGAACTGGTTTCCAAGTGGTCGAAAAGCGTTTGTATAGCGACACGGGTGCCGTGAAAAACGGGTTTTCCGCCGAGAATTTCTGGGTCGATAGTAATTACTTCTTTGGCAGTCAGCATATCCGTTTCAGGTCAACTTCTCATTCCTTCCACCGCCATTCGTTGGCGATCTGCAACGGTGTCCGCAGGCCCTGGGCTACCAAAAATTCGCGGGTTTTGGTGTCGTTCAGTCGGCGGGTCGGGATGTCGTCAGCGTCGGCGAGGGCGTAGAGCAGCATCGCCGAGTAGCGAACCGTGTTCGTCAGTTGCTCTTTGTTGACCAAGTTCATGCGGTCGCAGTTGGCGTGGTAGCAGTCCAGGACCTCTTTGGCCAGGTTCCCGTTCATACCAATCACCGGTACGCCTTCGATCATAAACGGCTGGTGATCGGAGTGCAAGCCGGCCTGGTTCACCATCGTGTTGGTGAACGTTGGCTCGGTTTTTTTCATCACTTCCCCAATCTGCGTCAGGAACGGTACCACTTCAGGCCGGCCAAAGGCGTTCAAACCCGTGGGGTTATTGGTCATGTCGAGGTTGAAAATGTACCGGATCTGATCCAGTTTACCCTTCTTTTTGTAGTCATCCACCATCGCCCGCGAGCCGAGCAAACCCTGCTCTTCGCCCATGAACATCACAAATTCGATGGTGCGTTTGGGTTTCAGTTTCAGGGCGCGGAACGTCCGGGCAATGTCGAGCACCGAAAACGACCCAATCCCGTTGTCGATGGCTCCCGTCGCCAGGTCCCACGAATCGAGGTGACCACCAATCACGATTTTCTCATTCGGGTATTTGGAGCCTTTCAGCGTGGCAATCACGTTGCGGGCTTTGATCTTCCGGCTAAAGTTCGTCATGTCGATGTTGGCCCGGAGTCGTCCCTTCTCCTCGGTCATCCATTGCCGCAGGGCAGTACCGCTTTCGAGCGAGATACAAACCGACGGCACCGGAATCAGCTTCCCCGTTACCGAGGCTGTACCCGTCAGCAGCACATTACCCGGCACTAAATTCACCATAATCACGCCCGACGCGCCGTACTGAATGGCCAACGCTGTTTTTTCAGACCGATGCAGGTTTCGGGCACCTTTGGCATTGGCCAGCCCAATATTCACCAGCACGACTTTGCCTTTGATTTTATCTTTCATGGCGGCAAAATCACCTTCCAGCCCGTTGCCCACGTCCACGATTTCGCCTTTGACGTGCGCCTGTACCGGCGAATGCGCCAGCGCAACTACCGGCACGTCGCGAAAATTATCGCTTTTATCGGGTACGATGGCGAGTGTTACCGTGTCGCGCATCCACGATTCGACCTCAAAGGGTTGGTAGGCTACGTCTTTAAACCCGTACGATTTCAGCAGGTCATAGGCGTAAGTTTCGGCTTTGGTACCGTTGGGACTACCCGTCAGGCGGTGGCCAATGCGCTGCGTGATGTCGGTGAGGGTTTCGTAGGCCCGGCCGTGTTCCATTACCTCGGAATTGATCCGGGCGAAGACTTTTTCTAAACTGGGTCGCTGGGGACTAAAAGCGGTCACGAAGATGGCCGTGACGAGGAGCGCGTAAAGCGTTTTTCTCATATGAGTAGTAAAATCAACCAATAAATTTAAGGAATTAGCCGGACCTTGTGAATTAAATGACAGTGGAAAGCGGATTCTTATGATTAGCGCGGATCTTTTCGCTCTGCCGACGCGGTTAAATCATAAAATCTGCGGCTTATCTTATCTCAATACTCACTAAAAACCCGTTGACGAACCATGCGCCCGGCTATTTTCGTTTCGCTCTTATTACTTAGTTGCTCCAGTATGACGCAGGCACAAACCAAAACGGCACCCGTGGCCGCGATTAAACCCAAAACCATTACGACCAACGGCCACAGCCGCGTCGATAATTATTACTGGCTCAACCAGCCCGAAGACAAGGAAGTCCTCGCCTACCTGACCGCCGAAAACGACTACCTCGACCAGACATTGGCCCCCATCAAAGACTTTCGGACGAAGTTATTCGAGGAGATGAAAGGGCGGATCAAGCAGCAGGACGAGTCGGTGCCCTACAAGGAAGGTACTTATTTTTACCTCACCAAATACATGGAGGGGGGCGAATATCCCATCTACGCCCGCAAAAAGGGTTCACTGACGGGTGCCGAAGAGGTCATGCTCGACGTGAACCAGATGGCGAAGGGGCACAACTATTACAACGTGGGCGGGCTGGAAATCTCGGACAATGAAGAACTGGTCGCCTATGGCGAAGACACCGTTAGTCGACGACTCTACACGCTGCGGGTGAAGAACCTGAAAACCGGCCAGATTTATCCCGATGCCATCCCCAACACCGAAGGCGGCTCTTACGCCTGGGCGGCCGACAACAAAACGCTGTTTTACATCCGCAAAGACGTGCAGACGTTACTGGGCAGTCAGGTGTTCCGGCACGTGCTGGGTACCGATCCGAAAAAGGACGTATTGGTTTACGAGGAGAAAGACAACCAGTTTGGGCTGGGCGTGGGCCGGATGAAGTCCAAAAAATACATCGCCATCGTGTCGGAGCACAACGGCGTCACGAGCGAGTGGAAGTTGCTGGATGCCAGCAAACCCACCGGCGAGCTGATGGTATTTTATCCCCGCGAACGCGGCCACGAGTACGATATTCAACATTACGGCAACAAGTTTTACATCCGCACCAACTACAAAGCTGAAAACTACCGGCTGATGGAGGTGTCGGAGGGAAAAACCAGCGATCGGACGTTGTGGAAAGAAGTAATCGCCCACCGGCCCGATGTATTTTTTCAGCAACTGGAAGTGTTCGCCAATGACCTTGTACTGGAAGAGCGCAAAGCCGGTCTGACGCAGATCCGGGTGATCAACCCAAAAAACAAAACAGACCATTACCTCGAATTTGCGGATCCGGCCTACGTATCAGGTATTGCCTACAATCCGGAGTTCAACACCAACGTCCTGCGGTTCACGTACTCATCGCTGACTACGCCCAACTCAACGTTCGATTACAACATGGACACCCGCACCAAAACGCTGATGAAACAACAGACCGTTCTGGGTGGCTTCGATCCGGCTAACTACACTTCCGAGCGCGTTTTTGTGACGGCCCGCGACGGTGCGAAAGTGCCGGTATCCATTGTGTACCGGAAGGGCACCAAAAAGGACGGTTCGGCTCCGTTGTTGCAATACGCCTATGGTTCGTACGGCATCAACATCGAGCCGGGCTTCAGTTCGACGCGGCTGAGTCTGCTGGACCGGGGCTTTATTTACGCCATCACCCACATCCGGGGCGGGCAGGAAATGGGCCGAAAATGGTACGAAGATGGCAAACTCTTCAAGAAGAAAAACACGTTCAACGACTTCGTCGACTGCTCCGAGTGGCTAATTCAGAACAAGTACACGGCTTCGGATAAGTTGTTTGCGATGGGTGGCAGCGCGGGTGGTTTGCTGATGGGTGCGGTTATCAATCAGGCTCCGCAACTCTACCGGGGTGTAGTAGCCGCCGTGCCGTTCGTGGACGTGGTGACGACGATGCTGGACGAAACCATTCCCCTTACAACCGGCGAATTTGAAGAGTGGGGCAACCCCAAAAAGAAGGAGTATTACGATTACATGCTCTCGTATTCGCCCTACGACAACGTCGAAAAGAAAGCTTATCCGAACCTGCTGGTCACGACTGGCCTCCACGATTCGCAGGTACAGTATTACGAACCGGCCAAGTGGGTAGCTAAGCTCCGTACGATAAAAACAGATCAGAATCAGTTACTGTTGCATACCAACATGGAAGCGGGCCACGGTGGGGCATCGGGCCGGTTCAAAGCACTGGAAGAAGTCGCTTTGGAATACGCCTGGATGCTGAATCTGGTGGGCGAACGTCAGTAAGAGAAAATCGCTATCACGGGGTTTATCGTTGTGAATCTGAAGGCGATCTTTAGATCTACAAGGATAAACCCCGTTTGACTTCGGTCATGATTATTTATGTTCAACTACTGCCACTTGCTTATCCGCTTCCAGTTTAAGGACCTCCGCAAGGCTCATAAATTTACCTTCGTGAGTTACTAAACGCTCACCGGACTCATCCAACTCCTGATGTGCATGTTCGCTTTTGATGACCGTTGTCTTCCTATCTAACTTCTTCATAGTAACGTTTCCTTTCTTTTCGGCTGGCGGTTCGCAAAAACCGCCAGCCTTTACGCTAAAGATACAGTACATGGCGATTCAACGCTTCCAGAAAATTATCCGTATTGGTGGCTCAGAGACTACACAAACCCGGTCGCAGCGGGAATTTAACCGGTTACTGGCCCGAATCGACGCCCTGGAAACCGAACTACTGGAAGTCCGCGAAGTAGTTGACCGGATGCAGCAACGGGTGCAGGGCGAATACCTGCCGTTGCTTCGTACTTACCAGCAGCAACGCCTGGAGTTGGTGCGGTTGCTCGACCGGGCGATTCAATCCGGCCAGTTCAAAAAAGCGGAAGCCAGAAAATTAACCGACCTGCTGGTATCGTTTGCGGGTGATTTAATCGAGAGCGGCTTCGATGAGTTGCGCCCCATTTATGACCAGTACGCTACCGATCTAAGCAGCGACCACAGCAACGATGCCGACCCGTCCGAAGCTGTCCGACCCGCTACCGACCATGAGCCGTTCAACCCGCCCAAACGGCCAAAGAGTGCGAAAAAGCGGGCACGGGAAGAGAAGCAGGAGCTTACGATCAAAAACGTAACCAAGGCTGTGCGGTCTATTTATACCGATCTGGTCAAGGCCTTTCATCCGGACCGCGAGTTGGACGAGACGGAGAAACAGCGCAAAACCGAAATCATGCACCGCGTCACGGAAGCGTACGAAAAAGGCGATTTACTGGCCCTGCTCCGCTTACAACTCGAATTCGACCGCATCGACCAGCAACACCTGGAATCGCTGGCTGATGAAAAACTGACGTATTACAACAAAATGCTCCGGCAACAGGTACAAGACCTGGAAGAGGAATTAGACGGACAACAGGCGCAATTATCCACCCTCAGCGGTAAACCGAAACAGCCCGTTGTCTCCATAACCGGGCTTGAAATTGGATTGAATCAGGACATCAACACGCTGAAAAAAGCGACCAAAGAGTTGAAGAGCGACCTCAAAGCCCTGACCAATCCCGATGTACTACGACAATGGCTGACGCTGTATTAATGCCCGGCCGTGGCCGTCATCTCGACCCGCCTGGCTCCGGCGGGCTGCATCCGATTGAAGGCGAACAGCAAAACCAGCAGGCCCACAATCGGGACGAGAGAGAAATAGAACGCCGTTTGTCCACCATATGCTTCAAACACGTGGCCGGTGATGATAGAGCCGGTAGTGCCCCCTAATGCCGAGAAAACGACAATCAGACCCGACATGGGACCGTGCTGCCGAACGGGAAGGTTACTCAGAATAACCGAGTTGATGGCCGGGTAAATCGGGGCAATAAACAGGCCGATCAGCGGAAAAATAAAAGCGGCCAACGGAGCTGTACTCCAGCCATAAGCGGCCTCGCCGACCGCCTGCGCCGGAATGGCACTGGCTAACGGCAACGCCAGCAGCACCAGACCACCCGCGATAACCAGGCAGATGGACAGCATGGTAAACCACGCAATCCGGCGCGACAGCAATCCGGCCAAAAACCGGCCCAATGCCGTAGAAGCCGCCAGAATACTCGCCATCTGAATACTCAGTGTGGTGGGCAGGTGCAGAATCCGGCTGTTGAACGTGGGGAGCCAGCTCATGATGCCCTGCTCCATCAGGACGTAGATGAACGCGCTGGCCACGAACACCAGCACCAGCGGACGAACTGCCAGCAGAATCATATCGGAAAGGTCGTCGATGAAGTTTTGCGGAAACTTCCGGCCGGTTACCTCACGGGCAACCTTCGTTTCGTCGATGGGTGTCGTGAGTAGTAAAACCAGCGCGACCAGTGTAATACCAGCCAGCACGTAATAGACCGTTAGCCAGGCCGTGGATTTCAGGTTGGCATCGTCGATGAAGGCGCTGAATAAAAAATAGCCCGACAACACGCCCACCATGAAAAACGACTCCAGAAAATTCATGAAGCTGACGTGCTCTTTCTGGTCTTTCGCGATCAGGCCAATGGTGGCGTAAACGGAGATTTTGATGAGCGCGAAACTGGCTCCGGTTACGGCAAACAACACTTTGGTGGTCCAGAAACCGGACAGTTGCGTCATCAGCAGGCAGGCCGAAATCACCAGCAATAGCGCCAGAGTCATCGCCCGTTTGTAGCCGATGCGGGTCAGGAACGACGCGACTAAGAACGATACGCCGGCAATGCTCAGGTCCTTGAACGCTTCGAGCACGCTGGCCTGCGATTCGGAAACGCCATAGTTGTTCTGTACCTGCAAAATAACCGTGCCGACGCTGTTCAGCAGGATGGCGAAAACGAAATAATTCAGTAAGAGCGACAGTTTGACGCGCCAATTATTCATGGGTTCGTAGCGTTTAGGAACCTTAAACCTACGAATTTCGCGCCAATGAATCCGTGCATCCCGTTAACCATTACCCCGTGACAATACTTCCCTTTCCGCTTGCTCCCGACGCTCTTTTCGGCCCGCTTTTCACCGATGTGCAGATGGGCCGCATCTTCACAGACTCCAAGACCTTCGTAGACTGCATTCCCAACGCCGTTCCGGCCGATATTCTGGCCCACTATACCGCCGAAAAAGACCAGCCCGGTTTCGATCTCCATGCCTTTGTCCGTCAGTACTTTACCGTACCGGTAAACATGGCAACGGGCTACGTCAGCGATAGAACACAGTCCACCACCGAGCACATCGAGCGGCTGTGGGAACACCTGACCCTCGCACCCGACCGGACCGCGGCCTTCGATTCGCGGTTGCCCCTGCCGTATCCATACATTGTGCCGGGCGGACGGTTCCGGGAGATTTTTTATTGGGACAGTTATTTCACCATGCTGGGTTTGCAGCTTTCGGGCCGGGAAGACGCCATCCGGCAGATGCTGGACAACTTTGCTTATTTGATCGATACCGTCGGGCACATCCCGAACGGAAATCGGACCTACTTTTTGAGCCGTTCACAGCCACCGTTTTTTGCGCTGATGGTGCAATTGCTGGCCGAAATAGACGGGTCAGGCGTACTGGTGCGTTACCTGCCGCAGTTGCAGAAAGAATATGATTTCTGGATGGATGGTCAGGCCGAACTCACCACCGAAAACCCAGCGCATCGGCGCGTAGTCCGGCTCGATGCGCAGACCGTACTGAACCGGTATTGGGACGACAATCCGCTGCCCCGCCCCGAAGCCTATCGGGAGGAACTGGCGTTGATGGAGAAAGCCAGGACTTTAAACGTCGATTCCAAAACGCTCTACAACCACCTCCGGGCGGCCTGCGAATCGGGCTGGGATTTCAGTAGCCGCTGGTTTACCGACCCGCAGCACTTAGCAACGATTCACACCACCGACCTGATTCCGGTTGACCTGAACTGCCTGTTGTATTCATTGGAAAATACCCTGGCTGACGCTTATCGACGTACGGCATTTGTCGAAGAGGCCGAGCGGTTCGGAGAACTGGCGCAGGCCCGACGGGAAGCGATCCTGACGTACTGCTGGAACCCGGCGCACCATTTTTTTACCGATTACAATTTCGCCACTCATCAGCCATCTCCGGCCCTGACATTAGCCGGGGCTTTTCCGCTGTTCTTTCAGATCGCTACAGCAGAACAGGCAGCGGCCGTTCAGGTGTGTTTGCAACGGGAATTTCTAAAATCCGGCGGTTTCGTTACAACGCAGCACCGCAACGGGCAACAATGGGACGCGCCCAATGGCTGGGCACCGCTGCAATGGATTGTTTACCGGGGATTGACCTTGTATGGCTTTGTGGAAACCGCGAACCAGGGCCGCGACCGCTGGTTGACCCTCAACGACCGTGTTTTCAAGGAAACGGGCAAGATGATGGAGAAATACAACGTCATGGACGACAACCCCATCGCCGGTGGGGGCGAATATCCCAATCAGGACGGTTTCGGCTGGACGAATGGGGTTTATCTGGCGATGATGAAGACGGTTTCGGGTGAGTAAGGGAGTAAGTGCTTTTTCGGAGTCGGCCTTAATCCCCCCCTGAAGGGGGTGGGGGGTGAAAGGTCACCAGCCCATGTCAATCCCCTTTCCCAAGCGTCATCAGCTCGGTGGTTCCCTGAAAAAGTGTCAGTGTCAGGCCGTCGAGCTTATAGGCGTCTGCCGTTTCCAAAGCTCTTAAAAAGTCGGATTCGATGGAGGTGCCAGTCGTACAGGCCATTTTGGTCGTCATCAGCGGGCCAAATTTCAGGGTGTTGGCCGTCACCTGCATGGCACCACTCAGCCGGTTACAGCCCGTCGAACCCACCACCCGGCTGTCGCGCAGGTTAATTTCGATGTATGGGTGCTGCCGGGGCGACTGGCTTTTATCAAACGGTTTTCCGTTTAGCTGTCTCAAGGCCCAGATATCATTCAGTTGCCTGGGGGCTGTCTGGTTATCAGTCCCCGTGGAAGCGGCCCGGCTATTCGGGTTGGTCTGGGTCGACTGCGATGTCTGACAGGCGGCTAACAGGGTTATAGTCAAGGCGGTAAGCACGATCAGTTTCATGGGTAGTGATCTGTTTAATAACAGTATACATTTATTTTGACGACATACGAGCCAAAGGGTTTAAACCGCGCCGTTATTTTATTGGCGGGTTCGTCGCGGTTCCGTTATTTTGCACCCATCTGAACCCTGCACTCCTATGTATTTTCTTGGAATTGACCTCGGCAGTTCGTCCGTAAAAGCCTGCTTGTTAAACGCCGATACCGGCACCGCTGTTGCCTCGGCCTTCTTCCCCGCCACCGAACTGCCCATCGACGCCCCCCAGCCGGGCTATGCCGAGCAAAACCCCGAATCCTGGTGGCAAAACGCCTGTCTGGCCAGTAAAACCGTTTTAGCACAGTCGGGTGTTCGGCCCGAAGACGTAAAAGCCATTGGCATCTCCTACCAGATGCACGGGCTGGTAGTCGTCGACAACCATTTCAATGTCCTGCGCCCGTCCATTATCTGGTGCGACAGCCGGGCGGTGGCCTACGGAAACCGGGCGTTCGATGCGCTGGGCCACGACCGTACGATGACCCATCTGCTCAATTCGCCCGGTAATTTTACGGCGGCAAAACTGGCATGGGTAAAAGAAAACGAGCCGACGGTGTACGCTGAAGTGGCTAAATTCATGCTCCCCGGCGATTATTTAGCCGCCCGCATGACCGGCGAAATCATCACGACACCGTCCGGCTTATCAGAAGGAACACTCTGGGACTTTCAGTCGAACCAACCGGCCGATTTTTTAATGAATCACTTCGGCTTCGACCCATCGCTGTTGCCAACCATCAGGCCAACGTTTGCTGAGCAGGGCCGTCTGACCGCCTATGCTGCCGCCGAAC